>JAEWRJ010000161.1 GCA_023460055.1 Bacillota bacterium | reverse complement strand
TGGGCATGGCGGATATGACGGCGGAGGGGTCCATCACCATGGGAGCTGCCATCGCGGCGAAGGTCATAGCCGGCGGCGGGAACCCCTATACCGGCCTGGTGCTGGCCATCCTTTGCGGCATGGCGGCGGGCCTGGTCAACGGCCTGCTGCATACCAAGCTGAAGATCCCCTCCCTGCTGTCCGGCATCCTGACCATGACCGCGCTGTTTTCGATCAACCTGCGCATCATGGGCAAGGCCAACATTTCGCTGCTGCGCATGAACACCATCTATACGCCTGTGGCGCAAATGCTTGGGGTCAGCAAGGGTATCTCTGTCATCATCGCGGGGGTCCTTGTCTGCGCGGCGATCATCGGGCTGCTCTACTGGTTTTTCGGCACCGAGATCGGCAGCGCGATCCGCGCCACGGGCAACAACGCGCACATGGTGCGCGCGCAGGGCATCAACACCGATACGACGATCATCCTGGGCATGATGCTGTCAAACGCCCTGATCGCGCTGTCGGGCGCGATGATCGGCCAGTCCCAGAACTACGCCGACCTGCAGATGGGCACCGGCGCGATCGTCATCGGCCTGGCCAGCCTGTTCATCGGCGAGGTGCTGTTTGGCAAGCGCAGCTTCTTTATCCGGTTGTCGAGCATGGTGATGGGCGCCATCATCTACCGCTTGATCATCGCTTTCGTGCTGAAGCTGGGCATGCCGGCGGACGATCTGAAGCTGTTCACCGCCGTCACGGTCATTCTGGCGCTGACGCTGCCCAATTTGAAAAAGATGACGCAAGGAAGGCGGCGTATGCTGCCGGGAGGGCAGTGAGATGCTGACGGTCACCAACCTGTATAAAGTGTTCAACAGGGGCACGGTCAACGAGCGCGTGGCGCTGGAGGGTGTGAACCTGACGCTTGAAAAAGGCGATTTTGTTACCGTGATCGGCGGCAACGGCGCCGGCAAATCCACGCTGCTCAACTGCGTGGCAGGCGTATACCCGCCTGACGGCGGCAGCATCATCGTCGACGGGGCGGATGTAACGCGCCTGGCCGAGTACAAGCGCGCCAAACACCTGGGCAGGGTGTTTCAGGACCCCATGCGGGGCACCTGCGCCGATATGAACATTGAGGAGAACCTGGCCCTGGCCAAGCGCCGCGGCAGCCCCCGCGGGCTCTCCTGGGGCGTTACCCGCAAGGAGCGGGAGGAGTACCGCAAGGCGCTGCTCATGTTTGACCTGGGCCTGGAGGACAGGCTGTCCGCCAAGGTCGGCCTGCTTTCGGGCGGGCAGCGGCAGGCGCTGACCCTTCTGATGGCCACCCTGCGCCAGCCAAAGCTTTTGCTGCTTGACGAGCATACCGCGGCGCTTGACCCCAGAACCGCCAGGAAGGTGCTGGATCTGAGCGACCGCATCATCAATGAGGGCAATCTGACCACCATGATGGTCACCCACAACATGCGCGACGCCATCCGCTACGGCAACCGCCTGATCATGATGTCAGGCGGCACCATCGCCGTGGACGTATCGGGGGAAGAGAAGAAAAGCCTGACGGTGGAAGACCTGCTGAAGCTGTTTGAAAAGGCCAGGGGCGGGCATGAGGAGATACCGGACAGGATGATATTAGGATAAGCGGCGCGTTTGGGATACATCGAGCTCAGTTCGAAATGGTATGTGTGGTCAGATATATATCGCTGTATGGTGCCGGCAGTGCCTGAAATTTAGCGTCTTTCAAGATATATTAATCTAGAAATTCCATTCAATTGCTCTATAAATTCGTCTCCGCTCATTGCTCCGGATACAATCAGGGCACACAGCTCAATGAGTTTCTTCGAAAACTCATCATTTGTATCATTTTGAGTTAAGTAGTAGGAATCACTCGTAGACTTTAATTGTTTGACCCATTTTGCGTATCTTTCAATTCCGGCTTTTGTAACAATATATTGACTGTCTTCCAATCTGGCTAAATCAGCATCCAGAGCCTTAATAGCATCCTCAAAGAATCTGGCATTTGCTTCATCTACCTCTTGCAGGGCGCTCCTCAGCTCATGTTTTCTTTCTGTCAGTTCCTGTACATTTTTTTTGTAATCCGGGTTTTCCACCTCTTCTGTTAATCCCTCATAGAGAATGTACTTTATGTTGGGGCTTACATTCTCCTTATTGGTGAGCGATTCCAGAAACCTGATTGCAATTTCCTTATTCGAAGAGTTCTGGTTAATCCAAAGCGCCACGAAAGTTACCTCCATGATAGGATCACTTCCCTGCTCAAACACCGGCCATGCGGTCCTTTGCATATCGTCTTCGGGGTTGAAGAATGATGTGTTTTCACCGTAAAGCCCTTCAGCCCAAAAAAGTGACTTAAACCGGTTGTTTTCATCAGATTTCTCTACGATTTGCTCCATTCTCTCTATATCGAGCACAGCAATCAAGTTCTCAAAGGCAGAGAGGCTCTCTCGAAAGTATGTGGTGTTGAAATCAATCCAAGTGTCTTTCGTTTCATAATTACCAATATACTTGAACACCATATTAAACAGCAGATTTTGTATTGATCCGGGAAAATAGACAATCGTGTTCTCGTTTTGGCTGCTGAAGTCCCTTTCCCACTTTGTCATGGCATTAAGCATATCCGGAAAAGTCGCCGGGTAAGGTTTTTCTCCAAAGCAAGCCTTCCAGAGATCGACATCTATGGCCAAGGTCTTGAAAACAATAAATGGATCTGGCCATGCGATGATATCCCCTTCTACATTCGTAATGGTTTCGTTATAAACACGATACATACTCTCAGCCGAGTTTTTTAAGACATCACTGCAATTTAAACTCGCCGCGTAGCCTTTTTCCTTGACCGCTCTGAATAGCTGACTGGTGAACATGGAATATATGTCAATATCGGAGCTGCCGGTAATAATAGAAACAAAATCTTGCTCATCAATTACATCGGAATTTTGTAACTCTACGACGACATCCGGGTTATCCTGCATGAATCTGATTGCCGCTCCCTCATAGGAAAAAAAACCCTTAATCCTTAGAATGGTTTTACCTGGTTGTGAGATGCTTTTTATGTTCTTTATCGTAATGCCCTTTTCATCAACCAAGGCATAGGTTTCATCTTCAAGGAATATGATGCGACCAAGTTCCCGGACAATGCCCATATTAGCAAGTTCATTCCCTCCGCTTGATAAGTACAGTCGGCTTTTTCCATCTTCGCTTAGAGTCATCAAATAGAGGCTGTTGCTTGCAGTCAAATATTCTAGTCCAATTATATACTCGTCCTTCGGCAGAGCAATCGGAAGGCGGTTATATTCCCCGTTATTTAAATTGATTTCGTAAATCTCAAACATAGAGCTCGTAAGGTTCCATGTAAGTGCATTGTTATCTTTGTAAGGCTGAAATCCGTATGTGCCTATAGGGAGAATGTAACTATCACTTATACCGGTTTCCAGATCAATGCGATGGTATGTGTCATTGTATGCTATGTGCAAGAAGTTGTCATCGGCAAAACCTCCGACAATATCTCCGTATCTGCGAGGGTCCCAACTCTCATCCTTAACGTTGAAAGTGTCTTTCCACGCAACGCCTTGAGCGGTTACTTTGCCAAATCTCCCGAAGAGTATATTGTATGCCCATAAATGACTCTTTCCGGAAAATATATGGGTCACAGCTTCATGTGCTTGTAGCTGCTGAGCAGGCGATAAAAGAGCATAGGGAGCAGTGCTGTCAAAAACCGTGACATGACACAAGAGTGATACATCCGATTGACCTATCTGCCACGAGTAGATGCCTCCATCGTCCTCCAGGCTGTAGAAAGTGTTTTGTCCAACTAAACGAATGCGAGATAGCTTCGGTTGAAAAGAAACATCTCCTAACAATTTGTGATATTGCGCTATCGTGAATCCTTCATTTTGAGCCATTGCAGTTTCTGCAAAACACACGCTGAGCAACATGACTAACAATCCACACATAACCCGTTTCATCATCATAGCTCCCCCTTTAATTTCTGCCAAACGTTTCGTCAATATCAAAGACGGTTGCGCCATAGGCATCAACAGCAATCACCTTTCCCGGGTCGACCGGCCGGCATAAGCTGTAAAATCCAGCTCGTGATCTCGGCAGCTGTAATACTTCGCTGTAACTGTTGCCAGCGGCCCCGGCAAAGAGACGCATATCCAAATCAATGCCTATGGATGTTGAAGCTGCGAGATACAGAACAGATGTTTCGGGTAAGTAATATGCGCCGCCCAGCTGGATTTCTTCGTTTGCGTTTTCAAAAACAGGAAGAGCCATAGGAATAAGGTTTCCTGTTGCTAAGTCCAGTTCATACAGTTTTTCTGTGTATCCACCCGCTCTATCAGCAGATTGGATGTTAACCCGATAGAAAGCTTTACCTTCGCGAAACTCGGATGCATATCCGATGAACTCAAGTGAAGTATTTTTTCGAACGCCGGTCGAAATATCAAATTCCGCTACGAGTGAATCCTTCATCAATAAGCTGAAGAGGAAAAGAGAATTTCCCGACACATACCCGGAATAAACTACGTCTGAGTCATGGTTCGAATTTGGATATAACCCACTCAAGTCTAAGGAATACTTGCTATACTCTATACCTTCTTCGGATATTGGACCGAATTTTCCACTGTACTGGTTCAAGCCCCATAATTTATCATTTCCCGCGAAGACGTGAGTAACTATCGCTTCCATTTCTATTTGCTTTGTCACGCTCATCTCCTTGTACTGCATGACGGAGCTTTCAATCGGCACCGCCGGTAAGGAGGAATATTGAGTTATTGCAGAATCCCCTATCGTCCACGAAAGAATTTGTCCTTCTTTCTTGCTGAAACTATATAAGGTTTCATTGACTAAAAGAAATCTGGGGTTTTCACCACTTAGGCCTATAGGCGATTCAAAGTCAATGTGAGCGGAGATATTGCCTTCTGCCAAAGCAAACGATATGAGCGTAGCAAACACAATATATACCAGCAAAATGGAGAGTTTTCTCATCTTCAGCACCTTTCTGCTGCCTGGAGCGGGCTAACCACTCCAGGCAGCGATATCTTCTAAATCAGCAGATAGATTCAAATCTTGTTATAGGTTACTTGAGATAGCTAGACATTGCCCAACCCGTCTTCCATGTATCGTTGTTGGGAGACTGTCCTGATAAATAGCCACTACCATAAACATAGGTAAAACCGTTGCTGTATGACCCGAGTTCGGGATGTGTCCTCAGATAAACGGTTGTCCCACTTGGCATATAAAGAATGGCGGTATAATCCGTGCTTGGATCACTACGCATTCTGAGCATTCCTCCTGTGACGCTCAGGGCACTTGCTGATGCGGCGAAGGACACAAGCATGACAACAAGTAGAAGCATTGCTAACGTTTTCTTGATTTTCATGATGAATCTCATTTTGCTTTTTTGCATTGGCTTTGTCGTTGAGCTATTTAAGTCGATGTCTGATTCTTAAGGGAAGAATGCGCTTCGAGAGATCAAGATCAGTTCAATAGAATCACCCCCCAAGTTGGATAGTATTAGCAAATAGCCAATTATACCAAAATAGCATCACCTCTCTTTTTATTGATTGCCGGATTTCGGAATCTCTCCAATGCAGGCAATAATTGCTAATGTGAAACCGCACTTGAGTTTTTATATGCTGTTTCAATGAGCACTCCGGCTGCATTGTGAATTCTTGCTGTAACAAAGAGTTTATATTGATACCCAGCAGATACCGGGAGTTCATTACTAAGTCCTGCACCAGTAAGATATGTTCCGGAAGCAGACCAGGAAGCCACGTAAGTCCAAGCAATTCCATCTGGTGATTTTTTCAGTGTCGCGGTAAGTGAAGGGTTATAAGAACTTGATGAAGAATTAACCTGTGCGCTACAACTTGCTGTCCCAGAACTGCTGATGGTAAGGTTGACCCGGATGTCATCAATCCCGATGTACATTGGAGTCACGGTTTCAGCTTGCGCATAGCTCGATAGAAATGCGAAACTCAACAGAAGTGTTGCCATAATTCTTGTTATTTTCATAAATAAACCCCTTTCTTCTCTATCTATCTCTTAAGACACCGAAGAAAGGGGGAATGTTACATGGTTTTGAGAATTATCTTACTCTTTTTACACCTTTGGCGACATCGAGGGCGATTTCTGCAGTGTCATCTATCGTGATTGTCAGGATTTTGCCATCCTGATGCCAAATCACTTTGCTTTTACCTTCCTTGTCAGCCAATAATGCTTTCGTTCCGTAAAGTTGTATTTCTTTGATAGCATAGCCTTCTGTATCTATATTTCCGACCACCGTTCCTTCGTTTTCGCTGAAGCGAAGAAGTTTATTCTCGCCCGAAACATAAACGGCATCCAATATTGGACTGCTCCCTTGAATGCTGTGAAATTGATAATCAGCCGGAATATATGAAGGATAATACGTGCCTGACCAGGCTGATGGAATATCTAATGATGCCTCCTCAGCTGGGACCAAATGAATCTCGGTATACTGCGGAGTAACTTTGTATAGGAGCTTCATCACCAGGACTCGTACATCCGATGACACAGCCATTGCCGTTCCAAAACTGATGAAACTTAGCAGGAGCACAGCGGCAACAACATTCATAATTTTAGGAAGAATGCTCGGGCTGTTTGATTTGCGCAATCTTCTTGTTTCGCTGCGAATGGCTCTGAGCGTATCCTCGTTTGGAGAGGCATGCGATGATTCTGCCGGGTCATCAGAACTTTGCGAACTATGTCGCTGCGTTCTTTCGTCTTCTAACAGTGCCGCCTGTAAAAGAGCGATTTTGAGTTTCGTTTCACCAAGCTGTTTTTGCAATTCACACAAGTTAATCACTGGGTTGCTGCTACTCTTATTCTTCATGATTCATATCCCCAATTAAGTCCTTTAACCTTTGGCGGGTACGCATTAGCATTACACGAACGCTGGCAGGCTTGATGTTAAGCTCCTTTGCGATCTCCTGATCTGAATGCAAAAGAATATATTTGCTTTCTATCAAGTTTCGCTCCCGAGGCGGGAGGAGCATCATGGCTTCGGTAAGTTTGCTTTGGTCAACGCTGGCAAACAGATCATCTTCAAGTTGGTCCTGTGAACTGAGCAAACTATCCAGATATTCCGATTCTCCCCATAATTGTTCCGGCTTTTTGCCGCGTTCTCGAACCAAATTAAATGCTGTGTTCCTGACGCTAATGAGAATATAAGCGCGTAAAGTGTTACAATCCATCCCTCTCAGAAGCGGAACTTTTTTGCACAAGTTGATGCAAGTGCTCGAAACCACATCCTCGGTATCTTGATGATGATGCAGAACACCTAACGCAACTCGATGCATTGCGCTGTGAAAATCTATGTATAGATGTTCCATGAACAGCTTGTCGTTCTCGTCTTCAATCGCCAAAATGGATAGCGGCAGATAAATCACTAAATACACATCCTGTTCTCATAAAGAATCTAACGCAAAACCTTATGAGATATTCTATCACGGGCGTGCTGAGAAGACAATGAAGAACAGATTTTCGGGCAGGGCCTGGATGAATGGGCGTGTGTTCTGGCTGCTTGACAGTATGCCAAGGCTTTCCTATACTGGAATCACTCTTGAAGGAGGGTACGGTTTTGCGGAAACTGCTTGTAACCTGCCTGCTGCTTTGCCTGATGGTATCGGGTGTATTCGCGCAGGAGCGGGAAAAGTACATCACCCAGTATACCAACGGGAGCCGGGAGGAAAAGCGGATCGCCATCACCATCGACGACTGGTATGAGCCCGAACTGCTGCCCGAGTTTCTGGATATCGCGGCGCAGTATAACTGCAAGCTGACACTCTACCCTATCGGCATCAACCTGCTTGAAAAGGACAGGGACAGCTGGCGGCGCGCCCTTTCTGAGGGGCACGAGCTGGGCAACCACAGCAATACGCACAGGAACCTGGAGGAGGCAAGCCGCGACAGCATCATCGCCCAGCTGAACAACATGGAGGACAGGCTGGAAAAAACGCTGGGTTTCCGCCACGAGATGAACACCGTGCGCTACCCCTTTGGCGCGGGGCGCTACACCGGCACCAGAAGCGCCTTTGCCAAGGCGGTCAACGAGGCGGGCTACGAACACGCGGTGCTGTGGGATATCGATTCGACCGACGCAAAGAAGATCATGCAGACGACAAAGAACGGCAGCATCATTCTGCTGCACGGCCGCAAGAGGGATCTGCGGGCGTTAAAAACCATCCTGCCCTATTTTCAGGAGAAGGGCTATGAGATGGTAACGGTGTCCGAGCTCCTTGGTATACAGAGCAGCACGCAGGCAGGCAGCTAACCTGACGCAGGCTAATAATATGCCGCAGCACTTGTTTTATAAGCAGAACTGAGGAGCGGGGGCGCCTTTCGAAGTGTTCCGGCATCTCAGATCTGCCGCGCTCCCATTGAGCTGTTTCTTGTACATAACTAAAGGGCTTCGCCGTACGGCAAGCCTTTTTTATACTGATGAGGAACTTTAGCGCATCCAAAGCGTTGAGTAATTTTGACTCCGCGCAAGGAGCGGGAGCGCAGGCGTAGCAGCGCTACGTCAAGCTACCGGCGACACAGCGCTGAGGCAAAAGTACCAACGAGACGATGCGTTAAAGTTTGGAATCAGTATTATATGATTTCGATTAAGGTCCAAGCTTGAACCTATTGGCTGTGGGAGGGTTTTCATCAGTGGAAATGTAGCTATCAGAAGAATATGGACCAAAATGATAAAAACGTGTTGACATAGATACATTCATGTGCTAATGTATTAACAGAGATAACTAATTAATTCTGATTACTTTAGCGCAGGCGAGTGGTTTTTTCATCCCGGCGCGTCCGAACGTATGGGAACCCGGACAAGCGGTGTGCTAAAGGCAGAAGGGGCTATTCTGATGATAAGAGAGACCGGTGGAAACAACAGTGATTTGATGGAGATGAATCGTTCCGCCGTTGTTAGGATCCTGCAACGGCGGGAAGTGTGTTCCCGCGCGGATATAGCCAGGGAAACCGGCCTTACCCAGCCCGCGATCACTAAGATAGTGGCAGCGCTCATCGAGATGGGCATAGTATCGGAAGTGGGAGGGATCAAAGGGAGCGGCAACCGCCGTTCTATCGGGCTAACCTTGAATGTTGATAAGCACCAGATCATCGGGGTGCGGTTTTCACGCCAGCTGATCGGCTTGGGTGTGTTTGACATCTACGGAAAAGTCTATTATCAGACAGAAATGCCCTACGGCAATGATGAACCGCCGCTTAAGGTTCTTGATAATCTGAAGAAGCGGGTCAGTGACCTGCTCGTGGACTATCCAAATGTTGTAGCGATAGGCTTTGCACTGCCGGGTCCCTATCTTCGCAATGAAGGCCGCATTGCTGTGATCACTCAAATGCCTGCCTGGCGTGATATCAACTTTAAAAAGGAATTGGAGTACGCGTTCAATAAACCTGTTTTTATTGAGCATGACGCCAATTCCGGCGCGCTGGCGGAATGGCTCTTTGGGGACCATCCCCAGTCCATGCACAGCCTGGCCTATTTTCTGGTAGGCGAGGGCGTGGGTTCAGGGGTCATAGAGAACGGTGCTTTGCTGCTGGGTACCCAGGGCTGCGCAAGTGAGATAGGCCATATGAGTACGGATGTCCAGGGGCCGGAATGCGAATGCGGCAATCATGGATGCCTTGAGATGTATTGTTCCGCAAAAGCTCTGATCAGCAAGGCGGTGAGCCGCGCTCCCGGCGCGTTTGAAATAATGCCCCATACCTGTGAATCGGTCTTTCAGGCTGCCCGCGCCGGGAACCAGGAGGTTTTGTCTGTTATACGCGAGGTCGCTGAGTATATAGGGTACGGATGCGTGAGCCTGATCTATGCATACAATCCGGATGTTATTATCATCGGGGACAGTGTGTCGGAGGGCCGGGAACTGATTCTGCCGACTGTGCAGCAGATAGTGCGTCAGCGCGTACTCCCTGAGATATTTGACAAGGTGCAAATCAAGATTTCCGAACTGAAGATAAACCCTACATTGTTTGGCGCGGCGGCAGTGGCTACGAATAAGGCGCTGCAGACACCAAGCATGTTTTTAGCGACCTAAAAAGTTAAGCGGCAGTTTCTGATCGCGGGAAGGGGAAAACATGGACAATCCCTATATTCTTGAAATGCAGGGGATCAGCAAGCAGTTCCCGGGTGTGCGGGCATTGGATGATGTGACGCTTCAAGTCCGGCGCGGTGATATACATGCCATCTGTGGGGAGAATGGGGCGGGAAAATCGACCCTGATGAAGATACTGTCCGGCGTGCACCCTCATGGCAGCTATCAGGGAAAAATCATGTTCCTGGGGCATGAAGTAACCTTCAAGGATATCAAGGAGTCGGAAAAGGCGGGTATCGCCATCATCCATCAGGAGCTGACCACGATCCCCGAGCTGTCGATTACAGAAAATATTTTCATGGGCAATGAAGTTGTAAAGCACGGCCTTATTGATTGGGACACATCGCGCAAGCTTACCATGGACCTGCTCAGGCGTGTAGGGCTGGCGGTAAACCCTTCCACCCCCATTAAAAACCTGGGTGTAGGACAGCAGCAGCTGGTGGAGATCGCCAAGGCGCTGTCAAAAAATGTAAAGCTGCTCATATTGGATGAGCCGACATCCGCGCTGAATGAAGCGGACGCCGATAACCTGTTTGCTTTGATGCGGGAGCTGAAAACAAAGGATATCACCTCCATCATGATCTCTCACAAGCTCAATGAGATCGCTGCGGTTGCCGACGCGGTGACTGTCATCAGAGACGGGAAAACAGTGGAGACCTATTCCGTGGAAGCGGGGTATGTGGACGAGAACCGCATCATCCGCTCTATGGTGGGAAGAACATTGGAAAACCGTTTCCCGGCGCATGAATCCCATCCGGGTGAAGTCATATTTGAGGTATCCGGCTGGCTGGTTGAGGATCCCAACATCGCGGGACGGATGGTGTGCAAAAACTCTGATTTCCATGTGCGCTCGGGTGAGATCGTGGGCTTTGCGGGTCTGATGGGCGCGGGCCGGACGGAACTTATGCGGTCGATTTTCGGGAGGAATTATGGCATCTTCAGAGGCGGCGTACTGAAAATAAAGGGAAAAGAAGTACAGATACACTCAGTGAGCGACGCCATTAGGCACGGAATTGCCTATGTACCGGAAGATCGCAAAACGCTTGGCCTCAACCTGCTTGACTCAACAAGAAAAACAGTGGTATCGGCTAATCTCAGGGGCATATTGCGCGGCATGCTGCTGGATCTCGACCGGGAGCGGCAGGTGTCCGAAGAGTACAGGGACCTGCTCAATATCAAGATGAGCGATGTGGGCACCGGTGTGAATACGCTTTCCGGCGGCAATCAGCAGAAGGTAGTGCTGGGCAAATGGATGTTTACGCAGCCGGAGGTACTGCTGCTGGATGAGCCGACCCGCGGCATTGATGTTGGAGCGAAGTACGAAATATACCGCTTGATCCACGCCTTGGCCGATCAGGGCAAGGCGGTTGTGATGGTGTCGTCGGAGCTGCCGGAACTTCTGGGTATGGCAGACCGGATATATACGCTGTGCGAGGGTGTGATCACCGGCTCGGTCGCAGGGAAGGATACGGACCAGGAAACATTGATGAGGATGATGACAACCTTAACCGCGCAATAATTAAAACCGAGGAAGGACGGCATTCCCATGAAAAAGACCATCAAACAAATACTGGGCAGCGATTTTCGGAATTTTACGATGATCATTGCGCTTGTGGTGCTGCTGATCGGCTTCAACATCATATCCGGCGGCAAAATGATTACATCCTCCAACATCCAGAACCTGATCACGGGCAATGCCTACGTGCTGATACTGGCCATAGGCATGCTGATGGTGATCGTGATCGGCCAGATCGATTTGTCCGTTGGATCGGTAGCGGGTTTCGCCGGCATGGCCATGGCGCTTGCGGCGCGTGATCTTGGCTTCCCCTGGTGGCTGGCCGTCCTGCTCAGCCTGGCGATCGGCGCGGTAGCAGGCGCCTGGCAGGGCTTTTGGGTGGCGAAACTGGGCATTCCCGGCTTTATTACCACACTGGGCGGCATGATGATCTTCCGTGGCGGCGTGATCTGGCTGTCCCGATCAATCTCCGTACCGGCCCCCAAAGAGCTGAAAGTATTCGGCGCCGGCTACCTGCCGGACTGGGGGAGAGAGCTGACGGGGCTGAACAACTTCACCATGATGCTGGCCCTGATCGCTGTCATCATCTTCGCGGCCGCGCAGCTTCGAAAACGCAGGCGAACGGAAGCGCTGACCGGCAGCCCGGAGCCTTTGTGGCCGGTTGTGACACGCATTGCTCTGGTCGGGATCATCATCGGGTATGTGGCCTGGCTGTTCGCGTCCGGCCGTCCAGGCACTTCCTTCCCCATCCCGGGCATCATCCTGCTGGCGCTTGTCATTATTTACCACACTGTCACCCAGCGCACGCGCCTTGGGCGGCACATATATGCTGTTGGCGGCAACAAAACGGCCGCAGCCCTGTCCGGTGTCAATGTCTCCAGAACCTATTTCTTTACGATGATGAATATGTCCTTGCTTGCGGCACTGGCCGGAATTATCTACCTGGGCCGCTCCACCGCCGCTGGTCCTTCTGACGGAATGTCATGGGAAATGGACGCGATCGCCTCGGTCTTTATCGGCGGCGCGGCGGTATCCGGCGGTATCGGCTCGGTGCTTGGCACCATGGTGGGCGGCCTGGTGATGGCCGTTCTCAACTCCGGCCTGATGCTTATGGGCGTGGGAGCGGATCGCACCCAGGTCATCAAGGGATTCGTGCTGTTAGCCGCCGTCGCTTTTGATGTATACAACAAGCAGCACAGCCGACGCGCGGCTGATACCACTGCCGCCCTGGATAAAGGCGGTAAACATGAAGGAGATGCTCCTGCCGGAAGCGGGTTAACAAAGGATCGTCCGGCGGGATCTCAATAAATTGTCTTCGGACGTAAAATGGGAGGATTCAATGGCAAACAGGAAAAGGAAGTCAATGTTCGTTGCAATGGCGCTCATCATGGCGATGCTGATGCTTGGCACCGGTGCCATCGCTGAAGGATTTGAAGCCGACGCAACCATCGGTGTCGCGCTGCCCTGGCTTGGCACACAGAACTGGGCGGAAGCGAATGACATGTTCAAAGCGCAGCTTGAAGCAGCGGGCTTTAAGCCCATCATTCAGCACGCTGACAACAAGGTTCCCCAGCAGCAGCAGCAGATTGAGTCCATGGTGCAAAACGGCGTCAAAGTGATCGTCGTTGGCCCGGTTGACGGCTCGCAGCTCGGCGCGGTGCTTGAAGAAGCGGCCGCCCAAGGCATCAAGATCATCGGTTATGACCGCTTGATCGAAAACACTACCGCCATCGACGGCGTTGTGCAGTTCGGCAGCGTCAAGACCGGCGAACTGCAGGGACAGGCCCTGCTGCAAGGCTTGACAGAGCTGAAGGGCGAAGGGCCCTACAATATCGAGCTGTTCGGCGGCGGCCCGGCCGACCCCAACGCCCCCAACTTCTTCAAAGGCGCGATGAGTGTTCTGCAGCCCAAGATTGACGATGGAACCCTGGTCGTTGTCTCCGGCCAGACAGACTTCACCCAGTGTGCCACCATGGACTGGGATAACTCCAAGGCCCAGGCCCGCATGGATTCCCTGCTCGCGGGCTTCTACTCCGACAAGGAAATCCACGGCGTGCTCTCCCCCAACGACGGCATCGCCCGCGCCATCATTACTGCTTCCGAGCAGGCCGGCCAGCAGATCCCTGTGGTCTCGGGCCTTGACGCGGAAAACGAGTCTGTGGAATGGGTATGGTCCGGCAGGCAGTACTCCACCGTTGCCAAGCCCACCGACGTGCTTGTGAGCAAAACGATCGAGATCATCAAATCCTTGCAGGAAGGCAAAGGCATGCCTGAGCCCGATGCCAAGGTTAACAACGGCGTCGCCGATGTCGGCGTATATGAGCTGCCCCCGCTGGTGGTGACCAAGGCCAACGCGCAGGAAGCTTTTGCCAACGACCCCGGCCGTATGGCGCTGCTGAAGTAATCATCAAGTTTACCATCAAGACATTATGCAAGAGCGGCATCCTCGGATGCCGCTCTTGCATTAGGTAGCCCAATGCACATGAGCTTTGCCCTTAATGTCCTGCTCTTTCATATAGCGGGTGCTCAGCGCCATGGTTCGTCCGCCGCTATATAGCCGAAACTCTCCTCCGGCGGGGCTTCGAAGCGCAGATCCTCGCCGGTTCTCGGGTGGGTGAATTTCAGCCGCCAGGCGTGCAGCATCAGGCGGCCGGCTTTGGGGGTGCCGCGCGCGGCGTAGAGCGGGTCGCCCAGCACCGGGTGGCCGATGGCGGCCATGTGCACGCGTATCTGATGCGTGCGCCCCGTGACCAGGCGTACATCCAGCAAGGCGCGGTCGCTCCGCTGCTGGAGTACCGTCCAATGGGTCAGGGCGTAGCGCCCGTCCGGCCTGGGGGCCATTTTCTTGCGATCCTTCAGGCTGCGGCCGATCGCCAGGTCAATGCTGCCCTCCGTGCCCTTCATTTGCCCCGCCGCCAGCGCAAGGTAGTGCTTTTCCATTTGGCGCTCCGACAGCTGGCGGGAGAGGGCGGCGTGGGCCTGGTCATCCTTGGCCACGATCAGGAGGCCGCTGGTATCCTTGTCCAGGCGGTGTACGATCCCCGGCCGTTTTTCGCCTCCGATGCCGGACAGGCTGTCCAGGTGGTAGAGCAGGGCATTGACCAATGTGCCCGACTCGTTGCCCGCTGCCGGATGCACGACCATACCGCAGGGCTTGATGACCACCGCCAGGGACTCATCCTCGTACAGCAGCGTGATGGGAATATCCTCCGCTATATTGGCTGTATCCTCGGATTCCGGGACGTTGACCGCCACAACGTCCCCGAATTTTGGCTTGAATGAGGGCTGAGAAACCACTTTTCCGTTGACGGTGACCCTTCCCTCGTGGATCAGCGCCGCAGCGCGCGAGCGGGTGAGGGTGTCTGATACCAACAGCTTATCAAGCCTTTCCTCGCGGCCTTCATATCGTATCTCAGGCATTGGGTTCCTCCTTGGAAAGCATGATGGCAAGGCCGGCTAAGAGGCAGCCCGATACGACAGCGATGTCCGCGAGGTTGAAGATGGGGAAGCGGATGAAGCTCAGCTCGATAAAATCGATCACATAGCCGAGGGTCAGCCGGTCGATCAGGTTGCCGGCAGCACCGCCCAGCAGCACGGCCAGCGCCGCCCCCATCAGCCCCTTTGGCCTGGTCTTGATGATATAGACCAGCACGGCCAGCGTCAGAAGCGCCGTGACCAGCGGCAGAATCCAGGCACTGTCCGAAAACAGGCTGAAAGCCGCCCCGGTGTTGCGGGTGCCGGTCAGGCGGATGAGGCCGGGGATCAAGACGCTGTCCGCGTCCATTAGGAAGAACTTGCTCAGCCTGTCCAGCATGACAATGCCTGCTGAAATCAGGGCGGTTAAAGCTAAAGGCATGGTGACCTCCATTTCCCTTTGATTATATCACAGGGGGCGGCGCGTGGTATAATAGGTACATGAACCGACAGGAGGTTTGATGATGAAGACGATTTATTTCGCGGGCGGCTGCTTCTGGGGGATGGAACGGCTGATGTCCCTGGTGCAGGGTGTACAGGACGCCCAAAGCGGCTATGCCAACGGCCATACCGAACACCCCAGCTACGAGCAGGTCTGCGCGGGCAATACCGGTCACCGTGAAACGGTGAAGGTGACCTATGATGAAGCGGTGATCGGGCTTGAAGAATTGACCGGCCTATTCTTCAGCGCCATCGACCCGACGGTGAAAAACCGCCAGGCGCACGACATCGGCACGCAGTACCAGACGGGCATCTATTGGGAGGATGAGGCGGACGGAGAAACGGTCAGGGGATTGGCTTCGCTTGAGCGGTCAAAGCATCCTGCCTTTTACGTGGAGCTGGAGCCTTTGCGTTCCTACTGGCCGGCGGAGGAGTATCACCAGGACTATCTGGTGAAGAACCCGCGCGGCTACTGCCATATCGGTCCGGACGATTTTGACAGGGCGAGGAAGCTGATACGGCAATAAACGCGGAATGATGGGGGAGAGACAGCAAAGCAATGGCAAAAGGCTGGCTTACGCCTGCGCAAAGTGCCTGCCGGGCAGGCGCAAAGGAGTTGCCGGGGAGATGACCGCCTGTCTTCGTTGTCTTTTTGCGGCTGCGCAGCAGCCTCTTTGCCATTGCTTTGCCATCGCTTCGCCATTTCCTATTCCTTCGCCATATTCAGCAGCCTGTCAGCTATCAGGCAGTTGGCGGCGGCGCGCAGGGCGTAGTCCAGCGCCAGATCCTGCAGGGTTTCGCCCTCCATGCGCTCCAAGGTTTCCGCTTCGCGACTCAATGCCTTTTTGAGACCCTGGGAAAAGGCGGCATAGCTTTCCTGATCGCCCGGGCGCAGCAGCTGCTTCACCTGCTGCATGGGCAGTACGCGCTTCAATACGCAGGCCATCATCAGGGATGAAAGCTGTTCGCGGGCATAGCGCTTGTTGACCGGGCGGGGCACGATGCCATCCTTCACATAGTTGTTGATGATGGAGCGGGTGACAAGGCTGGCCTCGCTGTCATCCTGAAACAGGGCCAGCTGCCGCCTGAGGTAGGTGACCACCTGGTCCATGTACAGGTCAATGTCGGGCATGCCCTCCCATTTGACTGGTTCCCAGCCATTGATATCATCACGCAGCGTATTGATGTCCATGTGAACTCTCCTTCATCTGTTTAACAAAGGTGTATCACACAGGCTTGCAGACTGTCAAGGCCTTGCGGGAAGCGCTTGACATGATTATAGAAAATGTATAATATAGTTTTATAAACTATGTGAGGTGGTGGGTGGAATGAATATAACATCCATTCAAATCTGGGGCGATTCGGTGCTGAAGGGGATATTCTTTGATGAAACGCGCAAGCGCTATGCTATTTTGCGCGATAACGCGGCGCGCCTGGTAGAACAGGAACTGGGGGTGCCGGTGATCAACCATTCCCGCATGGGCTGCACCGCGCCCGAGGGCCTTGCGGAACTCACCGGGGACAGTTCACCCTTGAATGAGACACTTGTGCTCATCGAGTATGGCGGCAACGACTGCGATATGGATTGGGCGGCGGTCGCGGCGGCCCCTGAAGGTGAGCACTTCCCAAAGACCCCCCCTGCTTTGTTTGAACAAGCGCTGCGATCAACCGTATCCCTGGTGCGCGCGCGGGGCGGCGTACCTGTGCTGTCCACCCTGCCGCCGCTTGACGCGGACAGGTATTTCAATTGGGTCAGCCAGGGCCTCGCGCGGGAGAATATACTGAAGTATATCGGCGGCGCGGCAGCCCGTATCTACCGCTGGCAGGAGTATTACTCCACCATGGCGCTCCGGCTGTCATCTGAGATGCGCTGCCTGTGCCTGCCGTTGCGCGAGTATTTCCTGGAAAGGCTTAACGGCGAGGATATTCACAGCCTCGACGGCATCCACCTCAACGAGCTCGGCCACAGGATGATGGCGGAAGCGGCGCTGACAGCCATCTCAAAGCGGTTGCCGAATCTCCGGTCGGCGACGATGGCCGGCTGAAGACGCTTGGCGATAAACATGGAGGAGCGCTCGGCGCCCCTCCATGTTTATCGAAAAACCTCTCTTTTCCTTATTGGTCGATTCATTTCAAGCTCTGACCATGCCCGTTTACTGAAAATGCCTTGTGCCGGGCGGAGGGGCCTTGCGCGCCGCTGACCGGCGTTTTTTGATGTAATAGTAGAATACGAGGTTGATGGCGCTGCCCAGGATCACCAGCAGCAGCGGCAGGAACTTGAGCATCTGCCAGACATTGACTGAAAAGAGCGCTTTCGCTTCCACCTGCTGCCATAAAAGCACGCCGCACAGCGGAATGATGGCAAAGGCGCTCAGGGGTCTCGCGCGAAGCAGCAGGGCCAGGAGGCCCGCGATCACGCAGCCCGCCAGGAAGGCGGGTGTCTTCAGCGCCTCAAAATAGGCGTATTTGAACAGCACATCAAAGAGGGACGCGTTCAGGTCAGCCGCCATTAAGCGCACGGTATTGGTGGCTTTCTCCAGCGTATCCCAGCGGACGGACAGCTCATAGCCCGCCCAGATCATCAGCGCCAGCGCGCCCCAGAACAGCATCTTTTTGCCCGCTTCGCGCAGTGTGTGCAAATGCCTTGCCCCCTTTACGATTCACAGCTTGTAAAGCCAGTGTACGAGGGCATATAGGCTTTGTCAATATGACCGGCATGTCAACCCGCGGTTGAATCGGCCCATTCTAATACCAATTGATTGACAGTCCGGCCGGTGCCCCCTATGCTCTGAGTACAGGGCGGCCGCCTTTATGAATTTAAGGAGGACATTATCATGATCAAGCCCAAGGAAGTCGGCGAGAGGCTGAACGCGCTGCGCCAGGAGCGCGGCATGAGCCAACAGGCGATTGCCGCGCTGATGAACGTGACCCATCAGGCGGTATCCAAATGGGAAACGGGGGCGGCCTTGCCCGATATTCAAACCCTGCTGGCCTTGAGCAAACTGTATCGCGTATCGATGGAAGAGCTGCTGATGGGACATATCGCTCAATCCGTGCCTGTAGGTACTATCAGTGAAAAATGGGAGAACAAGTCTTCTGAAGCGCCCATTAGTATGCCCGAAAAGGAAGGTGAGCCGGAAGAAAAGCAAGACAAGCCCTCTCCAGAAGATCTGCCGCTGTTTGATCTGGTCGAGATGGCTGGCCTGCTTCCCTTCTTGCAAACAGAAACCATTGACGCCATGATGGCCCGCGCGATCGATACCCTGCAAACAGATCATTTGGCTATGCTGGCTCCTTTTGCGTCATCCGGGGCTGTGTCCGCAGCCCTGCAGGATCAGTCGGTGTCTCATCATACTGAAATGCTTGCCGGGCTTCTCCCCTTTTTAAGGAGTGATGAAGTCGATGAGCGGCTGAAAAAGGCTATTGAAGAAGAGAGGGAAGATGATGCAGCCATGATGGCTCCTTTTGCGTCATCCCGCTTTTTGAAAGAGTGTTTCACTCAGCTGTCTGACAGCGGAAAACATGAGATGAAAATGCTCCTCGCCCCCTTCTTGCCCAGAGGCTATCTGGATCAGTTGTTTGCCGCGAAGTTCTGGACGGGGAAAAGCACCGAGAGGTCAGGGAACAGTGTCACCCAGGCAACGAGTGGTGTAAAAAATGTACACAGCAATTCCTTCCGGCGCGATGAAGAAATGGAGACCGATACCTCAAGCCGTGCCGCGCGGGCACTGAGGGAGAGGGATGATGAATGGCTGGATGAACACGCCGCGGAGTTGAACGCGCAGGAACTGTATGAACTCTGCCGCGATGCCGCGGGAGGGGAAGACGCTGCCGTGCTGCTGGAGCACGCGGATAAGGCTGCGCTGCGCGGGCTGCTTCAGCTGGCGACACAAGCGGAGCGGTGGGAACTGGTCTCCCTGGCGGCAGAAGTTCTTAAGTAAAAAATAACAGAAGTTAAGCAAAGCCCCCGGCCGGAAGGCCGGGGGCTTTGAACGAAATGGCCGGCAGGCGCTACACGTCCAGCATGCTGATCCGCCTGATGCCAAGGCTGTCCAGGGTATCACAGGCCTGATCGTAGCGCTGATCGGTCAGATCGTCCGGCTTGTGCGCGTCGACGCCTATGATAGCTGTGCAGCCCTGTAGGGCTGCGATCTCCCAGAAGCCTGTATAGGGATAGCCAAGGCCCGGGACGCCTGCCTCCTGCTTGTCCAGGCCCAGGAGATTGTATTCCAGAGGAATATTCAGATCCTTCGCGCAGGCGCAGATATCCCGGGAGGCTGCTCTTGCGGTTTCATCAAACACGGGATAGCTGTTCATGAACAGATCCGGGTGGGCGATGCAGGTAAACAGGCCTGTTTTCAGCCCCGCGACGGCGCTGTCGGCATAGCGCTTTACATGCTCCTGCCGGGTGCATCGCCCGAAGTACCTGCCTGTGCGCTCATCCAAATCATAAT
>JAEWRJ010000160.1 GCA_023460055.1 Bacillota bacterium | reverse complement strand
GAACCCATGCTGTGACCGCTGGGGAAACTGAAGCCGCTTTCTGTGACCAGGGCGGTAATAATCGCCGGCCGGGGGCGGGCATACATCTGCTTGAGGCCGAGGTTCAGTGTCACGGAGATGGACAGGTTTAAAAAAATGGACAGCCACTTTTGCCGCTGACGGATCATAATGGCCAGCAGCAGGCTGCCGATAATCAGCGCGGACGGTCCGGCCATGTGCGAAAGAATCTTCATGATCCCGGTCAAGCCCGGGGTACGCAAAGCCGCAATCCTCATAGAAATCATTTCATCGAGTGGCTGCAGCTGATCGATATAATAGGAGACGAGAAAAAAGGCGGTCATACAAAGCAGCGCCGCGATCCACTTAAGGCGCGGTTGCTTATCCATGCTGACGGATCGCGAGGAAGTCATGGCGGTCAGGCCTCCAGCCGCCAATCACAGACGGATTTATCAAAGGTGGATACCCAAAGTTTTATCCCCTCGTGCCACTCAGGCAAGGGATGCTGTATGTCCCAATATAAAAGGCGGTCATCCTTTTCATCCTTCGCGTTACCGACATTCAACATGAAGGGTCGGCAAGAGATTCCTTCGCGCATGATATTCAGGTTCTCAAAGCCCTTGAAGTACCCGCTGTAATCGCGCTTGCGTCCTGAAAGCAGGTCGCGCAAAAACTTGCGGTAAGAAAGAACGGGGGAGAGGACCGTGTCCCATAAAAAGATCAGCAGCGCTCCTGCCGCGATCAGCAGCATCGCTGACAGCCACTCTATCCTTGCGATAAAAGAGAAGATCAGCCCGATCAGCAGGACCAAGACAGGTGTCAGGCACCACAGCAGCCTTCTTTTATACTGCCTGTCAATCGCTGTAAAATCATCCTGCGTGTACACCGGCATACCCCCTTCAAATACTGAGGTTATCATACATGAAGCGCGTCTTTTTGTCGAGCATTTGACAGTTCTTGATTAAGGCGGATATAATATAATGATGCTTTTTTTAAAGCTTCGATTGATGGAGGGCGGCCTGACAGCTGCCCGTGTAATTGGAAAGAGGTAGTTATTTGGCCTACTCAAAAGAATTTGAAGCTCTCAACCTGTCAACAGAAATCCTCAAGGCGCTGGAAGGGATGAATATTCATACCCCTACCACCGTACAGCAGGAAACCATCCCGCTGATGATGGCGGGGCGCGATATCATTGGCATCGCGCCGACCGGTACAGGCAAAACCATTGCCTTTGGCATCCCGATGCTCGAATACATCAGCTTGACGGAAGAAAGGGTGCAGGAAGTCGTACTGGCACCCACCCGTGAACTGGCCCTGCAGATCGCGCAGGAACTGACCAGCCTGGCCCATTTTATCCCAAAGATCCGCATCGCCACCCTGTATGGAGGTCAGCCTATCGCCAAACAGATCGACCGGTTGAAGAAGAAGCCCCAGGTCGTTGTCGCCACGCCGGGCCGGCTGATCGATCTGATGAACCGCGGCATGGTGCGCCTGGATCAGGTGCATACCATGGTGATCGACGAAGCAGATGAGATGCTTAAAATGGGCTTCGTTAAGGATGTGACCCGTATCATTGAAGCCGTGCCGGCGGGGCGGCAATTGGTCCTGTTCTCCGCCACCACCAACCAGGATGTGCAAACGATCTCTTGGAAGTTCCAGCAGGATCCCGTGGAGATCTATGTGCAGGCGACTGAAGAGAACAAGCCTCAGATCACGCAGTACACCATTGTGATCCCGCGGGAAGAGAAACTGGAGAAGCTATCCTACCTGCTGGACAGCGACGAGTTCCGCCGGGTGATGATATTCGCCAACACCAAGTACATGGCGCAGAAGCTGGCTGAAAAGCTGCAAAAGCAGGGCTATAAGGCGGAAGCGCTGCACGGCGATATACCCCAGAGCAAGCGCACGGTGATCATGAATGACTTCAAACGCGGCAAGTTCCCCATTTTGGTGGCGACCGACGTAGCCGCAAGAGGCATCGACGTGTTTGATGTGGAAGCCGTGATCAACTACGATCTGCCCAACGAGAACGAGTACTATACTCACCGCATTGGCCGCACGGGCCGTGCCCGCAAGCATGGGGTCGCTTTCACCATGATGACGTATCAGGAAAGCGTCCGGATGACTGAGATCCTCCGCTATATCAAAGGCGTGCCTACCCCGCTGCACTTCAACGAGGATGGCATCCTGTGCACGGAAGATCATGAGCCCTTCTTTGAAAACATATAATCCGGTCATATAAAAGACTGTCCCATGCGCGGCAGATTTCTGCTATAGCTTCAGTTAAAAAGCGGATGAGCATATCACATGTTCATCCGCTTTGTGTTGCACGCGCAATGAAGCGTTCAGCTCCAACTTGCCTTTATGTGAAGCGTTATTGCGCCGCCTGAGCGAAGGCCTCGATGAAGCCCGGGTTGCTCCAGGTACCGCAGGCGATGAGGTTGTTATCCTTGACGGACATTTGCAGCACGATGCCGTTGCTGTACTGGATCAGGAGGGCTTGATCTGTCGAACGGGTCGAGCCGCTCTGGTAGGAGGATTCGTTAAAAAGCTTGTTCATCAGGCTGGATACCTGACCGGGATCAGTGACGGTGCCGACACCTGAGAGCTGGAGACCGACCACGCTGCCCTGCAGGGTGCTTGACAGGACCTCTCCGCCCAGCAGAGCGCTGCCGGAAAAGCTGACCCGCTGGAATACACGCGTCTTGCCGTCCAGCTGGGCTGCAACCGCAGTACCCTGCATGCCGCTGATCTGCGATACCTGCGTGCCCGCTGGGATCACATTGCTCAGCGTTTGAGCGGTGGAATCCAGCGCGGGCTCGTCCGTGAACACCTCAACGCTGCCAAGGCTGCCGCCCAGCATGCTGCTGTCAATGGATGTGGGGTTGCTGAGCAGGCGATAGAAAGCACCGTTCACCCGGATCAAAGGGAAGTTTCCGCCTGACGCTCTGGCCCATACGCCCTGATACTCGGGGACGGAGCCCGGCTGTCCCAGAGAGATGCTGCCGCGCGGCAGGTCCCACGCTCTCAGCACAGCCCCTTCGGGCAGGGCGCCCGCGGCCTGTGTCATGATTTTAGGCAGCGCTTGCTCATCGCCGGGCAATCCGCCTATGCCGATGACACCGAGGGTGATCACCAGGACGAGCGAACAGGCCAGCGCAATGGCCCGCCGCATGGGGAAGGCAGGTTTCCTTGCCGGGGCTTGAGCCCGCTGACGTATGTTCATATAAAGCGACGCGTCGGCCTTCAGGCCGCCCAGCGTCTCCTCCGCCACCTGAGGCAGCTGGTCAAGCTTCATTCTGTGCCTCACCCTCCTCTAACAATACCTTGAGCTTTTTGCGTCCGCGCGACAGGCGGCTGGATACAGTACCGGCCTGAACATCGAGGATTTTGGCGATCTCTTCAATGGTATAGCGCTGATAATAAAACAGCAGGAATACCTCTCTCACATCCGCGGGCAGGCTGTGGACAGCCTGCATCAGGGCTTCCTTTTCGGTCCTGTCTTCAAGCTCGTCGTCTGCCGGTATAATGTCAAGCCGCTTGCTGCCGAGGATGACACGCTTGGCCCAGGAACTTCGCCACTGGTCGCGGCATATGTTCAGCGCTACCTTAAGCAGCCAGGACTTTTCGCTGCCCTCTCTGAGAACGGGCTGCTTGTCCATCACCCGCAGGAAAACCTCCTGCATGACATCCTCTGCCTTTTCTCTGTCGCCCAGGTAGAAGTAGCTGACTCGCAGCACATCATCGGCATAGCGCAGATAAAGCGATTCGACAAGAGAGGCCGCCTCGGTCTGATTGTCCAATCCTGCCTCCATTTCGTCCTGTCAGCTATATAACGCGCAAGAAAAGCATTTTCTTGCATGGCTGACCCAATAATTTCATTCGTTTTTTGAGAGCGGAAAATCACTGCATTCGCGCACTTTGCAGGCGTCAAAGTAATGGTTTTCCATCGGGATCCATTCCTTAAAAAAGCGCTCTGCCCTGCTGCCCTCGCGCTTCAGGATGCGCTCAGCCTGCTCCTGATCGTCTATATCAAGGAACACCTTGATATCATAAAAATCCCGCAAGGCAGGGTGCAGGCTGTAGGAGCCTTCGATGATAAATAAAGGCGCCTGGCCGGCTCTGCGGGGCAGCAGGCTGTTGTCCCGGCAGCTGTATGCATGATAAATGAATTCCAACCCTTGCGCAAGGGGCTGCAGCACCTCGCTTAAGAAGCGCTCATGGTCTACATTGCCGCCGGGCTGCGCCAGGCGCTCAGGGGTTTTTGCGTCCGGCTGCAGAAAGAAATCATCCATGTGAAAGACATGCGCCCCGGGATAACGCTCGAGCAAACGCTTGGCCAAAGTGGATTTTCCGCCTCCGCAGGGGCCGTCGATAGCAACCAGCGGGGCGGTAAAGGGCATCAGGGCATCGATTGTATCGAACAGTTCCTGCATGTCAGCGTTCCTCCCGGAAGTAGTTTACGCCGCAGCCCGCGGGCTGCTGGTTTTCGCGCTTCATCTTCATGCTGGAGAAGATCAGCACCAGGCAGGTGACGACAAAGGGCAGCATGGAAAAGATGGCTCCGGGGATATCGATCACGTCCTTGGGAATATACAGGCGCAGGACGCTCAGCGCGCCGAAAATCAGGGAACCGAGTATGGCCTTCAATGGGTTCCAGGAAGAGAAGATGACCAGCGCCAGCGCGATCCAGCCCTGACCGCCGATGATGTTGGGCTGCCAGTTGCCCACCGCGGTTACAAGAGATACATAGGCGCCGCCCAGCCCGCAGATGCCGCCTCCGATCAGAATGTGGATGTATTTATAGCGGCTGACATTGATGCCCGCGGCATCAGCGGCTGAAGGGTTTTCGCCTACAGCGCGCAGGTTAAGCCCCTTGCTGCTGCGGTTGAGGTATATGCCGATGCCGATGGCCAGAAGGACAGCCAGATAAGTGAATACAGAGTGGTTGAACAGCAGTTTCCCGGCAATGGGAATATCCGTGAGCGCGCCGAGGTCGAGTGGCAAAAGCGCCTGCTTGACCTGGTCTGTGATAAAGGAGGTGCCGGCGGGGTGGTTCTCTTTCATGGTTTCGCCGATAAAGTTGGCGATGCCTGTGCCGAATATCGTCAGCGTCAGGCCGGTTACGTTCTGATTAGCTTTCAAGGTAACGGTCATGAAGGCGTAGATGGCAGCCCCGGCCATGCCGGCCAAGAAGGCAAAAAGCAGCGCGGCGGCCGGGTTTCCGGTTATGAAACTGCCAAGGAAGCCCATGATAGCCCCCAGGTACATCATTCCCTCTACACCCAGGTTGAGATTGCCCGCTTTTTCGATCAATATTTCGCCCAGCGTGCCATATAAAAGCGGAACACTGGCCAGGATGGCCGCGTATAAAAAGGCCATTAGCTGCTCTGTGAAACTCACGCGATGGCCTCCTCTCTCACGGCGATGCGGTATCTGATGAAGAATTCGCTGCCCAGTACAAAGAACAGAATGATGCCCTGAAGGATATCAGACATGGACGAAGGAATGCGGTATTCGGTCTGCATCATGCTGCACCCTTTTTGCATCACGCTGAACAGAAAGGACACGACCATCACCCCAAAGGGCGAGAGCCGGGACAGCCAGGCAACGGATACCGCCGTAAAGCCGCGCCCGTTGGCTACCGCGTCTGTCAGCTGGCGGTCCGGCCCCGATACCTGCAGCATACCGACAAGGCCGCAGATGCCCGCGGACATGAACATGGTCCGCAGCACGATCTTTTTGACAGGCATGCCCGCGTAACGCGCTGTCATGGTATTTTCGCCCACAACAGTCAGTTCATAACCCTGCTTGCTGTAGCGAAGATAGACAAACACGAGGGCAACGGTCACGATCATCACGATCCAGCCGATGTGAACATTGCCGATGCCCGGGATGGGCACCTCCGGAAGGCGGGCCTGCTTTGAAAAACGGGGCATAGCCGCGAAGCCGCCTTCCGGGTCACGCCAGGGGCCTTCACGCAGATAGGTGATGAAGCTGATCACGATATAGTTGAGCATCAGCGTAAACAGCGTCTCATTGGTGCCAAAGCGTGTCTTGAAAAACGCGGGGATCAGTCCCCAGAGGCCGCCGGCGATGATGGAAGCCAGCGCCATCACGATCAGAAGGATCGGTGAGGGAAGATAGTTGTGGAAATAGGCGACATAACTGGCCGCGATGGCGCCGGCGCAAATTTGTCCCTCGCCGCCGATATTCCAGAACTTCATTTTGAATGCCAGCACAATGCCCAGTGTCGCGAGGCTCAGGGGAATCATCAGCTTGATCGTCTCTTTTTGCATGCCGGGGCTGCCCAGGGAGCCTGTCAGCATCGTCCGGTAGACCAAAAAGGGGTTAAAACCCAGCATCAAAAGGAACAGTCCCCCGGTCACCAGCGCGCCCAGCACAGCCATCAGGCGCAGCATCCAGGTCCGAACCGTGCTCAGTTCCCCGCGCTGCACGACATGCAGGCGGGATAAGGTCGCTCCCTTAGGCATAGGCGTCCTCCTTGTCCGTGGTCAAACCGGCCATCTTCATGCCAAGCAATGCCTTGGTCGCAAAACGGCTGTCTACAATGGCGGTCAGCTTGCCTGAGCTCAGCACAGCGATCCTGTCGCACAGCGCCAGAAGCACGTCCAGGTCTTCCCCGATAAACAGGACACCGACACCTTTTTGCTTTTGCTCGCCCAGCATCTCATAGATGCGCATGCTGGCTCCGATATCCAGGCCTCGCACAGGGTAGGCAGTGATCAGTACGCGGGGAGACAGGTTGATCTCGCGCCCCAGCAGCACTTTTTGTACGTTGCCTCCGGAGAGCTTCTGCACGGCAGTACTGAGGCCGGGGGTGGAGATATCCAGCCGGTTGATCAATTCCCTGGCTTCTTCCCTGGCGCTCTTTCTGTCCAAAAACAAGCCCGGCTGATCACGGTAGGTTTTCAGAAGGAGATTATCAGGTATGTTCATGCTTCCGACCAGACCCATGCCCAGACGGTCCTCCGGGATAAATGCCATGGAGACACCGCGTTTGATGATCTCGCGGGGGCTGAGCCCGTCGATGCGCTTGCCGTCCATCAAAATGCTGCCGCCCGATATGGCCTGCAGGCCGGCGATGGCCTCGCAAAGAGCGCGCTGGCCGGATCCGGCCACGCCTGCCACCCCCAGAATCTCGCCCGCGTGCAGGCGAAAGCTGACATCCTGCAGTTCAGGCTGGCCGTCCGCCCCGGTGACGGAGAGCCTGTGAACATCCAGGATCGCGTCGCCAGCGATCATCGGCACGCGGTGAATATCCAGGTCCACCTGCCTGCCCACCATCATTTCGGTCAGGAGAAACCTGTCCGCTTGCGCGGTGTTGATCGCGCCGATATTGCGGCCTTTGTGCAGCACAGCTACGCGGTCCGATATGCTCATCACTTCTTCCAGTTTATGGGTGATGATGACGATCGCCCGGCCATCGCGCTTCATGGCGCGCAAGATGTCAAACAGGTTCTCGATCTCCTGCGGTGTCAAAACTGCTGTGGGCTCGTCCAGTATCAGTATTTCAGCACCTCGTGTCAGCACCTTCAAGATCTCGACACTCTGTTTTTCAGATACCGACATGGCATAGACTTTTTTATCCAGGTCCACCTTCAGTCCAAGCTGGCGGCACACCTCGTCCGCGGAGCGGGCGGGCTTGCCGCTGCTCCCCAGACGAATATTTTCGCGCGCCGTAAACAAATCCACCAGCTTGAAGTGCTGATGAATCATACCGATGCCTAGGCTGATGGCATCGCGCGGAGAACGGATATGGACGGGCCGGCCCTTGATTTCGATGCTTCCAGCGTCCGGCTGGTAAATACCCGACAGCATGTTCATCAAGGTGGTCTTGCCCGAGCCGTTTTCACCCAGCAGCGATAGAATTTCGCCCCCGCGCACGTCCAGGTCGATGCGGTCGTTGGCTGTCACGATGCCGAAAGTCTTGGTCAGGCCCCGCAGCCGGATAGCAACTTCGGGTTCAGTCATGCGGTGATCCTTTCAATGTGGGATAGGGTGATTATGCAAAACCTTGCGCCAAATTGCAAGGAAAAATATAGGGCTGCCGCTGTGAGGCGGCAGCCCTGGAGGAAATGACCTTATTTCACTTCGACGCCCTTGACAAGCAGGGTGGTCATCAGGTTGCCGGTGATGTCGCTGTCTTCAAGCGCGACGCCTTCCGCAACAACCAGTTCACCCGCGTTGTTGTAGATGGGGCCGGTGAATACATCCCACTCGCCGGAAAGAATCCTGGCGCGGGCCGCCTCAATAGCCTCAGCGGTGCCTTCAGCCACGTTCTTTGAAAGGGGGGAGATGTCCACCATGTTTTCGGCCAGACCCAGGAAATAGTTGACGGGCTTCCAATTGCCTTCGATGCGGTCCTTCACCTGAGCGGTATATACGCTGGACCAATGCCAGATGGGTGCTGTCAGGTGCGCGTCGGGGGCAGAGGGGGTCATGTCTGTGTTGTAGCCTACGCCGAACTTGCCCTGTTCCTGAGCTGCAACCTGGGGCATATCGGAGTCAACGTGCTGGGCGATCACATCGCAGTTGAGGGATAGCAGGGCTTCCGCGGTCTGCTTTTCAAGGGTGGGGTCACCCCAGGAATAGATGTACTTTACATAGACCACAGCCTCGGGATTGACGCTCTGCGCGCCCAGCGCGAAAGCGTTAATGCCGCCGTTCACCTCGGCGTTGTCCGGCCAGGCAGCGACATAGCCGATCAGGTTCGTTTCGGTTTTCAAACCGGCGGCGATACCGGACAGATAGCGCGCCTGATAGATGCGGCCAAAGTAGTTGTTGAAGTTGACGCCATTATTCTTATAGCCCGAGCAATGGGAGAAAATGACATCGGGGTATTCATCGGCGATTTCTTCCATATAGTTCATGTAGCCCCAGGAATTGCCGAAGACGATGCTGCAGCCGGCTTCAACCAGCTCGCGCAGGGCGTTTTCACATTCGGAGTTTTCTGCTACGTTAAACTTGTAGAGGATCTGCTCGTCCTTGAGGCCCAGGGCTTCCTTCATGCCTTCAATGCCGTTGTAGTGCGCGCCGGAGAACCCGTCGTCCTTGGGGCCGATAAATACTGCGCCGACCTTGATGTCCTCAGCCGCGATAGCCGCGAAGGCAGGCTCCGCCGCCGCGGGCAGGGCAACCATCGCCAGAGCGAGCACCAGGACGAGTGACCACACTTTTTTGAACATACTTCCCTCCAAGATGATTATATTTCTCCATCGGCGTCGCGAAAGCGGATGCCTGCATCCGATATTTCGTCGATTACCGCCAAAGACAACAGAGGAATGCCTTGCTCCCGCAGAAGCTTGCCGCCGGGCTGAAAACCCTTTTCGATCGCGATGCCAACCCCGATCAGCTGTGCCCCAGCCTTCCTGATGATGCTCATCAGTCCGCCAATAGCTTTGCCGTTGGCTAAAAAGTCATCGACGATCAGTACGCGGGAGCCCGTGGGAATATAGCGCAGATCCAGACGGATCAGGGATTCGCATTGGTGCGTGAAGCTGTATACTTTTTCTTCCGCCATGTCCGGGCTTTGGTTTGCGGCGATCCCCTTTTTGGCAAACACTACGGGGACATCTCCCAAAGCATGAGCCGTGGTCATGGCCAGGGCGATCCCGGAGGCTTCGACAGTCAGTACCAGATCAGGCTTATCTTTGGAAAACCGGCGGGCCAGCTCTGCGCCCATGTCAAACAATAATCCGGTTTCCAGACGGTGGTTTAAAAAGCTGTCTACCTTCACGATGCCGTCTGAGATCATTCGTCCTTTTTGTCTGATTGCTTGCTTCAATGCTTCCAATTTTACCCCTAACCTCCAAAAACACGAACAATAAAAATGAATACACGATCATTATACACTTTTTACGCCGTTCCGCAAGGGCTGATTATCAGAAATCTCAAAGATAGGGTCAGGCGCGCAAAAAAACGGAAGAAGCTGTGCTCTTCCGCTGAATGTCAGGATTAATTTCAGTGCTTGATGGTCACCTGGAATGTCGTGCGGCACTTGGGGCAATTGACAGTCATGGTGCCGATCTGCTTTTTCAGCCGCAGCGTGCCGTGGCAGTTGGGACATTCGCGGTAACGGTGGGTTTTATAGTATTTTACGCGATTGACATATAGAAGCGCTTTCTTTTTAACCCTATCTCGCAGCGCCATGTAGCGTCTGTTTTCTTCAGCGCGCTTGGCGGTCTGCTTGGAAAAGAAACGGTAGAAGCCCAGTACAGCAACCGCGGTGCCCAAGGTAATAAAAAGCTGAGTACCAAAGACAATGCCAAGGAGCGCGAATACGAGGTAAATCACGGGGATCGCCTTGTTGAGGGGATCGATGCCGTAGCGGCCCTGCATAAAGGCGGCAAACTTGTACTTCCAGTTGTTCATGTTGTGTTCTCTATCCTTTCTTACTATCAGCAGCGGCAGCAGATTCTGGCAAGGCATAAACCTATACACAAAGGATTGATGCCCAGGTTGGGGATGCCGAAGCCGCGCTGCCTTGCAGCATAGCTTTTAGTGCCCGCCATGATCTGCTGCTTGATGCTTTGATATTCCGCGTTGCCCGGTTCCATGCTGATGGCCTGGTCGATATGCTGCATGGCTGTCACCGTATTGCCGCTGTTGTAGTTAGCTATGGCGCTGAGGAAGTACCATGCGGCGTTTCGGTCCTTGATCTGGCTGAGGGCATAAAGCGCTTCCGAATAGCGGGCAGCGTCCATATACTGCCGCACAGGGTCCAGTCCGTCGCCGCGCCGCTGATACTGCGTCCGCTGCTGCGATGTATAGGTTTTGAAAAATTCTTCAAAGGGATTAAACCCGCCGCCGAATCCGCCGGAGCCATAAGGGTTATAGCCCTGGTAGGGTGACTGGCCTGGTGAGCCGGCGCCTGGCCTTGAGTAATCAGTACGCGCGGCGCGGCCTGATTTGATTTCCTCATAGGCTACATTGATCTGGGCCATTTTGCTCTGCGCGTTTTTATCACTGGGGTTCAGATCCGGATGATATTTTTTGGCTAACCTGCGAAAAGCGTCAGTCACTTCCTGCTGGGTCGCGCTTCTCGGTATCCCAAGCACCTCGTAAGGATCTCTCATGATTGCGCCGCCTCCCTGCGGTTCCTGGCCGCGTAGCTTGTCCATACGCCGGAGTAAAGTATATTCTCCAGCAAGTCCTTGTTGCGCGGTACATTCAACCGTTCAAAACAGGCCGCGCACTGCGCCATCTGCAGGCGCAGTATTTCCTCATGCTGTGATGAGGGGATGGTGATCAGGGGATTGTAGCGCTTCTTTTTGATATCATCCTTTAGATCGAGCACCGCGTCCATCATGTAAATAAAACGCCCCAGCGTAAAGCCCAGATCATACAATTCGCGTGCCTGCGGCATGTCCTCGAGCGGTACAAAAATCTCGCCAAGCATTTGGCCGAAGGCGGACGCTGGCAAATCCGGGTTGGTCACATCGTCCTTTTCCATCAGGGAAAGGGTCTCAAGCGCGTCCTTGATGGCCTTGACCTGGCGCGGATAGGGCTTTTCAGCCTCTCTGGACGCGTTTTCAAGAAGCTTTGCCTGCGAGAGCGACAAGACATTGCGGTCATCCTCCCAGCTGTCAAGCCTTTGGGCATGAGCCAGGATGATGTTTATATCGGCGGCATAGGGCGTATAGGCGCTGATAAATGCCTTGCGCTTTTTCAGCGGATGTACGGCACATCTGAAATTCTCAAACACAGGCTCCTCATCAGACAGGGAGGAAAGCAGCAGGATCAGAAAGCTCATATCATAGGTCAGCGTTGTACGGCTGATCTGACCATGCCGCCTGCCAAGCTCTGTGCACAGCCCGCAGTAAACAGCCTGGTAAATCTCGCGCTGCTCATCGGTCAGCTTCTCTACATTGGCCACTACATAACCAAACATGGCCTGCCTCCTTTATATATTCCATAGAGCATTATACAGTATATCATGCGCAAATGCATGTAAATTATCAGTGAACAATAGAAGTAAAGACGGCATTATGCTATAATGCCAGCATAAAGGGGGAGTACAAAGCAATGGAAGCTGGCCCATCGGGTACGACTGCAGCAATACTACTGATTCTGATTCTTTTCTATGCCCTGCTGACCGCGGCGGAGACTGCCGCCAGGACCATGAATAAAAATAAGCTGCGCAGGCAGACCGATATGGAGGAGGGAAAACCCGACAGACTGATCGTGCTTGCGAAGAAGCTGACCGATACGCCTTCAGGCCTGAGGGCTTGTCTTGCGTTTACGGGCTTTTTGGCCGCCGGGCTCAGTACCTGGGGGCTGGCTTTGCCGATGGCCGGCGCGCTTGGAGAGGCCGGCTGGCTGGGCTTTCTGGGTGATTCGGGGCGTGTCTGGATCTCGGTGCTGATGGTTATGGCGATCTTTACATTTGTACTGCTTGCTTTGGCCACGCTGCTGCCCCGCAAGCTGGCCCAGCGAGATCCCGAAAAGAGCATCCGCAGGCTCAGCAGAATGGCTTCTGCCGCCAACAGTGTTTTTCTGCCGCTGGCGAGGCTCTGCAACGCCGTTTACCGCGCGCTGGTGCGGCTGGCGGGCATCGATCCTGATGAAGACAGCGATCAGCTGACGGAGGATGAGATCCGGCAGCTGGTCGATGTGGGCGAGGAAAAAGGCGCGATCGAGGAGACGGAACGCGAGATGATCGAGAATGTGTTTGAGTTCAACAACCTCACCGCCGCCGACTCCATGACGCACCGCACGGATGTTTACGCTATCTGGGCAGATGAAGATTGGGATGAGATCACCAGAATGATTGAGGAAACAGGCCTCTCCCGCTTTCCGGTGTATGAGGATGATCTGGATCATATCATCGGCACTATTTCCACGCGAGACTTTCTGTTGAACCGCCAGAGGCCTCAGCCGAGGCCGCTTCGGGAGATCATCCGCAAGGCGCGCTTTGTGCCGGAATCTGTACGGACCGACGCCTTGTTTCGTGATATGCAGCGTAATAAGTATCACATGGCTGTTGTGGTGGACGAGTACGGCGGCACCAGCGGTCTGATCACGATGGAAGATCTTATCGAAGAAATCGTGGGCAATATCTATGACGAATATGACCCCCAGGTTCAGCAGGATATCGTGGACCTGGGCCAAGGCCGCTGGAAAGTATCGGGCGCTGTGGATATTGAAGCCTTTAATGAGACTTCTGATCTTGATTTACCGCTGGACGATGGCTACGATACCATCGGCGGGCTGATACTAAACGAGCTGGGTACCATCCCCGAGGAGGGGAGCCAGCCGGAGATCGACTACCTCGGCCTTCGCTTCAAGGTGCTTGGCGTGCAGGATCGCCGGATCGAATGGGTGGAGATCGGACCGCTTGAACTATCGGGAGACGAATCAGATGTATGATGTATTGATCTTAGGCGGGAGCTGCGCCGGGCTGTCGGCGGCGATGACGGCGCGCAAGCGCAACCTGAGCGTGCTGGTGCTGTACGCGGGCGACGGCGCGATGGGGAAGGTTACGCAGATGGATAATTATCCCGGCCTGCCCGGGATAAGCGGCGAAGCCTTGCTCAGTATCTTCCGCAAACAGGCGGCTGATCTGGGGGCGGAGCTGAAAAAGCAGCTGGTACAGCGGATCCTGCCGATGGGCAGGAGCTTCTCGGTGCTGGCGCAAAACGACCTGTATGAAGCGAAATCCATCATCCTGGCGCTGGGCACCGCGCGCGTCAACCTTCTTCCGGGGGAGGAAGACCTGCTGGGCCAAGGCGTGAGCTACTGCGCCACCTGCGACGGGATGTTCTACCGGGGCAAGGACATGATCGTCATCGCCGGAGGCATTGAGGCGGTGGAGGAAGCGAACTGGCTGTCGGAGCTGGGCCGCGTGGTCTACTTCTCCGAGAAGGCGCATGACATGACGGAACTGTCTTCCGCCATTGAAGTCATCCATGAAATACCCAAGGCCATCGAACGGTCGGGCGAGCGCATGGCGCTTTTGACGGACGCGGGCCGCCATGAGGCGGACGGCATCTTCGTCCTGAGGCCTGCGGTGGCGATGACGCAGCTGATCCCGGAAGTGGCGACGGAGAAGGGCGCCGTGACCGTGGACAAGGCGCTGGCGACCAATGTGCCCGGCGTGTTCGCGGCGGGGGATATCCTGGGCGCGCCGATGCAGGCGCCAAAGGCGGCGGGCGACGGAAACATCGCGGCCTTCTCTGCGGCAGCCTATGTACGCAAGCTGGGAACCTGAGGGAGCACTTGATGAAGCGTTTTGCGTGTGCCCTGACGGTGCTGATGCTTTGCGCGTTTTCAGCTTCTGCCGCTCTTGATGTCACCTGGACCCAGGGAGAGGAATGGTTCCCCGGCCGGGACGCCTGGATTTACTATTATGCCTATACGGTTCCTGAGGTCGGCGGCAGCGACGCGCTGAGCGAGGAGTTGAATCATTATTTTGATACCGCCATCGGTGAAATGGTCAACCTTGTGATTCCGATGTTCACAGCCGATATGCCCGGTGACGGCAGGAATGAAATCACAGATCGCTATGAAATTACCTGCAACAATGATGAATTCTTCAGTTTTTTGCTCCGCCGCGGCACCTTGTCTGAAGGTAAAGAGGTTCTCTCGCTTCAATCGGCCGTGTTCGCGGTGTCCGGCCAGTATACGGGAGAATCGCTCACCCTTCGCGGCCTGGCCCGTGAGATAGGTGAAAGCTCAAGCCAAATTGCCGGCATCGTTATCGGGGACATATGGCAGAAGATCGAGGAACGGATAAAAGCCGGGGACTGGGCTGTCAGAAAAGATATGAGCTTTGACCTGCTGTCGGCCGAGTTTTTCCCGGAGACACATTTTTACGCGGATGAACAGGGGAACATTGCCTTTTATCTGCAGCCCGGTCTTCTTGGGCCGGGGGAAGAAATGGCCGTTTTTACTTACACCCCTGATGAACTTGAGAATCTCCTGGAGCCATGAATAAAGTATAGAAGGGTGGTATCATGATGTTGATGGATGCTCTTGCCAAAACAAAGGCCGCTCCCGGCCTGGAACTTATTCAGGTGGAGAGGCCAGTACCCCGTGACGATGAGGTGCTGATCAAGATCCGCAAAACAGCTATTTGCGGTACCGATCTGCATATCTATAAGTGGGATGCCTGGAGCCAGAAGCACATTGAACCGACCCGCGTCATCGGTCACGAGTATGTCGGCGAGATCGCCGAAATCGGCTCGTCCGTCAAGAAGCTGAAGGTGGGCCAGCGCGTATCAGGCGAGGGCCACATCGTTTGCGGTGTATGCCGCAACTGCCGCGCGGGCAACGCGCAGTGGTGCAAGTACACAAAGGGCGTGGGCGTCAACCGGGACGGCGCTTTTGCCGAGTACCTGTGCATTCCCGCGTCCAACTGCATACCCATCAGCGAAGATCTCGATGAGGAAATAGTCTCCTTTTTTGACGCGCTGGGCAACGCGACCCATACAGCCTTGATGTTTGACCTGATCGGGGAGGATATCCTGATCACGGGCGCGGGCCCCATTGGCATCATGGCGGCAGCCATATGCCGCCACGCGGGCGCGCGCCATGTCGTCATCACTGATGTAAACGATTACCGGCTGAGCCTGGCCAGAGAGCTTGGCGCGACCGCGACGGTCAACGTGACCCGCGAAAAAATAGAGGACGTGATGCAGGCTTCGCACATGGTCGAGGGCTTTGATGTGGGGCTTGAAATGTCAGGAGCGGTCAGCGCCTTTGACCAGATGCTGTCCGTCATGCGAAACGGCGGCAAGATATCGCTGCTGGGTCTGTTTGGGGGCAGCGTTCCTCTGGACATGGACAGGATCATCCTGAAGGGACTGACATTGCAGGGCATTTACGGCCGCCGCATGTATGAGACTTGGTACAAGACGGTGGCTATGGTGGAATCGGGACTGGATCTGAAGAAACTGGTCACCCACCGCTTCCGCTATACGCAATTTCAGGAGGCCTTTGATGTCATGTCAACCGGCAACTCAGGCAAGATCATCCTGGATTGGGGGAGCGGAAAATGAAGAAAGCGCTGAGCTATTTTGAAAAGACTCTGGATGAGATCAGGCAATCCGGCACATCCAAGGATGAACGGGTCCTGACAACGCCGCAGGGAGCGCGCATCTCCACCCGTACCGCGCGGGACGTGCTCAATATGTGCGCCAATAACTATTTGGGCCTTTCAGGCAATCAGGAGCTGATAAAATCCGCGAAGGCCAGCTACGACGAATGGGGCTTCGGCCTGTCCAGCGTGCGCTTCATCTGCGGCACCCAGGATATCCATAAACAGCTTGAGCATCGCATCGCCGGTTTTTTGAAGATGGAAGACGCTATCCTGTATTCCTCCTGCTTTGACGCCAACGGCGGACTGTTTGAAACGCTGCTCTCAGGGGAGGACGCGGTCATCTCAGACGCCCTCAACCATGCCTCCATCATTGATGGTGTCCGCCTGTGCAAAGCGCAGCGTCTTCGCTATGGAAACAGCGACATGAAGGAGCTGGAGCAATGCCTGCGGGATACCCAGGATGCCCGTATCCGGCTTATCGTCACCGACGGCGTGTTTTCCATGGATGGATATATCGCCAAACTGGCTGAGATCTGTGATCTGGCGGAGGAATATGACGCCCTGGTCATGGTGGACGACAGCCACGCGACCGGCTTTATGGGCCGGTCGGGGCGCGGTACTCACGAGCACTGCGGCGTGATGGGCCGGGTGGATATCATCACCGGCACCTTCGGGAAGGCCATGGGCGGCGCTTCCGGCGGCTTTACCGCAGCAGGCAAACCCATTGTAGATCTGCTACGCCAGCGCTCACGCCCCTATCTGTTCAGCAACACGCTGGCGCCTGCCATCTGCGCGGCGACGCTGAAGACCATCGAGATGCTGGAAACCGATACATCCCTGCGCGATAAGGTGCACGAAAATACGGCCTATTTCCGCGCGAAGCTTGAAAAAGTGGGTTTTGATGTACCCAAAGGGGAGCACCCCATTGTGCCTGTCATGCTTTATGACGCGCATGTTGCCAAGGAATTTGCCCATCGCATGCTTGACAAGGGCGTGTATGTGGTGTCCTTCTCCTACCCTGTGGTTCCCCAGGGCAAAGCGCGCATCCGCACGCAGGTCAGCGCGGCGCACAGCAGGGAAGACCTGAACTTCGCCGTCGGCTGCTTTGAAGCGGTCAAAAAAGAAATGAATATATAAAAGGGACATTGTGCGATGAGTGAGCAAACGACCAGAAAACCGGTGATCTTCTCAGGTATCCAGCCTTCGGGCAGCATTACTCTGGGGAATTATATCGGCGCGATCCGTAATTTTACGCTGCTTGAAAAAGACTATGACTGCCTGTTTTGCGTTGTGGATCTGCACGCATTGACCATCAGGCGCGTGCCGGCCGATCTGCGCCGGCAGACCCTGGAGCTGGCGGCGCTGTATATTGCCTGCGGCCTGGACCCGGAAAAGAATATCATCTATTGCCAAAGCCATGTGCCCGAGCACGCGGAGCTTGCCTGGATATTGAATTGCTATACCTACATGGGCGAATTGAGCCGCATGACCCAGTTTAAGGATAAATCATCCCGCCACCAGGACAACATCAACGCGGGCCTGTTCACGTATCCCACGCTGATGGCCGCTGATATTCTCCTGTACCAGACGGATCTGGTGCCTGTAGGGGCTGACCAGAAACAGCATCTTGAGCTGTCGCGCGATATTGCCGCGCGTTTCAACGGTCTGTACAGTGATACCTTCGTGATCCCGGAACCCTATATCCCCAAGGCGACGGCTAAAATTCTCAGCCTGACGGAGCCTGAGCGCAAGATGAGCAAGTCAGAGGCGGAAGACAGCTACATCGCCCTGCTGGACAGCCCGGAGGCCATCCGGCGGAAGTTCCGCCGCGCGGTGACGGATTCCGAGGCGGAGATCCGTTTTGATCTTGACAATAAGCCCGGCGTCAGCAACCTGCTGAATATTCTGTCCGCGGTCAGCACGACAAGCGTTGAAACGATCTGCAGTGAAATGCAGGGCCAGGGCTACGGCGTTCTCAAGGAAAGAACGGCGGAGGCGGTGATCGAGCATATCCGGCCGATCCGCGCTGAGTTTGATCAGCTGATCAAGGATAAGGTCTATCTCTCAGAGACACTCAAGCATAACGCGGGACGCGCGCAGGCCATTGCCCAGCGCACCTTGCGCAAGGTGTACAAGAAGGTGGGGCTGTATCAGCCTTAAGCTAAGGAGGGATGAATGTGAGGGAACTGTCTTTCACGTCTGCCGGAGGCGGCAGCAGAAAACTGCGCCTGCATGAGCCTGA
>JAEWRJ010000159.1 GCA_023460055.1 Bacillota bacterium | reverse complement strand
GAGCCGCTGGACTGCCGGAACTACGCCAGGGCCGCCTTCCGCTATTTCAACTGGAACTTTGACCAGATCGAAAAGGCGCTGAGCGGTGCCGAGAAAAAGAAGGCCGCCATTACGCGGGCCCAGGCTGAGCAAAAGAAAAACAAGCACATCATTTCAAGGGGCATACAGGTGTAACGTGCGTAAAGCGCGTTACACAATGCGGAATGCTGAATGCAAAATGCCAAATGGCGAAGCGCAGGCAGAGCCTGCGGGAAGAGCTCCCTATGGTCGCGCGAAGCGTGGCCTGCGGCCACGGGAAGCAATGGGAGAAAGGCCGGAGCCCCTATCGCTTCCCACCGCTTCCCTATCGATTCCCCGTCATTTAGCATTCGGCATTTCGCATTCAGCATTGTTCGACTGAAAGGAGAACGGGATGGCTATCAGGACTGCCTATACATTGCCGGAGGCCAGGGAGATGCTTGAGACGTGGAAGGCTTGCGAAAAAGCGCTTGCCGGCGGCCAGGCGAAGGCCTACAAGATCGGTACGCGGGAATTTACATCCATCGATCTGCCTGATATCGCCGCGCGGATCAACTATTTCGCCAATGTGATCGAGGCCCTGAGCGGCAGCAAGCGCAAGGGGCGGGCGATGCGGATCGTTCCGCGCGATCTATAACCGGGCGTGAGTAACGAGCGCGGGAAAGGAGAATGCCTTGAAAAAAATGGAGCCGAATCTGCGCGAGCGAGCGCTTTTTTTATTGTCGCCAAAGATGGCCAATGAAGCCTACAAGAAGCGCGCTGCCGGGCAGAAAACGGAAGCCGGGCAGGGCACAGGGCGCGCGGGGCGCGTGATGGCGGCGACCGGATACGGGAACCACGGGGCTTCCCAGAGCCTCAACAGCCTGGTGGGCTGGCTGGTGGGCGGCGGGAGCGCTGAGGATGACATCGATCTGCACGGCGCGACACTGAGGCGCCGGGCGCGTGACCTGTATACCAGCGGGGGGCTGGCCAGGAGCGGGCCCAATACCCTGGCGACCAATGTGGTGGGCTGGGGCATCCAGCCCAAGCCCAAGATCGACGGCGTGCTGCTGGGGCTGAGCGACGAGCAGCGCGATGAGTGGGAGCGGCAGGCACTGCGCGAGTTTCGGCTGTGGGCGGATAACCCGATGTGCGATGCCGGGCGGCAGCAGGATTTCGCCTCGATCCAGCAGCTGGCCTTCAAGAGCATGCTGATATCGGGCGATGTATTCTGCCTGTTTGGGATGAAGCAGAACAAGCGGACGCCCTATGAAACGATCCTGCGATTGCTGGAAGCCGACCGGATCAGTACGCCGGATTCAAGCCCCGGCGACAGCGAAAGCAAGGAGGCGGAGGGCGGCGGCCGCATCGTGGACGGGGTGGAGATCAGCCGCGACGGCGAGGTCACGGCCTATTACATCACCAACCGGCACCCGCTGATGGAAAACAGCATGACGGAGCTGACCTGGGAGCGGATAGAAGCCATCGGCAGCAAGACGGGGTACCCGAACGCGCTGCACCTGATGACCTTTGAGCGGCCCGAGCAGCGCCGAGGCGTGCCCTTTGTGGCGGCGCAGATCGAAAAGATCAAGCAGCTGGACCGTTACCTCAACAGCGAGCTGGCGGCCAACGTGGTTTCGAGCATGCTGACGGCCTTCCTGGAGAGCTCTGAGGATGACGGAGATACCGGCCTTGAAAACGTGGTCAATAAGGGTGAGCGGGTCACCAACGATGAGCTGAGCTTTGAACTGGGCCCCGGCGTTGTGTATGACCTGCCGCCCGGCAAGAAGGTAACGAGCATCAACCCGATCCGCAACAATTCTGCCTTTGACGGGTTTGTCTCCACCTTCTTCACGGTGATCGGCGCCAGCATGGAGATCCCCAAGGAGGTGCTGGTCAAAAAGTATGAAAGCAACTACACCGCGGCACGCGCCGCGCTGCTTGACTTCTGGAAGATGGTTAGGGTGTACCGATCCTCCTTCTCCAAATCGTTCTGCCAGCCGATCTGGGAGCTGTGGCTGAGCGAGGCGGTGGCGAAGGGGCGCATCGAGGCCCCCGGGTTCTTTGATGATCCCGCCATCCGGCAGGCTTGGTGCGGGTGCATGTGGATGGGCGCGGCCATGGGCCATGTTGATCCCATCAAGGAAGTGAAGGCAGCCCGCGAGCGGGTGGCGCTGAATATCTCCACCGAGGAGCAGGAGGCAGCTGAATACAACGGCAACGACTGGGCTGATGTGGTGCGTCAGCGCAAGAAGGAACTTGCCGAGTTCGCGGACGGCGAAGCGGAGGGTGAAGGCACCGGAAAAGAGAAGACCAAGGCATTCACCGGGGCGCTGAGGGCGCTTGTAAGGGAAGCGGTGGCTGAGGCGTTCATGGAGGAGGGGATAGAAGATGCCCGGTAAAGAAATCATCAGGCTGCGCACGGCGCTGCGCATGGAAGCGGACAGCGACGAGGCGGAGATCCTGGTCTATGGCGATATCTGCTCCGACGCTTGGAAGTGGAGCGAATCCGACGTCAGCGCGCTGGATTTTGACAAGCACCTGAAGGCGGCCAAGGAAAAGAAAAAGCTGGTCCTACGCATCAACAGCCCGGGCGGCGAGGTATTCCAGGCGGTGGCCATGCGCACAATGCTGACCAACGCGAAGAACCCGCAGATCGAGATCCATATCGACGGGCTGAGCGCGAGCGCGGCGACGCTTCTTTGCTGCGTGCCCGGCGCTAAGGTGTGCATTGCCGAGGGCGCTGAGTACATGATTCACAACCCCTGGACCTACGCGCTGGGCGGCGCGCGTGATTTTGAGAATATCGCGCAGAGGCTTCGGACGACCGAAGAGAGCATGCGCGGCATTTACGGGAAGCGCTCCGGCCAGGAAGAGGCACAGATCACCGCGTGGATGGATGATGAGACCTGGTTTTCGGCCGAAGATGCCGTGAAATACGGGTTTGCCGACGAGGTGATGAACCAGACCGCGGTCGCGGCCAGCGTGTCGCCCGACATGATGAAGACGATGCGGGCTCTGTATAAAAAGGTGCCGCAGAACATCGGGGTCCGGGACGGAGAGGAAGAAAAACAGCCCAAAGAACCGGTCAGTCACGAGGCGCCCCCAGTTGCCGGGGGTGAATCGTCTGAACATACACTTGACCAAGAGGAGGAGCATATGGATATCAAGGATTTGACGGTCGAGCAGCTGAGGGAGAACAATGCCGCACTGCTCCAGAGCATCCAGGAGGAAGGCATCAGGGCAGAGCGCGAGCGCGTGGCCGAGATCGACGCGTTAACCGAGCCGGGCTATGAGGAAATGGCCGCTCAGGCCAAGGCAAAGGGCGACAGCCCCGCGGTTTTCCTGAAGGCCGTGGTGGAGGCAAAAAAGGGCAAGGCCGCCGCCTTCCTGAGCGGCCGGCGCGAGGAGACAGAAAAGGCGAAGGCCATCCCGGCCAGCGAAGCCGGCGAGGGAGAGGGCGAGGAGGCGGGCATGAAGGCCGCCGCCAAGGAAATCGCGGACATGGCCAAGGAACTCCACGCGCAGCGCGAGGGAAGCATGTACTGAGCGCGCGATGCGCGCTAATGCGGAATGCATAATGCGGAATGCTAAATGGCGAAGCGCAGGCAGAGCCTGCGGGAAGATCTCCCTTTGGTCGCGCGAAGTGTGGCCTGCGGCCACGTGAAGCAATGGGAACAAGGCCGGAGCCCCTATCGCTTCCCCATCGCTTTACGCGGGCACAGCCCGCGCTTCCCCGTCATTGCGCATTCAGAATTAAAACAATAGGAGGAGACTATGAGCCTGTATGGAACAGTTGGCGTTTATGCGCCTGAGCACCTTTTGGCGGACCCGCAGGGGGCGGATGTGATCGCTATTCCGGTGGAGCCCGGGAATGGCAAGATCGGCCGGGGGACGGTGATGTACCGCACATCCGGCGGCATGTGGGCCCCTGCCGGCGCGGATGAGGTGATCGCCAGCAACCCGCTGGCGGTGATCGACGAGGCGATTGACAGCGACGCGGATGCGGCCGTGGCTGAGGACGCGCGGGCGTACCGCGCGGGCAAGCTGATCTTTGGGAAGGTCAAGCTGAAGGCTGACGCCGCGCTGACCGCGGCCAAGGCGCTGATTCTGCGCGGCCAGGGCATCGTGCTTGACATGATGGACGCCACCGCGCCCGACTTCCCCAATGCCTTTGTGACCATCCTGTACAAGGCAAACGGCGGGACCGGCGCTGATGTGACGGCAGAGGCGCAGCTGGATAGCAGCTACGCGATTGCCGCCAATACCTTCACGCCGCCCGCGGGCAAGGCCTTTGACAAGTGGAACACCAAGGCGGACGGAACCGGCACCAATTATGCGCCGGCGGCCAGCTACGCGGCAGGCGCCGGTCTGACGCTGTTTGCCATCTGGAAGGACGCCTGACCAGAGCCCGGATCCGGGCTTGAACGGATCGGATAAAGAATAAGAGCGGGTAAAGGAGAGAAACTATGGATATCTACTCGACGCGCGCGCAATTGGCCGCGCTGGAGCTGATGCCCCGGGACTACAGCTTTTTGTACGACACCTTCGTGTCGGACATGGGTGCTGTGGAGGATGACCGCGCCATTTATGACTTCCGTAAGGGGGTGCGGCAGATGGCGCCAATCGTGAAGGAGAACACAGGCGGCGTGCTGATGGACCGCGCCGGGTATGAAACCCGCGAGATCGGGTTTTGCACCATCGCGCCTGAGCGCGTGATTGACCCGGAGAACTTGAAAGGCCGCGCCTTTGGCGAGGATGTGCTGGGTGCCATGACCCCCGCGCAGCGCGAAAAGAAACTGATGGCGCGCGATCTGAGCGAGATGCGCCTGGCTATTCAGCGCCGCCGTGAGTGGATGGCGCGCCAGGTGCTGCTGACCGGAGAACTGATCGTTTTCCGCTACACCAATGAAGGACGCGACATGAAGACCACCATGTACGCGGACTATGGATTCACCAACTTTTTCACCCCCGGCACGGCCTGGTCGCAGGCCGGCGCCAAGATCGATGATGACATGAAGAGCATGTACGATCTGGTGTATGACGGCCTGGGCGAAGTGGAAGTGGTGGTGATGGCCCCCGACGTGGCCTCCGCCATGATGGCGAACACCAACTATTTCAAGCTGTTTGACGCCAAGAACGTTGATATGGGTGAGATCATCACCAAGTATCGCGGCCAGGGCGTGCGCTTCCTGGGGTGGAACTCGGACGGCGCTGAGATGTACAGCTTCTCCGGCAAATTCCTCGATGATGACGGCACGGTGAAGCCTATCCTGCCCAGCGGAAAAATCATCATGGGCGGCCGCGGCGTGCTCAAGTGCCCCCATGGCCCCGTGACGCAGCTGGAAGACCCCGGCATGAACGCCGCGCACAAGACCTATATCAAGAAAGAGGTGCCTCTGCGCTACGGCAGCGTGGAATCCAATGCCCTCAAGAACAGGCTGACCAGCCGGCCGACCATCGTGCCCTTCAACGTGGACGCGTGGGCTGTCGGGAGCGTGCTGTAAGCGCGCGGAGCCATGCTGGCTAATGCTAAATGCTGAATGCGAAATGCGGAATGGCGAAGCGCAGGCAGAGCCTGCGGGAAGAGCTCCCTACGGTCGCGCGAAGCGTGACCTGCGGCCACGGGAAGCAATGGGAACAAGGCCGGAACCCCTATCGCTTCTCCATCGCTTGACGCAGGCAAGGCCTGCGCTTCCCCGTCATTCAGCATTCAGCATTTAGCATTTGGCATTTTCGACTGAAAGGAGAACTTATGGATGTTTACGCGGTTCATCATGTGCGCGTCGGGCGGGGTGTATACACGCCCGGCGAGTACATCGATGCTTCGATACCGGCGGATCAGCTGGAGAGGCTGCTGAGGCTGGGGGCTGTCCGGACGGCGGGGGACCAAGGCATACCGCCGCCTCAGAAGGATGCCGAGCCGATCAAGGTAAAGGACGTGCCTGAGCAGGCGCCTGACGCGCCGGAAGCGGCGGAAGACGCCGAAAGCGAAGACCAGGCGGAAGACGACGCCGAAGGTGAGGATGAGGCGGATGAGGAGGCGGACTTTGAACCGCCCACCATCGACGCGAGCGACGGGCTTGTGAGCGCCAAGAAAACCGGCGCCAAGGCCGGGAAAGGCGGGAAGAAGGGATGAAACTGAGGATCAGGAACACTTCAAACGGCCAAACCAGGCAGGTCAGCCTCAGCCTCGGGCTGCGGCTGATTGAGCAGGGGAAGGCGGTACCTGAACCCGACAGGAAATCCTCGGCCAAAGCCAAGGAGGCGGAGAAGCCCTCCGCCAGGGACTGATGGCCCTGCGGGACCGCTGCCTGGCCGACAATACGCGCGTGTTCATGAATGATGAGCACTTTGCCAGCGAGCACCGCTGGAACGGCACGCCGTTCTCTTGCGTGGTTGACGAGGAGACGGCCTTGAAGCGGAAAAACAACAACGTCGTGGATGTCAGCTGGGACAACAACACGACAGAGACCTTGATCTATACGCCGGCCCAGGGCTTCCCCGGGCGGGCGCTGCCCAATGAGCATGTTGTGTTTGACAACAGGCCGATGAAAATACTGCAGGTGCAAAACGACGAGGGGATGCTGAGCATACTGCTGATGGCCCCCGAACCCAAGGCGGTGGCGATGTGATGACAAGGCAGAGGCTGATGGGCCTCAAAGCGTGGATACAGCGCGAGCTGTGCGCCGGGAAAAAGCTGAAAGCGCCTGATAAGGACATGGATCTCGGGAAGATCTCCCGCAGGGAGCCGTCCTGCTTTCTGGGGTGGACGCCGCAGCGGCCGGACCTGACGGGGACCGCCCCTGAGGACCCCGTGAATGTCTGTCCCGGCATCCTGATCATGCCCAACCCCAGCCGGGCGAAGTTCATGGAGGAGAAGCGCTTTGACCGCTACAACGAGATCCACAGGCCCAAGGCGCTGGGGCAGACGCTTTGCGTTTCCATGCTGTTCGCGGTGTATGAACCAGGCCTGCGGCTGCCCGGCTTTATGGACAAGGCGGAGCAGGGGGACATCGACCTCAGCCTCCTGCGGGAGGGCACCGAGGAGGGCATGCTGACCCTGCTTGACTGGATGGATGAGTGCCGCGACAAGCTGCTTGGTCAAAAATCCATCCCCGGGACTGACCTGATGGTGGATGAGGAGAGCATTGATTACGCGCTATACACCGATCAAAGCTACGTGGTGGACAAGCGGCCGATCTACTACGGCTTCATTAACCTGACTTTCAACTGCTACGCTGACGAAAGCAGAAACAACGCAATCGACAAATACCTGGATTAGGGATGAGGAGGACTTACCATGAGTGAATATCTGCACGGCGCATACGGCCGCATCAGGACGGAGGGCAACCGCGTTCCCGATGATGCCGCGGGCGCCATTGTGTACGTCGGCACGGCGCCTGTACACAACACACAGGGCGGGGCGAGCCGCGTGAACGTGCCCATCACGCTGCGCAATATGGGGGAAGCCAAGCGGCTGCTGGGCTACTCTGATGACTGGGCGCATTACACGCTGTGCGAGGCCATGCGGGTGCACTTTGAAATCAAGGGCGTCGGCCCGCTGGTGATGATCAATGTGCTGGACCCCGCCACGCACAAGACAACGACAGGCGGAACGGCAAGCATCAAGCCGGAGAACGGCCGCATTGTCATCCCCGCGGCGGAGGACATTGTGCTGGACAGCCTGGCGCTGACCGGGAAGACGCTGGGCACGGATTATACCGCCAGCTATGACCAGACCAAGAAGGTGATCACGCTGACAGAAACCGCCCCCGGCAAGCTGGGGATCGCGGACATCGCCATCACCTACGCGATCATCGACCCGGACCTGGTGGATGAGGATGATGTGATCGGCACCACCGACGGGGCGGGCCTGTACACCGGCCTGTTCGTCATTAAAAACGTGTACCAGCAGACCGGCATGATCCCGACGCAGCTGCTGTGCCCCGGCTTCAGCGGCGTGCCCAGCGTGCACGACGCGATGTATGCCGTAAGCCGCAAGATCAACGGGCATTGGGACGCCTGGATGCGCGCGGACCTGCCCCTGGCTGACAGCGAAGCGGTGGCGCTGACCCTGGCGACCGCGCCCACCTTCAAGGCGCAAAACGGCTATAACCGCAGCAACGAGACGGTGTACTTCCCGCTGTGCAAGGGCGGAGACGGGCGGATCTATCACCTGAGCGTGCTGGCGGCGGCCAACTTCCAGGAGCTGCTGACCGAGCAGGACGGCATCCCCTACAAGACGGCGAGCAATACCCCCTGCCCCGTCATCCAGAGCCTCTACATGGGCAGCGGCAACGAGAAAAGGATGCTTGACGATGAGGTCATCAACGAGAGCCTGAACCGCTACGGCATCGCTTCCGCGGCCTTTGTCGGCGGCAGGTGGGTGATCTGGGGCGCGCACGCGGCGGACTACAACGAAACCGACGCCGACCAGATCAATGTATCCGAAACCAACGTGATGATGCTGTACTACATCAGCAATGACTTCCAGTCGAGGCGCACCCGCGACATCGACCAGCCGATGAGCCTCAACGCCCTGCGCAGCATTGTGGCCGAGGAGCAGGCGCGCCTGGACGCGCTGGTGAAAGTCGGCGCGCTGACGATGGGCGAGGTGTACCTGAACGCGGAGGAGGATGACCGCAGCGACATGGTGATGGGCGACTTCACCTTCTCGTTCCGGGTCACGACCACCCCGCTGGCCAAGAGCCTGACGGCCATCGTCAACTGGACGGATGAGGGGTTCGTCACGCTGTTTGGCGGACAAGAGGAGGAGTAAGATATGCCTAACAAGGTCTATAACAATGTCGAGGGGCACCGCGTACTGGACGCGGGCCGGGTGTGCGAGGATGTGACCAGCGTTACGCTGCCGACCATCAAGCACCCCACGACGAGCATCGACACCGCGGGCATGGCCATGGCGGTGGATATGCCCAACACCACCCACCTGGAGGCGATGAACTTCTCCATTGCCCATAACAACGGGCTTAATTGCAAGTATCTGGCCAATCCCGGCAAGCATACCATTGAGGTCCGCCTGGTACGCCAGCGCTACAATGTACCCAAGGGCGAGGTGGAGCACGAGAGCGTGAAGTACCGCGTTGTCGGCGTGCATGTGCAGACCGACAAGGGAAGCGCCGAGATGGGCAATCCCCTGGGCAGCACCGACCAGTACAGCGTGCTGCGCTTTGAGGAGGAGATCGACGGCAAGATCATTACGATCATTGACGCGATGGCAGGCATCATCAAGTACAACGGCAAGGACTATACCAGTGTGATCGAGAACATGCTGAAGTAAGCGCGAAAAGCGCGCAATGCGGAATGCTGAATGCGCAATGGCGAAGCGCAGGCAAAGCCTGCGGGAAAAGCTCCCTATGGTCGCGCGAAGCGTGGCCTGCGGCCACGGGAAGCAATAGGAGAAAGGCTGGAGCCCCTATCGCTTCCCTATTGCTTTACGCAGGCAAAGCCTGCGCTTCCCCATCATTGCGCATTTAGAATTATTAACAAAAAGGAGAATACCATGAGCGAAAAAGAAAAACAAGCGAACAACGAAGCTAACCAGGAGGCGGTGGCAAGCCTGATCAAGAAGATCGGCAAGAACGTGTTGAAGCTCAGCGTGCCGATCACGGCAGGCGGCGAGGAGGTCAGCGAGCTCCCCTTTGACTTTAACGCGCTGACGGGGTGGGAGTACGCCAAAGCGCTTGACGGAGACCCGGACGCGACCAATGCCTTCAGGCTGTCCAGCAAGCAGGCGCTGTGCCTGTTCGCGGCGGCCGTGCAGAAGACCGGAAAGGGCATTGATGAGCGCGATGTGCTGGAAAGGCTGAGCGCGGTAGACGCGGTGCGCGCGGTGAAGCAGGCCGTCGTTTTTTTCAACGCTTCGGGTCGGCTGGAAGGCAGGCTTATTTAGAACGCGCCGCTGACGCGGCCATTGCCGGCCACACGCCGATCACGGACTTGATGGCCCTGAACCTGCTGGATTTTTCTGATATCTACAAGGCCATCGCCTCGGTGATCAATCGGAGCAGAAACAAGAACAAGTAGTTGTGAAGCGCAGGCTGCGCCTGCGGGAAACGGCAGGGAAGCAATAGGGGCCCGGCCTTGCTCCCATTGCTTCCCGCGGCCGCAGGCCACGCTTCGCGCGACCGTAGGGCGCTCTTCCCGCAGGCGCAGCCTGCGCTTCGCCATTGTGCATGTCCGACCGAAGGGAGGAAGGTATGGAAATATTCTGGAACGGATCAGATATCACGGGATTCGTGAGACCGATCCATTGCCTTCACCGGGACGGCGGCGAGGGGAGAAGCGACGGGCTTGACATAGCGTTCCATCAGGCGGAGCACTGGAACAGGTGGGATCCCCGGCCGGATGACAGAATCGAAGTCAAGCTCAAGGGGTACACGACAGGAACCATGTACCTGAATACGTCGATCCCGGACAGGGGGAAGTTCCGCGTCCACGCGCTGGGTGTGCCCAGGGCTGCCAGGCGGAGAGAAAGCCGCAGCTACGAGAACATGACGCTGCGTGACATCATGGAAAGCTGCGCCGCGGAGTGCGGCATGGGCTGGTCCCTGTGGGGCCTTGATGATCGGCAGAGGTATCCCTACCTGCTGCGGGAGGATGAGAGCGCCCCAGCCTTTATCAGCCGGCTGTTGGGGATGGAAGGCGCGGCGCTGAAAGCCGTGAACGGAAAGCTGACAGGCATCGGCATCACGTGGGCGCAGGGGAGAAGCGCCGCCCGCGCCTTGTACATCCGGGCGGATAACCCTGGCGCCCGGCATATCAAAAAATGGGATGCCGAGTGGAGCGGCCTGCGGGTACAGGGCATTAACCTTTCGGCCATGGCCCGCGACACGATGGTGGATCTCTTCCATCAGCCCACACTCTGCCATCTGCCGGTCACGGATGCCATCACCGCCGGCAGGTGGGCGCGCGGCTTGCTGCTCTGTCACAACCGGCAGGCGGAGGAGCTGACCCTTGACATGGGGCTATCCAGCGACATGACAGCCATGGTGCGCGCAGACATAGAGGGCGGCACGAAAGCGGACGGCGCCTGGATCGTAGAGGAAGCCGAGCATGACCTGATGAACGGGAAAAGCCGGGTCAAGCTGCTGCGGTGCAGGACGGGCATTGTATAAATGCTGAATGCGGAATGCGGAATGCGAAATGGCGAAGCGCAGGCAAGGCCTGCGGGAAGAGCGCCCTTCGGTCGCGCGAAGCGTGGCCTGCGGCCACGGGAAGCTATGGGGGAAAGACCGGTCCCCTATCGCTTCCCCACCGCTTCCCTATTGCTTCCCCGTCATTTAGCATTTCGCATTCAGCATTATCCGACCAAAGGGAGGACGTATGGATTACGGGGCTGTGATCGAGCGCGGGAAGGTCATTGCGCTGGAGGGCGGGGGATACAGGGTGGAGAGCCTGTCAAGGCCGGGCATCAAGACGCTGCCGCTGCAGGCCTTGCACGGAGAGATTTTCGCACCGGGAGACCTGGTGTATTTTTTTATGTTTAGCGACGGAAAAGGCGCGATCATCGGCCCTGCAGGCTGATGAAATGCGGAATGCGGAATGCTAAATGCCGAATGCGATATGGCGAAGCGCAGGCAAAGCCTGCGGGAAAAGCTCCCTGCGGTCGCGCGAAGCGTGGCCTGCGGCCACGGGAAGCAATGGGAGCAAGACCGGGCCCCTATCGCTTCCCTATTGCTTCCCCGTCATTTAGCATTTCGCATTCAGCATTCAACATTTCCGACCAGAGGGAGGACATATGGGCCAGCAGACGTTGAGAACGGTCATTACCATCGGCGGCCGCGTTGACAATAGCTTTGGCATGATCGGCGAAACGCTGATGGGCCTGGGGAGCCAGATCGACGGATTGAGCCGGAAGATCATCGATTTCGGCAAGGACAGCGTGGAGGAGTTCATTGATTACGATGACCTGATGCGCGAAGTGAAGGCTGTCGGCGAGTTCACCGAAGGAGAAATGAAGGCGCTTGACGCCATCAACACGCAGATCGCCAGGACCAGTATCTATTCCAACAAGCAGGCGGCCGAGGCTGAGGTGTTTCTGGGTCAGCTTGGCCTGAGCGTCCAGGAGATCAAAACCCTGCTGCCTGACGTGCTCGAACTGGCCCAGGCTGGACACCTGAGCATCGCGGATTCCGCGGACTACCTGTACTCCTCCATAAAGTCCCTCGGCCTGGCGATTGAGGATTCGGACGAGCTGACGGATATGATGGCCAAGACGGCCGCTGTCGGCGCGACTGATATTGATACCCTGGGCGAGAGCCTGACCCGCATGGGCAGCGGCCTGAAGATGTTCAAAGACGGCGCGCCGGAGGTGCTGGCGATGCTGTCGGGCATCAGCCAATTCGGCGAGGACATGCGCGGGCAGGAGGGCGGCACGAGGCTTCGCAACTTCATGCTGTCGCTGGTTGCCCCCGCAGGCTCCGGCAAGCAGCTGCTGGCCGAGCTTGAGAACCTTGGCATGGACCAGGCGGAGATGAATGCCTACCTGGAGGATGAGGGCATTGACCTGACCAGCAGTGCCGCCGCCATCCAGAAGCTTGGCCTGAAGGTGTTTGATGAAGCCGGCAACATGCGCGCGGCCACGGATATCGTGGTGGATCTGTACAACGCGACCAAGGGCATGAATGACGATCTGCGAAGCATGACGCTGAGGCAGATCTTCGGGCGGCGCGAATACATTGCCGCCCAAAACCTGATGAAGCCGCTGGAAGATGATATCGACTACTATGAAAAACTCATTGATGTCATCACAAACAGCGAAGGTTTTGCCGGGCAGATGGCTGACGAGATGCAGGGCGGCGCGGGCGGCGCTATCCGCAACCTTGACGCGTCCTTTGCAGACCTGAAAAAGACCGTAGGCGACCTGCTGGAGGCAGATACGATCGGCGTTGCCGACTGGCTCAATGACATTGTCACCAGCGTCGCTGGGCTGGAAGAAAACAAACTGAGCGCGCTGGTGTACGGTTTGGCCGGCATTGCCGCGGCCGGGCCTGCGCTGATCGGCGTGGGCGCTTTTATCAGAACCATCGGTTTCCTGGCGACACCGGCAGGCGCTATCGGCGCGGGCCTCCTTGTGGTGGCGGGCTTGGTTGGGGCTATCGATCAGCTGTACGAGCTGGACATGACCAAAAGTTTTGGCGACATGAACCTGGACGAGACCGAGATAAGGGACTATATCAGCGGCATCGCAGATGATTTCAGCACCGCGTACGGCAATATCACTGAGTTCAATACAGCGCTTGACACAGCTGTTGCGAATTACCAGGCTAAGAGCAGCGAATTTTCCAGTGAACTGACAAGCAAGATGATCACCGGCACAAAGCTAAGCCCGGAGGATATCACACAGCTTCAAGGCCTTGGAAAAGACATGCACGCGGAGATCGTGGCGGGGATAGAAAACGCCACTGCTTCTCAGATGAGCTATCTGCAGCAGATATTCGGCGGCGCGGGCATCGCAGAAGATGATCCGGCCTATAATGACGCGATTGCCATCCTCAATGATTCCTACAACGGAGCGATCAGCAGCGCGGAACTGTTGAGCCAGCAGCTGCGTGACGCTATGTTTTCAGCCTTTGAAGACAAAATACTGACGGAGGAAGAATCCGGCGGGATCATCGCGATCATTGAGGCGCAAAACAAGCTGTTGGCCGAGCAGGCTGATATGGAAAACCGCATACAAATGGGGGCGCTGTTCCATAAAGCGCAATCCGCGAGCCTGAGCGATATCGAAAAGTATGCCGGAGAGATAGAAGCGGAAAGACAGCGACAAGCTGATTTTTTAGAAGATCAATACCATAAAAGCTATGCTACTCAGGAAGTGGTCTGGGATAAGGCAATTGAAGAAGGCGGATATATCAGAGGCTCTCTTGCGACAGAAAAAAGGAAGGAAGCTGTACTTGCCGGCATAGAAGAACAGTATAACAAAGAACTATTAGAGAGAGGCGCTACGTTTGATGACGCTTTAATCAAGCTGTGGACCAACGGCATCGAAAAAAGCGATCTGGCCAATGCGTGGAACGCGCTTGAGGCTGCTACGGGACAATTCATTGAGGGGGACATAACCGGCAAAGAAGCGTCGGACAGCTATGTCAAGGAATACGGCGGAAGAAAAGGAAACGCCGGCATCAGGGAGTATACCGCGCAAATGCTCGGCAGCTTTGGAGGCGCTGACGAGGTTCTAAAAAAGATCAGATACTATCAAGACGCCGGAGACAAGCAAGCCGCGCAGGATTTGATGGAGCTGTTCACCATGGAAGCTCTTTCCAATGAGTTTGCTAACACGTGGATCAAGGATGACGGGAGCGTTGGGAGAACTACGTACCCGGCTGACATATTGAAAAAGAAGCGGCAACTTCAAGACCTGTGGGCATCATATGACGGGTCTTCGCAGCCTGTGATTGGGCTGCCTGATTGGGAGGAGCCGCCGTTGATCGTACCTGATGTTGAGGATGGTACGGGCGCCGGCGAGGCGTGGACAGAAGAATTCGAGAGCGGCGCGGGTACGCCTCAAATCACGGTGAAGATCAATTGGAGCGCCCCGGGGGCCGTGAATCCGGGCGGAGGCTGGATGAATCCCTTAGGCGTCTCGAGCATGCTGAAATACGCGGACGGCGGCTATGCCGACGAGCCATCCATATTCGGCGAGGCGGGCGGAGAATGGGCCATCCCGGAGCAGCACAGCCAGCGGACGGCCAGCCTGCTTGACGCGGCCAGGGAGGGCGCGGGCTTCTCTTGGGGAGAGCTGATTGCCCGAAACGGCGGCCTGAACGCGAATGCCGGACAGGGTGTCGGCCAGATCATCTATTCCCCGCGGATCTACGCGCAGGACGCGCGCGGCGTGAAGGAAGAACTGGAGGCCGACAAGATACGATTCCGCCGGGCGATGGAGGAATACATACTGACTGAGGAGACGGAAACTTACAGTTGAGCGCGCTGCGCGCTCAACTGAATGCTAAATGCGGAATGCGAAATGCTGAATGCGGAATGACGGGGAAGCAATAGGGAAGCGGTTGGGAAGCGATAGGGAACCCAGTCCGTTCTCCCCGCAGGCTCTGCCTGCGCTTCGCCATTTAGCATTCAGCATTCATCATTCAGCATTACCGACCGAAGGGAGGATCTTATGGAGTTGGGCGGGGGCATCTGCGTGTGCCGGGCGGGGGAGAGCTTTGACTTGCTTGCCCTGATGATCTACGGAGACGAACGGTACGCGGCCGATCTGATGAACGCTAACCCCTCGATGTGCAGGACCATGGTATTCGGGGGCGGGGAGAAGCTTGATGTTCCGATACTTGACATCGCTGATGATGAGATGGAAAACGGAGCGCCCGGCGCGGCGCCGTGGAAACAGTAATAAAATGCTGAATGCGGAATGCTGAATGCGAAATGACGAGAAGGAATCCGCGCCGCGCGCGACATTCAGCATTCAGCATTCATCATTCCGCATTTCCGACCGAAGGGAGGATATTTATGCCTGAAACAGCTTCCTGGGGCGGGCACAAGTTTACCGTCAACGCCAAGGTGATCAGAGGGTTTACGGGTCTGAGCATAAAGGGCGGCCTGGAGACGGAGGCGGTTGACGCGAACGGCCAGGAATACGTGACCAGAAAAAAGGGGAAACCGCTTGAGGTCAGCATGACGGCCGAGCTGCACGCGGCGACCGGATGCAATGTGCGCGATGAA
>JAEWRJ010000158.1 GCA_023460055.1 Bacillota bacterium | reverse complement strand
GTCCCGCACCGTACCGTAACCCAGAATGCGCCAGTCGTCCAGCCCGTATCTGGCGCGGGCGACGGCGGATGGATTGTTGCCCTCAATGACCTGCACCTGCACCGCTCCACTGCCGTCATTTAAGCGGTAGCAGTTTTCCACCATGGCCACATGGGCCGTATCGCCGGACGAGTCATAGCTTAGAAACACCCAGTCGCCCGGCTGGGGGATGTAGCTGTCCCGCGCCATGGCGTCACGGCTGCCCTTGTACCACTGGCCGCCCCAGCCCGGCACAAAGCCTTTTCTGGCGATGTAGCGACCTTTTGCAATGAACCAGTCCCGCCCTGTGTTGGTGCCCTGATAATTGGGATAGAGGCTGCCCAGGATCTGTTCCCCGATCTGCTGCCCGGCCTGATCTACCGTCCAGCATAAAAATTCGGCGCACCACTGGGCCTTGGGGTCGCCTGCCCACTCGCCGTACTTGGTGCTGCCGTCGGACATTTCGGTGTAGCCCAGTTCGCCCCGGGCGATATCCAGCACCAGCTGCACCTGCGGCTCTACCGGATAGGCAGGCCCGATCAGCGTCTCCGCCGTTTGTGCCCGCGCGGCGGCAGCAAGCGTGAAGCAGGCAGTGAGCAGCGCGCAGATGATAACCGGCCGGAGTTTAATCACAACAAACCTCCCATAATAAACCGAGTTTATTATACCGTTCTCCCCAAGATTTGACAAGGCAAGCCCCGGAGGGCATGGGAGGACGGGTATTCCCGTTCTATCCCCCGATTCCCGCCGCCCAATTACGCGGGCGCGCCGTCAAAGCGCAGCTGCTCCTCCTCCGCCTTCACGATGGCCGAAGCGGCGGACAGTGACCTGATCAATTCATCCACCGGCAGGATGATGATGCTCGCGAAGGGAAGATCCAGCAGCCGCTCCCACTGAAACCGCGCGGCGCGCAGCATCTGCGCCATCCGGCTGCCCGGCGTGCCGCCGGAGATGATCAGCCGGCTGCCTTCCCTCATCAGCGCCTCGCAAAACGACATATGCGTATCCCACAAAAGTTCGGGCAGGGTATCATTGTCAAAATGCGCAAGGCCTTCTTCTCTCAGATCACCCAGCAGGGCGCGCAGATCGTCAAAAAAGGTCGCTCGCCTGGCTTCCCTCAGATGGGCGGACATGGCGGCGCCTTCCTGCCGGATACCCAGGCCGATCAACGCCGCCATGAAGTGCTCCTCCCCGTCGCGCAAAGGACAGGAGAAATAGAGCAGATCATTCAGCGCCGCAATCGTGCTATTCCGGGACTTTGAGCGGTAGCTCAAATAATCGGCGCGCGTGCGCATCAGGGCAATAGCCTCCAGCACCTGCAGTTTGCTGTCAAAGTGGTGGTAGAAGCTGCCCTTGGAGCAGCCGACCGCGTCCAGTATGTCCTGCAGGGTCGTCCTGCGGTATCCCTTTTGCGAAATGAGCGCGGAGGCGGCCTTCAGTATCTCTTCCCTGCGCTTATCACCCTTTTGCATCGGCCCGCCCTCCTCATTGAACTCATTGATCTCATCCGCCGGCCATTCCGGACAACCTGTTCATCTCCCCGGTTTCAAGCACAGTCTTGACGCCGGATCAATTATACTCGATCACCTGCCGGATCGCGGGATAATTTGATGTAAACAGTTTTTCCCTCCGGTAGGTGACCCCGTCGCGCAGGTAAACGCGGTAGGTATCCACCAGATAGCCCGTCCTGGCCTTCTTCACTTCCTGCCGGGTGCCCGGTAAGAGGCTCGCGTTCTGCCTGTATTCGGGATCCGCGGGCGGCGGGGTGGAGGCGATCAGCTCCGTCTGGAGGATGATGCTCTCGGCCGAGTCTGCCCGCAGGCCGTAGAGCTCCACCGTCAGCTTTCGTGAGCGGAAATCCGTCGCGATAAAGACGGGGCTGCCTGTATCGTTGCGGAAGACAAAATCAAGGTTGGGCCAGTTGACCGTCGCGTCCAGGCCCATATCGACATAGTTGCTGGGCCAGGCATGCGGCTCGCGGGTCACGATGCTCATATCAGCCATCGCGGCCGCGTTGAACAGGGTGCTGGATACCTGGCAGACACCCCCGCCGATCTCATCCACCGTCTGCCCGCCGGCGATCGCGGGGGCCATGCGGTAGCCGCGCTCGGGCGTGCGCTGACCGACCATCTGATTAAACGAAAAGCTCTCCCCCGGCATGATCGCCAGGCCATGGATAGCCGCCGCGGCCAGCGCGATGTTTTCATTGCGAAGCGCGTCGCTTGTCGTCTGCGTTGTGAAGGAGGATATCATGTTCAGGTTGTTTTGCAGCTCCACCGCCGTGACGGAGGGCAATACAGGCTCAGAATAGAGAATGATATCTCCCTCTGTCTGCCCGGCCTTCAGGGTTTTTGACAGCGCTTCGTAGACCGTCTGGGCGCTCAATGACGTCCCCGCCTCGTCACGGGTCACGCTGAAGGCGCGGGTATCAAAATCAAAGCTGGCAAGCTGGGCATTGACCGGCTCACGGCTGGCGGCTCTCGCCAGCCCCTCCGACAGGCTCCTCAGCGCCTCGTCTGAATAGGCCGCCTTGGTTTGAAGCGCCATCCCGGCCTTCGCGATGTGAAGCGTATGCTCCCAGCGGATATCAAAGGGCGTTTTGTCCGATCCGATCATCCAGGGGAACCCCTGCCTGCCCACGGCATAGGCGGCATCCAGCACCTCGTCCATGCTTCGCCCATAGGGGATCTCCTTCTCCGTCAGGGTGTAGACAGCGCCGTCAACATGCAGGTTCAGCGAGAGCGGCCGGCTGCCGCCGCCTGTCCCCTGTACCTTTTGCGCTGCCTGCTGCCGGGTAAGGCCGCCGATGGGCAGGCCGTCCACAGTGACCCCATCAAATATGATGTTTTGCCGCATAGTCGCCCGGCGATGCTCAAACTCAGCCGCGGGCAGGGCAGAGCGAACCACAAAGGCGGCCATCCCCGCAATAATCAACAGGCTAACAAAAAACACCGCGTGATAAAGGTCAAAACGCCTTCGCGGCGCGATCTCTTCCCACGAGTCGGGTAAAGGCTCATAGGCTTGATCCTCATTCGGGCTATAGACAGGCTCAAGGGGCGCGTACTCATCCCCATAGGATGCCCGCGCTTCTTCATAGCGCTGCGCCGATGGCTGGCCGGGAAAGCCCGGCGCCACAGGCTGCGCCTTATACGCCGGCTCCCGGTGCCGCTCGCTGCGTCTTTGTCTGTTCTGGGGCAAGAAAGACCTCCTCCTGTCACAGCCCGATTGTAGCTTTGGCCATAGGGGATGTCAAGGAAGACGGGGAAGCGATGGGGGGGACGGTTGGGAAGCAATAGGGGAAACGTTGGAGACACAAGGGTCCGTCCTGCCCCCACTGCTTCCCGGCTGCGAAGCAGCCGTTTCCCCACCGCTTTCCCGCCGCTTCCCAACCCTCACCCCCTATGTTAAAATAGGCATCACGCAGAACAGACGGGAGGCGCGCATGGAAAGCAACTGGCTGACAAAAAACAAAAGAACCCTCGCCCTGGTGATCATCCTGACCCTGGCGGCCTGGATGCTCTACAATGTCAGGCGCGATCTGATGAGCACGCTCAGCCCATTTATCTCCGCCGCGGTGTTTGCCTATCTGATAAACCCTTTGATCAATCTGCTGGAGCGCAGAGGTATCAAGCGCTTCTGGTCCTCGCTGCTCACGGTGCTCATCATATTCTTCGGGCTGATCGCCTTTTTCTCGGTATTCATCCCCACCGTTGTGTATGACGTCACAACCGTCATCCGCAGGCTGTCGCTGAACATCGGCACGCTGCGCCGCCTGTTTGACGAGGCGGTAGCCGTGGTCGAAGGCTGGTTTGGCGGCACCCTGGGTGTCGAGGACCGGCTGAGCGATATGCTCAACGCGGGCATCAGCGCCCTCAGCGCGGGGCTGACGCGCATACTGGGTTCGCTCAACAGCCTGATCGATATCTTCCTGATCCCGGTGATCACTTTTTACCTGCTCAAGGACAAGGATCTGCTGCTGCGCGACATTTCCGCCACCCTGCGCGAGCCGCAGCGCGGCCGTATCCAGGAAGTCGGCCGCGGGATCAATCGCCTGCTGTCAGGCTATGTAAAGGGTAAGCTGCTGATCAGCTTCTTTATCGGTGTATTCACGGGGCTGGGCTGCCTGCTGATCGGCCTGCCCAACGCGCTGACCATCGGCATCGTGGCCGGGCTTTTTGACCTGATCCCTTACTTTGGGCCCTACCTGGGCGGCGCGCTGCCCATCCTGATCGCCCTGATCGGCCCCACGCCCATCAAAGCCCTGTGGGTCGTGATCCTGATCGTGATCATCCAGCAGGTCGAATCCAACCTGATCACCCCTCGCGTCCTCTCAGAGCGCGTAGGGCTTCATCCGTTGGTGGTCATGTTTTCGGTGATGTTCTTCGGTTCGGTGATGGGCATCCCCGGCATGATCCTGGGGGTGCCCATCATGGCCGTGCTGCTGGCTGTCATCCAGGCCGCCATCAACTGGGACAGGAAGGCAGAAAAGAAAGAAGAACCACGAGAGGCTGCCGCTGAGCCCGCATCAGCGGACGAAGTTTCATAAAACCTTACGCAAAAAGGGCGGGGAAGCATCGATCGCTTTCTCCGCCCTTTTATTATATACAGTAGAACTACACCCCCAGGCTCCTCCTGCTGACAAACCCTCGGGCGGGCTGGCCGGTGCCTTCAAAGTTTTCGATCTGCACATAGGCCCAGAAATCATTGAGATAACCCAGCAAAACGAAGGGGCTCCCGCCTTCATAACGCTTGATCAGCTCGCGGTTTTTGCTGACGATGGGGTCATCCACAAACAGGGAAGCTGATACGTTATTTTTAGGGATCCAGCTGAGGATAAGCTCCTGCGGATAGATATCCGAAGGGATCGCGCTCATGGAGACGAACCCGATGCGGTAGCCGCCGTTTGACAGGCCGTAGCCGATCAAGGCCCAGCCGTTTTCCTGCCCGTAGACGCGGATGGTTCCGCCGCCCAGCGTGGCGTTGCCTACGCGGTAATACCCTTCGCCGGGTCCGGTATAGACCGGGTAACTCCCCGCATTGGGCTTGGTTTTAACAAAGTCGGGCAGATAACCCACTATATCACCGCTTGGCGGGGCGGTGGGAACAGGGGGCGGCGTCACCGGCGCCGGGGTCACGGGCTTTGGAGTCACAGGAACGGTGTTCCACTGAAAGTAAAACGCGGCAGAAGCGGGGCTCGCCCGCCCGGCGCTGTCCACATACACCTGCACGCTGGCGCTGCTGCTCAGAGCATACGCCGAGGGAACGCGTGTGTAGTCTGGCTGAATATAGTTATAGCCGGGCCACACCTGCACCGAAGCGGAATAAAACGCCCGGCCGTCCGGCCCGAAATAGCTGACCGGCACCGTAGTATAGGCGGGCTGAGGCTTTGGGGTCACCACCGCGTTTCTTGTGTAGAGAAAGGTGACGCTCCGGGGGATCGCGGCAAGCGCCTGGGAAACGGATACCGTCACCTCGCTGGGGCCAAGCAGGCGGTAGCCGGGCACAAAGAGGCTGTTGGGCTTGATCACGCTGCCGCCGGCGGTCAGGTTGGCATAGTCGGTATACAGCAGCGCGCCGGTGCTGTCCCGGTAATAAATGGGCACCTGCACCTCATAGTAATACGGCGGCCTGGGTGTCTGAGCCGGCGGCTGGGCCGGCGTGAAGCTGGTGATGGTATTGGCCACATAGCCCGTCCGCCCGTCATCCAGCAGGATGGCATACCAGCCGCTGGCGGCGATCCCCACACAGGGGTACACCGAACCCGGCTGCACCTGCGCGATCACCTCATAGGATGTGCCGCCGCCAGAGCGCACATTCACGTAGTTAGGGTTGGTTATCGTCACGGTGCCGATCACCTGCGCCGATCCTGAGGCCGACGCGGGGATATAGGCGGCCAACAGAACCGCTGCCATCAGCAGGACGCCCAATCTCGCGCTGCCTGGGTTTCGTTTCATGTGCTTCCCCTCCTTTAGAGGTTGTATATCCCTTACAATATACCCGTTGTACAGATATAACGCGCGGACGGATGCTTTTCATGCATGGGCGTGATAAAATGTAAAAAAGGAGGCACGTGGCTTGAACGAAAACTATGACCGCAGGATGCAGGCGATGATGGAGGGGCTGAAGCGGGAAGGCAAGCGCCCCCGGCTGCTGCTGCACAGCTGCTGCGCGCCCTGCAGCACCGCCGTATTAACGCGCCTTTGCGAAGGCTTTGACATCACCGTATTTTATTATAATCCAAACATTGATACCAGGGAGGAGCACGACCTGCGCGCGAAGGAACTGGAGGGTTTTGTGGGAGACAGCGGCCTGGCGCTGGGTGCCGTGATCATCCCCTGGGAACCGAAACTGTTTTATGAACAAGTGCGCGGCCTCGAAGGGGAGAAGGAAGGCGGCAAGCGCTGCGAGGTCTGCTTTGGCCTGCGCCTCGACCGAACGGCCCGCTATGCCGCGGAGCACGGATATGATCTGTTCACCACCACGCTGACCATCAGCCCGATGAAAAGCGCCCCGCTGCTCAACCGCATCGGTGAGGAAGCCGCAAAGCGAACGGGGGCGGTCTTCTTAAACAGTGATTTCAAAAAAAGAGGAGGCTATCTCCTCTCAACCCAGCTCTCCCGTGAATACGGCATCTACCGGCAGGATTACTGCGGGTGCGTATTTTCAAAACGGGAGAGGGCGATTCCTAATACCGGTTCTTCACCCGCTCGGCAAAGCCTATCAGATCCCTGATCGCAAGCACCCTTCCGTCATCCAGGACTGCCTTGCCGCTGAAGCGGCCGAATACCTGGTGCTGATCGGTAGCGATCAGCGCGGCGTTTATTTTGGCGGCGCGGTCGATGACAGGCGTAAAATCAAGCGCCAGCCTGCCCCGGTCGTCCGTGATGGTCCAGGGCTTTTCATAGTCATAACGCCGGCCGGATCTGGGGATATTGAACACGACATCCCCAAGCTTATGGGCGCGGCCGCCGAAAAACAACATGTTCTCTGTGGCGCTGCTTGTATCGCCAAAACCGTAGCCCAGGTTCATGCCAAAGCGCTGGCCTTCCGCCATGCCGGAGGCGGAGGCCCAATACCAGGTATTCCGGTAGGTCCATACCCCGCGCCCCCAATCCAGCACGCCGAAGGCGGTGGCGGGCGAGAAGATATAATCCCGCCCGCCATAGATGCATCGGCCCTCCGCGGGCATGCAGTTGATCTTCTGATTGTAGTAAAAGCAGCGCGGCTTTCCCGCAAAGGGCGTGGCGATCACCATGCTGTCTTCACCGGGATCATGCAGGATCACATCAAACAGCAGGGGCGACCGCTCGCCGCCAAAGTCGTACATATGGCCGTAGATATGGCGCTGCGTCCCTTCCTTGCGGAAGGTGATCTCGTAGTTTTTGCCTTGCGCGCGCACAACGCCCGAAGCGCTTGACGCGGGCAGGCCCCTCTTTCCCATCGGGAAGGGGGTCATCCGCGTCACGGTGCGCTCGGTTTTATTATCAAAGTCGATCAGGCTGATGCTGTCCAGCCCCATGTAGCTGTTGTCGCATACAGTCAGCGCCAGGGCAAAGAAATCATTGCCGATCAGGTAATAATCCCATTCCTTGACGCGCCAGGCTGGGCCTTTGACGGCAGCCCTGTCATAGCGCTTGATCAGATGGGTGGACCAGCCGGCCTCCATCAGCCGGCCTTCGAGGTTGAGTAAATCACCCCGCTGGAGCATTCTCCGCTGGGGATTGGGCCCTTGGTGCAACTCTGCTTCGTTTTTCATGGCGATATCATAGATCGAATGGGGATGATTGTCAATCACATCGTCATTTTTTGTCAAAAAGTGGTGACATTAACCACTTCTCGCGGATCACACCCCGCTCGCCCCGTAGTTGACCAGCACCCTGGCCGAGGGATCGTTGACCCGGCAGTTGGGCCAATCCGGGTTGGGCATCCAAAATCCCTTCACCATATCCGCCTGGCCGGGGTAATGCCGCTCGAATATCTCCCGGTACAAGAGGCTCTCCTTGGTGAAGGGCGCCGCGTGCACATAGCGCAGGTCATTCATCTCCGCCTCGTCGTCGCCGTATTGGCTCCCGGCGAAGGCCTTCAGCTCATCCACCATTGAATGGCCCATCGCGTCGCTGAAAGCGGCCTTGTCGCGGTATAGGATGGATTGGGGCAGCCAGTCCCCCTCAGCGAAGGCCCGGCGCAGCAGGTATTTCCCCATTGACCGGGTGTTCATCTTCATCCCGGGGTCTATGCCCATGACATAGCGCACGAACGCGATGTCGCCAAAGGGCACTCTGGCCTCCAGGGAGTTGGCGCTGATGCACCGGTCGGCCCGCAGCACATCATACATATGCAGTTCAATCACGCGCTTCTTGGCCTCCTTCTGGAACTCCGGGGCGCCGGGCGCGAAATCCGTGTACTTGTAGCCGAACAGCTCGTCGCTCACCTCACCCGTCAGCAGTACGCGCACAGGGGACGTCTCCCTGATGAACCTGCAAAGCAGGTACATGCCGATGGATGCCCGGATGGTCGTGATATCAAAGGTGGCCAGCTCCTCGATCACCCGCGGCAGAACGGATAGTATTTCTTCCCGCTTCACGATCAGTTCGCTGTGCTCGCTGCCGATATACTCTGCCACCTGCCGCGCGTATTTGAGGTCGATGGCATCCTTTTCCATGCCGATAGAGAATGTGCGGATGGGCCTGTCGGACGCCCTGGCGGCGATGGCGCAGACCAGGCTGCTGTCAAGCCCGCCGCTGAGCAGGAAGCCCAGCGGCGCGTCCGCGTCCAGGCGCTTGTGTACGGCTGATATCAGCATATGCCGGATGGTATGGCAAACGGTGTCGACATCCTCCATATGGAAGGCTTGGGGCGAGGTCAGGTCAGCAAAGCGGACAAATTCACCCCTCACCCAGTAGTGGCCGGGCGGGAAGGGGTGGATATGCTCCACCAGCCCCATCAGGTTCTTGGGGACGCTCGCGAACGCCATGCTGCCGTCCGCCTTCAGCCTGCCGTAGTACAAAGGCCGGATGCCGATGGGGTCGCGCGCGGCGATCAGCCCGTCCATCGCGGGGTCGTCGATGATCAGGGCGAACTCCGCGTCCAGCATGGCGAACATATCTAGCCCATAGCGCTCATACAGCGGCAGAATCAGCTCGCAGTCCGACTCCCCGGCAAAATCATAGCCGGCCTGTTTCAAGTCCTCCCTCATCGCCCTGAAGCCGTAAATCTCCCCGTTGCACACGGCGGCTTTTCCGCGCAGGCAAAAGGGCTGCATGCCCCGTTCGTCCAGCCCCATGATGGACAGCCGGTGAAAGCCAAGCCAGCCCCGCCCCGTCTCCATCAGGCGCGAGCTGTCCGGCCCGCGCGATTCCGATCTTTGAAAGTACCCTAAAAGCTCCTGCCGCTCCACGGCCCTGGTGGATAATCCCATGATCGAACACATAAAAAACACCTCCGATTTCGCAGTTCTCCTCTAAATTTTAGGACGAATGCTGCGAATTCGCGGTGCCACCTAATTTGCTGTGTCTCCACAGCCGCTTCAAGGCTCTATCAAGCCCGCGCGCTGTAACGGACGCGCTCTGCCGTCTTCCCTACTGCCCCGGCAGGGGGTTCAGGTTGATGCTGAGGAGTGTTATTCACCGGAACGCCTGGGCGGGGTTTGCACTGTCCCCCGCTCACTGAGCCAGCTTTTTCCGGCTACTTCTCTCCCTCACCGCATCTGCCGTGTGAAATTAACGCATGATACCATGCAAAACAACGGATAGTCAAGCCGATAAAATGGCAAATTTGCAAGCTGTAATATACATACTTGCAATTTCGCCGGATCCGCCTGAATATCAGGGATGAAAGGGACCTTATCCCTGATCAAACCATATGTCTGCTCAGCGCGTACTTGCACAGCAGCTTGCTGCCCAGGATCATGCTGTCCTCATCGATGTCAAACAGGCCGTTGTGGTGGGGGGCCGAGGTTGACTCTCCTCCCTGCGTTCCGACGTAGATATACGCGCCGGGCACGAGGTTCAAGTACTCCGCGAAGTCGTCAGCACCCAGGCGAACAGGGCGGTCAGCCAATAGTTCCAGGCCCATATCGCTGTACAGCTCCCTCAGTTCCGCGCAGACCTCGGCGTGGTTGACGAGCGCCGGAGAATAATCGGCAAAGACCGTTTGCGCCTCGGCCCCGTACTGCGCGGCAATGGCGGCGGCGAGATCCGAGATATGCCTGTTCATGCGGGCGCGGGTCGCTTCATCCACATAGCGGGTGGTGCCCTCCAGCACAGCAGAATCGGCAATGGCGTTGTAGGCGCTGCCGGCGTTGAACTTGCCCACCCCGATAATGAGGGGTTCCACAGGGTTGGTGAGACGCGTAGCCAGGCCCTGAAGGGCGGTGACGATCAGGCTGCCAACGTAGAGCGCGTCGACGCCCAGATGCGGCGTGGAGACATGCGCGCCCAAGCCCTTCACGCGGATGGTGAAGGCATCGCAGGAGGCGTTGTTGGGGCCGGGCTTCACAACGACCCGGCCCGATTTGAGGCTGCTGTCGGCATGCAGGCCGATCACGCGCTGCGCGCCTTCCAGCAGCCCTGCCTCGATAAACTGTTTAGCCCCCGCCCCTACTTCCTCCGCCTGCTGGAAGAACAGGCGGATCTCGCCCTTCAGCTGATCTGGCACAGCCTTCAGAGCCATCGCCAGGCCCAGCAGGGAGGCTGTGTGCATGTCATGCCCGCAGCAGTGCGAGAGGCCGTCATGACGCGAGCGGTAAGGCACCGTTTTCATATCCTGCACGCGCAGGGCATCCGTATCCGCGCGGATCACGGTCACGGGGCCTGGCAGGCTGCCCTTGAGAGAGGCATATACGCCCGTTTCGCCGACGCGGCGGGGCTCATACCCCATCGCCAGCAGTTTTTCTTCGATAAAAACCGCTGTGTTGTATTCCTTCAGGCTCTCCTCCGGGTGCATATGCAAAAAGCGGCGCATATCAATGATCTTCCGGATATTGTCAGCGTAAAGGCCGTTGATCAATTCGTTCAGGCTCATACCTTTTCCTCCCCCTCTTTTACAGGCGCGAAGCGCGGCTGGAGGACGCCTTCGTGCGTGACCGTCTCGTTCCACATGGAAGCGGGGCGCACCCACAGGCCGCCCTCGCCGTAGAGCGCGCGATATACCACCATCTCTTCCAGCGTTTCCGAATGGCGCGCAACACCCTCCACACGGTACAAACCGCCCTTGAAATGCCTGTACAGACCCGGCAGAATATCCATAACTCTACACCCCCCATTATCCTTAGCTGCATTCTACCATAAGCAAAAGCAGGGAGGAATCCCCTTGAATTTCGGGGCCGGAACGGCTATAATAGCATCAGTAATATAAGGAGGAACTCCCGATGAAATCAATCCCGATCAAGCTGAGCTTCGCTGAAGAAGTCAAGGCCTTTGTCAATGTTGTCAGCCGTTATCCCTATGATATGGATCTGCGCGCGGGCCGCCACGTGGTAGACGCCAAGTCCATCCTGGGCATCTTTTCGCTGGATCTGTCAAAACCCATCTCACTGGAAGTGTACGCGGATGACTGCGACGACCTGATCAGCGATCTGAAAGCTTTCGCTATCTGATCCGTTTCGGTCAAGGCTTTTACCGGTATCCTGAACACAGATGAAAATTATTCCGGTGGCAAGCGCCACACCTGGCGGTGCCGCGCGCGAGCGTGGTTCCGCCCTTTTTATTGCGTTCACGATTATTTAGGAGGGTATCAGCATGTCAAAGATCATCGGCCCGGCGCTTCCCAACATCCCCTGGCAGGAAAAGCCCGCGGGGACCGGGGACCATATCTGGCGCTATACGAACAACCCGATCATAAAACGCCACGCCATCCCCAGCGCGAACAGCGTGTTCAATTCCGCCGTCGTGCCCTTCAAGGGCGGCTTCGCCGGCGTGTTCCGCTGTGATGACCGCGCCGTCCATATGAACATATTCGCGGGCTTCAGCGAAGACGGCGTCAACTGGAACATCAACCATGAACCAATCGTGTTCCAGGGCGATCCTGAGGTAACAAAGCTGCAGTACCGCTACGACCCGCGCGTCTGTCTCATCGAGGGGAAGTACTATATCTCCTGGTGCAACGGCTACCACGGCCCCACGATCGGCCTGGGCTGGACGGAGGACTTTGTCACCTTCCACCAGCTGGAAAACGCCTTTTTGCCCCACAACCGCAACGGCGTGCTCTTTCCCCGCAAGATAAACGGCGAGTACATGATGCTCAGCCGCCCCTCGGATACCGGGCACACCCCCTTTGGCGACATCTACCTCAGCCGCAGCCCTGACCTGACCTATTGGGGGCGCCACCGCTATGTCTTCGGCACGGCGGACGGCTGGCAGAGCACCAAGGTAGGCCCCGGCCCCACCCCCATCGAGACGGACGAGGGGTGGCTGTTGATCTATCACGGCGTGCTGACCAGCTGCAACGGCTTTGTCTACCGCATGGGCGTGGCCCTGCTTGACCTGGATGAGCCCTGGAAGGTGCTGCGCCGCGGCTCCTGGTACCTGATGGGGCCGGAGGAGCTTTACGAGCTGGCGGGCGATGTGCCCAACGTGGTCTTCCCCTGTGCGGCGCTGACGGATGCCGAGACAGGCCGCGTCTGCGTATACTACGGCTGCGCCGACACCGTCACGGGCCTGGCATTCACCACCGTGGACGAGCTGCTCAGCTTTGTAAAAGCCCATCCCCTTTAATTAAACTGATCGAGGTATAACCATGAGAATATGCGACGCGCACGCCGATACCCTGTACAACCTGGTCACGGCACCCGGCAAGGCGAACGACCTGACGCTGGAGCGCTTGAAAAAAGGCGGCGTCAGCCTGCAAACCCTGGCCATGTATGTCGGCCCAAAGGCCTCGCTTGAAGAGGTCGAAGCCCTGTTTGACAGGATGCTGGCCGTATTTGAAGACCTCAAACGCCAGGGCTGGACGCAGGCTTTCGATCCTGACGAAGCCGTAGACGGCGAGACGCGCTTTATGCTGTCCATCGAGGGCTGCGAGGTATTCGCCAGAGGCCTGGATGTTATCCAGCGCTACCGCGACCTGGGCGTGCGTATGGCCGCTGTCACCTGGAACCACGAAAACGCGCTGGGCACGCCCCACTGCGTCAATGCCACGGACGGCCTGAAGCCCTATGGGCTGGAGGCGGTGAAAGAGATGCAGCGGCTGAAGATCGCGGTGGATGTCTCCCACCTCAACGAGGCAGGTTTCTACGACATCCTCAACAAAACGGATGTGCCCCCGATGGCCTCCCACAGCTGCTGCAGGGCGATCAGGGATCACAGCCGCAACCTGACCGACCGGCAGCTGCGCGACCTCTTCGGGGCAGGCGGCTTTGTGGGGCTTAACTTCTATCCCAGCTTTCTGGGCACAGGCCCCTGCACGCTGGATACCCTGGTGGATCATTACGACCATCTCCTCCGGATGGGCGGCGAGGGCAAGATCGGCTTTGGCAGCGACTTTGACGGCATCGAGACCAAGCCCGAGGGCCTGGATAACCCTGAGGACTTCCCCAACCTGCTGGACGCGCTGCGCCGCCGGGGCTACAGTGAAGAGAACATTGAAAGCATCGCGGGCGAAGGCCTGATCGGCTATTTCAAGAGGATCTGAGTATGAGGATACTATGCAGCGCCTGCCTGCTGGGTGCCCGCTGCCGCTATGACGGGCAGGGTAAACCCACCCAAAGGGTCATTGAACTTCTCAAGAATCATGAGATGATCCCCGTCTGCCCCGAGCAGCTGGGCGGCCTGCCCACGCCCCGACCGCCCTGTGAAATGCAAGGGGACGGCCGCGTCTTAAACCGGCAGGGCGATGATCAAAGCGCCGGGTTCACGCGCGGCGCTGAAGAGGCGCTGATGCTGTTCAATCTGACCGGATGCGAAGCCGCGCTGCTGAAGGCCAGAAGCCCATCCTGCGGCAAAGGCATGATCTACGACGGCAGCTTTTCAGGCACCCTCAAGCCCGGAAACGGCGTCTTTGCCCAGCGGCTGATCGATCAAGGCATACCGGTTTACACAGAGGAAGACGATCTGCCTTTCTAAATTACGCACGCCCAAAGCTCCGATAGCCCGGAGCTTTTTTGTTGCGCCATTCATGTGACAAAAGTATACACCTCAGAGAAAAGAGACTATAATTGCCACTGCCCACTCATCAAACTTATTCGTATACTGGCTGAGGGAGGGAAAAGTGACTGCATTGCCGGGTCCGGAGGACAGCACGCTGTGCCTGCTGGACAGCAAAAAAGAAAATGACGCTGCCGTCCTGATATCGCTTTGGTATACCGATCGCGGAGAAGCTGACTTGATCTGTGAAGATGTCTCCGTGGTCCGCCTGAGCGCCGACACCTTGGCGCTGACAAAGCCGGGGGTCTTTCTAAGGGCTGACCCGGCCGTGAGACAGCTGCGTTTTGGGCTGAAACACGGGCATCCGGCGGGGCTCAGCCTGCGCCAGCTGTGCCGCATGTCGCCTCAGCTGGATGAGATACTTCGTTCGCCCAGGCGTGTCTTCCGCATCCCGGATAGGCAAACACTGGTGTCCGGCGCCATTCAAAGCCTGATGGCCGCTTCCATCCTGCCCATCAGTGAGAAAGGTCTCTATAAGGATATCCTGTGCGCCTATGCCCTGCTGACGGCCGCTGACGCGGCGGATTTTTATCCGGACGCTGCGCTCCCCGGCAACCGGCATGTGCGGCGCGCTGTGATGTATATGCAGGCACACTTTACAGAAGATATCAAGGCGGCGGATATCGCGGCAGCCGCCGGCATTCACCCCGGCCACCTGCACCGTCTGTTCGGCGAGCAGACAGGAAAGAGTATCAACGAACTTCTGCGGAGCCTGCGTATTGACAGGGCAAAGCAAATGCTGTTATCAGGCAGCCTGCCGGCAGAAGCTATCGCGCTGGCAGCAGGCTTCTCCTCCCGGCCTTACTTTCACCGGGTGTTCAAAGCTCAGACAGGTCTGAGCCCAGGGGAGTTCCGCAGCGCATTCAACATCACCTGCGACTATTCCCAGGCTCACCGGCTCTATTACACAGAAGCCTTATCAGATGAGGAGGAAGCGCCGTGAACTCCATCTATTCAGGCGAATACCGCAACAAGCCTCACCTGCCCGCCGTCTGCGCCTACTATGACAGGGCAGACATGGGGGCTACAACGCCCCATGAGATCTACCATCTGCACTCGGTCAGCGAGTTCATGTACGTGTATGAGGGCGAGGCGGAGGTTCTGATCCGGCCCGCTGTCTCCGTTTCCCTGCGCAGCGGGGAATACATCTGGCTGGATGCCTTTGTCGCTCACAAGCTTGTGATCAAGAAGGACCGCCTGTGCAGCATGATGAACGTGGAGTTTGACCTGCTGGCGCAGGGAACGGCCCCCGGTCCCGGCCTTGACAGCCTCTGCCGGGAAAGCGGTGCGCTGCGCGATATGCTGGATCACCCCGCACCTTATCTGGCTCTTCATGACGAAGGCAATGCCGTCTACCGCCTGCTAAAACAGATTATCAGCCAGGAGGACGGCGGACTGCCCGGGCATCAGGCCCGCTCATCCATGCTGGCCGCGGGGCTGATTCTGATGACGGCAAGCTTTCGCCGGTCGCAAGGGGAAGATGCATCACCATCAAGCCGGCAGTATGCAGACAGAGCGCTTGAGATCATCCGCGCCCGCTGCGGGGAACGCCTGACCGCCGCTTCGCTCGCCGCCGCCCTGCACATTCACCCCAGCTATCTGCACAAGCTGTTTAGAAAGCACACAGGGCAGACAATCGGCGGTGCCATCCGTTCCGTCCGCATGGAGGCGGCCAGGCAGCTGCTGGCACAAACGCGGCAATCCCTGCCCGACATCGCCTGCGCTGTGGGTATCGCAAATACAGAATCCTTTACCCGGTTATTCCGGAGGAGCTATGGGCAAAGCCCGATCGAATATCGCTCATCATTATCATAAAGGAGGCAATATCATGCCAAAGATCACATTTATGGGGGCAGGCTCCAGCGTGTTTGCCAAGAACGTACTGGGCGACAGCATGCTGACTCCCACGCTTGAGGAAAGCACGATCGCGCTGTATGACATCGACGCGAAAAGGCTGCAGGAATCACACAGCATGCTGGAGGCCATCAACCACAACAACGGTTCCAAGGCAAATATAGAAACCTATCTGGGCATCCCCAGCCGCAAGGAGGCCCTGCGCGGGGCCAACTATGTGGTCAACGCCATCCAGGTGGGCCTGTATGACCCCTGCACGATCACGGACTTTGAGGTGCCCAAAAAGTACGGCCTGCGCCAGACCATCGCCGACACCCTGGGCATTGGCGGCATCTTCCGCGCGCTGCGCACCATCCCCGTGATGCTGGATTTTGCCAGGGACATGGAGGAAGTCTGCCCGGACGCCTGGTTTTTGAACTACACCAACCCCATGTGCGCTCTGACAGGCGCGATGCTCCGCCTGACCGGCGTCAAGACCGTCGGCCTGTGCCATAGCGTGCAGGTCTGCGCGAGCGGATTGCTGGAAGGCCTTGGCATGCCCTATGACGAAGGGGTGCAGTGGAAGATCGCGGGCATCAACCATATGGCCTGGCTGCTGGAGATCACCCGCGGCGGGCAGGATCTCTACCCCGAGATCAAGCGCCGGGCCGCCGCGCGCGCCGAAAAGCACGGTGACATGGTGCGCTACGAGATCATGAAGCGCTTTGGCTATTATGTGACCGAATCCAGCGAGCACAACGCGGAGTACATGCCCTACTTTATCAAGGGTAGGTACCCTGAGTTGATCGAGCGGTTCAACATCCCGCTGGATGAATACCCCCGCCGCTGCGTCCGCCAGATCGAGCAGTGGGAAGAACGCGGCCACGAGCTGACCAACAACCCGACCCTGACCCACACCCGTTCGCACGAGTACGCAAGCTACATCATGGAGGCGATGGAAACCAACCGCCCCATCAAAATCGGCGGCAATGTGCTCAATACAGGCCTGATCACCAACCTGCCCTCCGCGGCTGTCGTCGAGGTGCCCTGCCTGGTGGACAAGAGCGGCATCGCCCCCACCGTGATCGGCGACCTGCCCGAACAGCTGGCCGCGCTCAACCGCACCAACATCAATACGCAGCTGCTGACCATCGAGGCCGCCCGTACATTGAAAAAGGACTATATCTATCAGGCCGCGATGCTTGACCCGCACACCTCGGCGGAGCTGTCGATCGACGATATCGTTAGCCTGTGCGACGACCTGATCGAAGCGCACGGGGATTGGATGCCTGTCTACCGCTGATAACGATGCAAGTAAAAAAGGCCGCAGGCAATTGTCTGCGGCTTTGATTATCAGTTACCGGGCAGCCGCGGGAGGGGCAAGGAAGATTCCTTTGTCCGCGAACCGCCATGGAAACCGCTTAATCCTTCCAGAGACCCGCTTTCTTGAGCGCCGGGAACAGCGCCGCGTACAGCAGGGGAGCCACCGCGATGGCGAACAGGCCATTGACGGATGAGGAACCAAGCTTGCCCGCCAGTGTCACCGGGATGGTATCGGCAGGGATGGGGGCGACCCAGCGCGCCCAGGCATAGCTTTTGATCATATACAGAGAAATGTAGAGCACAGCGCCCGCGGCAGCGCCAAGAACAGCGCGTATATGGGGTTTGAGCTTGCTCTCCCGATCATTGACGATCAGGCCGCAGGCCAGCGCCATCGCGCCCTTGTTGATGAAGGTGATCCAGAATTCCGGCGCGTAGGCCGGAAAGGTCAGGTCAAATATCGCCGAGCCCAGGCCCGCGATGATCCCCCCGCGCACCCCGCCAAACAGCATGCCGGCCAGAAGGCATACCGCGTTGGCCGCGTGCAGGCGCGAATAGCCGGTGGGAATGCTGATATAGTTGGATACAAAGACAAGCGCGGTCATCATGCCCATAAAGGCCAGGCCTGCCGCCGCTGTTCTTTTTGCCATGGTTTGCCTCCCTTCCAATGTTGATTTCCTTTACAAGAATAGCGCATTCTGGTATTGTGTAAAGTACCAAATCATGATTGCTTTAAAATACCAGTTGGAGGGCTCATGGACCTGACATTCACGCTTGACGCAAGCCTTGCCCAGCCGATGTATGAGCAGCTGTATGAGCGCATCGCGTCACAGATATCATCGGGGCTGATGCCGCAGGGCCGCCCTCTGCCCTCCCGCCGGGCGCTGAGCCGCCACCTGGGCGTCAGCGAATCGACCGTCAGCGCGGCCTATGAGATGCTGCGCTCAGAGGGCTATATCAAGTCAAGGGATCGCAGCGGCTACTATGTCAATCCGCTGGAACCTCTCCCCGGCAAACCCGCGCAGGTGAACATTATCAAAGCACAGGAAAAGCAGGATTCCGATCGCTTTGATTATTCAACCTCGGCGACCGATGGCGCGCTTTTCCCCTACCAGGTCTGGGCCAAGCTGTTCCGCCAGACCCTCTACATGAGGCCGGAGCTTTTAGCGCGCGGCGGCGCGCAGGGGGATATTGAGCTGCGCCAGGCGCTGAGCGCCTTCCTCGAGCAATACCGGGGCCTGAAGGCGTCGCCTGAGCGCATTATCATCGGGGCAGGCGCGGATTATCTGCTGTCGGTGCTTTTACAGCTGTTGCCGCGGGGTACCACCGTGGCGGCGGAGGATCCGGGCTATCACGGCATCTACCGCAACTGCAGCAGGCTCTCTCTCCCCGCCCTCCCCATCCCCCACGACGCACAGGGGATGAGCGCCGATGCGCTCGTGCAAAGCGGGGCTGCCGTCTGCCACATCACGCCCTCCCACCAGTTCCCGCTGGGGCTGTCGATGCCCGTCGGCCGCCGTGCAGAGTTGCTCCGCTGGGCAAGCGAAAGGGCGGACCGGCTGATCATTGAAGACGACTATGACAGCGAATTCCGCCACTTCAGCCGGCCTTTGCCCGCCCTTCAGGGCCTGGACGCCGCCGGCCGCGTGGCCTACATCGGCACCTTCAGCCGCAGCCTGGCCCCCAGCATGCGCCTGGCCTACATGGTGCTGCCGCCCGCGCTGCTTAACAGCTACCGCGAAAGCCAGATCAAAAGCGGCGAGACCGTCTCCCGCTTTGAACAGCAGACCCTGGCCCGCTTTATCGCCGAGGGTTATTACGCGCGCCATCTGCGGCGGGCAGGCAACGCCTACGCCGCGCGGCTGAAGACCCTGCTGGCGCTGCTTCATGACATCCCGGGATCAAGCGTCAGCGGTCAGCAAGCAGGCCTGCACTTTCTGCTGACAGTGCCGCAGCTTTCAGAGCAAGAGCTGATCCAGCGGGCCGCGAACGCGGGCATCCGCCTGCATGGATTGTCCGAATACTGCCGCAAGGAAAAAGCCCCGCCTTCTACCCTTGTGCTGGGCTTCGCGGGGCTGAAGGACGGAGAACTCGAAGAAGCGGTGGGATCACTGAGGGAAGCCTGGGGCCTGTAGCGGGGCAGAAAATGGGATGTATAAAAGCCTCAGTTTTCCATTCCCTGCCTGATATGGCCTGCCCGATACGCTTCCGCCAGCTGGCCCAGGTCCTTGATCCGTCTGGCGATCACTTTCCCTTCGTCCGTATCGCTGACCAGCAGGCGCTCCGGCAGGTTTTCGATGATCAGATTGCGGAGGCGCACGTCCAGGCTGCCGCTGATGGCCTCCGCCCTGGAGGTAAACGGCTCATGCGCCGCGATGCGGATGCCGTGGGACGAGAAGAACATCGTATAGCCGGCAGTGCCGGTTGATTTCTGGTAGGCGCGGCAAAAGCCGCCATCGATCACGATCAGCCGGCCGCCGGCCTTGCGCGGATCTTCCCCCGATCTGGCCTTTACCGGCACATGCCCGTTGATGATGCGGCTCCAGGGCTTATCGCAGCCAAAGATCTTCAAGACCTCTCTGGCGAAGATTTCCTCGCCATAAAAGTCATAATAGGCATTCTGCCGCTCTTTCCACGCGCTTTCGTCATCGATCAGCAGGCGCTCAAAGGTGGCCATATGGCTCCTGCCGTAGCTGGGAGCATTGCGCCCGCACCATAAAAACCAGAGAAAATCTCGTCCAGCCTTTCGGTCCGGGCTGTTTTCAGGCGCGAAATATCCTACACGCGCCATGCGGTCACAGTAATCAAACAAAGCGCGGCCGGACAGCTTCTCCCCCTCAAGCTCCAGCGCCATAAAGCTGCCGTCCCTGTTGAGCGGCACACAGCCGTGGTACAGGAGATTGCCGTTGAAGCGCAGGTACATGCCGCCCGCACGGTAAAAGAAGCGGACATGCTGCTGCAGCTTTTCGCTGCGGCGGAAGGCGTCCACCAGCTGGCCGATCAGGGCATATTCCCCATCCGTCAGCTGCAAGGGGTCATTTTGATTGATGGTCGGGAAATAGCGGTCCTTCAGCGGCTGCCCGTCCAGCTCATGCTTCTCCCAGTCCACACGGCTCAATACATCCCGGTCTTCCATCAGATATCCCGGCCTGCGGTTTACCAGCTGGCCCTCCAGCTTCCACTGGATGACAGCGATGGCCTTGTGCATGCGGGCATAGAGCTGCGGGTCCTGCGGCAGATAGAGCGCCTCAGGCAGCGCGCGGGGTGCGAAAGCCGCGGCCTCGTCCCCCGCGTACTCCCGGTTGGCGAACAAAGCCAGCGGCAGCAGGTTGATGCCATAGCCGTTTTCCAGCATGTCCAGGTTGTCATACTGGATGACATTCCTCACCGCGCAGGCCACGCAGGCAGGGCTGCCGGCGGCAGCCCCCATCCACAGCAGGTCATGGTTGCCCCACTGCACATCCACGCTGTGGTAATTCATCAGGCTGTCCATGATGATATCGGCGTGCGGTCCCCGGTCATACACATCGCCTACCAGGTGCAGCCGCGCTACAGCCAGCCGCTTGATCAGCGCGCAAAGGGCGCGGATCAGGTCCTGCGCTTCGCCCATATCGATCGCGGCCTTCAGGATGCCTGTCAGATACTGGGCCCTGTTCTCCCGATCCTGGCAGGAGATCAGTTCCTCCAGCACATAGCTGTGTTCATCCGGCAAAGCCGCGCGCAGCTGAGCGCTTGAATACTTGGCCGCCGTCTCACGGGCTACGGCTACCAGGCGGCGCATCAGGCCGTCCCAGTCGCCCGCCCGGGCCGTTTCCTCCATGCGCAGCAGCTGCTCATGGGGATAAGTGATCAAGCTGCAAAGCACCTGCCGCTCACGCTCGGGCAGCTCAGGCAGTGCCTTCATGATCTTTTCGTCGATAATGCCCGACGCGTTGTTGATCAGGTGGGTGAAGGCCTCATCCTCCCCGTGAACATCGCTTAAAAAAAGCTCCGTACCCTTGGGCAGGCGCTGCACAGCCTCCAGCCGCAGCATCTCGCCAAGCGCCGCGCGCTCGGTGGGGTACTGGGCCGCTAAAAGCTCAAGATAAGCCAAATCCCTCATGACACATCCCCCTTTTGGCCGGAAAGCTCAAGCCTCTCCCTGTAATCGGGCATATGCTGTTCGATCAGCGCGTAAAAGGCGCGGCTGTGATCGCGGTGAACCAGGTGCGCAACTTCATGCAGGGCTACATAGTCGATAAACGCGTCGGGGCAGCGCATCAGCAGATAGGAAAAGCATATATTGCCGCTGGAGGAACAGCTGCCCCATCGCTTTCTGGCGGCCGTGATCGTCACCCGCCCGACCCTGACCCCCAGCCGCTCGCACCAGTACGCCACGCGGCCCGGCATCTCAGCCACGGCGCGGTCACATAAACGCCTGATCTCTTCCTCGTCCGGTCCATCCGCTCGCGGCAGGGCTTTCATCCGCTCGACACTTTCCATCACCCGGTCCAGATAACCGGCTACAAATGCCCGCGCCGCCCTGTCGCTGACACCGTGGGGCACACGCACAAGCACTTCTCCCCCGGGCCTGACCTCGATGGCCATGCTTCTGCGGGAGGACCTGATCAGGGTATAGGGAGGAAGATCATCATGGATCATCGCTTCATTCCTTATATGCAAAACCCGCCTGTACGGGCGGATTTTATCTGCGTTTTCTGCCGCCTGTAAACAGGCCTTGTATCGAATCCTTCAGCCGCATGGGGAACTGCTTGTGCTTTTTGACTTGCACGGCGGCATCCAGGGCCAATCTGCGGTACTGCAGGTTCTCCGGATCCAGCCGCACGGCCTCCCGCAGGCTGTTGTGAGCCGTGTCGTACTGCTTGAAGGCCATCAGGATCTCACCCTGAAGGGCATACCATTCGGCGTCTTTCATATCCGCGCGGCCCAGCTGCAGCAAGGCCGATTCCAGCTGACCCTGTTCCAGCAGCCTTCTGGCTGTAGCCTTGGCCTGCTTCAAGGGGGCTTTGTGGTAGCCGGGCACGGGCTTGGACGTTTGGGCGATCGCCTGCTCATAGGCCAGGTTCAGCCGCACCATGCGTTTTTGCGCCTCCTCCTGCTCGGAGGGATCACGGAACAGGTCGGGATGGCAGCCTTTCACCAGGCGGTGGTAAGCGCCCTTCACATCCTCCAGACTGGCCCCTTCTTTCAGCCCCAGCTCCTGATAAGCGCCCGACAATGTCATATTCATTTATTCCGCATCCTCACGGCGCACTTGTGCGCCCAGCGCGCTGAGCTTCTGCTCAAGGTGCTCGTAGCCTCTTGCGATAAAGGCCGGGTTGTATATCTCCGTCACGCCGTCGGCCATCAGCCCCGCGATCACCAGCGCGGCTCCGCCGCGCAGGTCAGTCGCTATCACCGGCGCGCCCCTCAGCTGGGGAACGCCCTCGATATAGGCTGTTCTGCCGGATATCGTCACCTTAGCACCCATGCGCCGCATCTCATCCAGGTGTTTGAAGCGGTTGTCATAGATATTCTCATGCACCTCGCTATGCCCGTTCGCGCGGGTCAGCAGCGCGCTCATGGGCTGCTGGAGATCAGTCGGGAAACCGGGATATTCCTGCGTGCTCAGGCGGATGGCGCGGTGCCCGCGCTTCACCCGCACCCAGATCACATCGTCCATGCTGGTGACGGATACCCCCATCTCAAGCAGCTTGGCCGTCAGCGCGTCCATATGCGTAGGGATAGCTCCATGGATCGCGACATCCCCCCGGGTGGCAGCAGCGGCGATCATCAGCGTACCCGTCTCGATCTGATCGGGGATGACGGTATAGCTGCCGCCGTGCAGCTTCTCCACCCCGCGTATGCGGATCGTATCGGTGCCGGCGCCCTTGATGTTGGCGCCCATGCTGTTTAAAAAGTTGGCCAAGTCAACCACATGCGGTTCGCGCGCCGCGTTCATCAGGATCGTATTGCCCTTGGCCTTAACAGCCGCCAGCATCACGTTGATGGTGCCGCCGACGGTGACCACGTCAAAGTTGATGATGCTGCCCTGCAGCTCGCCTTTGAGGTTCATCATCCCGCTGTACTCGTCGATCTGCGCGCCCAGCATGCTGAAACCCTTGATGTGCTGGTCGATGGGACGCGAGCCGATATCGCAGCCGCCGGGATAGCCCACTTCCGCCTCGCCGCAGCGCCCGAGCAAGGCGCCCATCAGGTAATAGCTGGCCCGCATCTGCTGCGAATACTGGAAGGGGACGGAGCAGGTAGTGACGCCGCGCGGGTCGATGGTCATGCGGTTATGCTCAGCGTCAAACTCCACCTTCGCGCCCAGATGCGCAAGGATGCGCTTGAGCACCCGTACATCCTCAATATCAGGCAGGTTTTCGATCACGCAGACATCTGAGCACAGCAGAGCCGCCGGGATGACCGCCACCGAAGTATTTTTACCGCCGGATACAAAGGTTTCGCCGCTCAGGGCATGTTCCCCCCGAATGACGAGCTTGTAATGATCCATCCGCCGGCCTCCTCGACACATCTTGATTTGCCAGTATAGCATGGAAGAGAAGAGGATGTAAACCTGCGCGCGAGCCGCAGCCTCTGCCTTCACGCAGCTGAGCATGATGCCGGCAAAGGAAACGAGGCAAAGACAGCGGGCAAAATCGTCGCCATCAGCGTGATTTGCTTTAGTTAGTAAGCGCATATAATGAGGCCCGCATTGCTTGACCCCTGTGCCTTGCCATGCTATATTGACCCCAATTGAAAAACAGGCATCAGTCTGCTTGGATCCGGTCATCCCGCGCTTGATGGGGTGAGCGCGCATCGTGATCCTTGATGAAACAGGAGAGAGAAATGAATTCTGCACGTACCGGCGACAGCAACGCCCTCACCAGGCAGTATATGGATTCGCTTTTGATAGAGCAGCGAAACCTGGAGGGCTGTGTGCCCGAGACCCGCTTTGAGCTGTTTGGCAGGGCCTTTGATACGCCAGTCACCACAGCCGCGCTGTCCCATCTGAAGACACCAAGGGGAGACGGCATGGTTGAACTGGCACAAGGGGCCAGGCTGGCCGGTGCCGTGATGTTCTGCGGCATGGGCGATACCCGGCAGCTGGACGCCGTCCTTCATACCGGGGCCTCGGTGATCAAGATCATCAAGCCCTATGCTGAAGATGACGAAATATTCAGCCGCATCGCTCATGCGAACCAGTCTGGCTGCCTGGCTATCGGCATGGATATTGACCACAGCTTTGACCATCAGGGCGATCATGATGTGGTGCTGGGTGAGAAAATGCAGCCGGTAAACGGCGCCAAGCTGAAGCACTTCATGGCGCAAAGCCGCCTGCCCTTCATCGTCAAGGGGGTGCTGAGCGTACATGACGCGCTGATCTGCCGCGACCTTGGCGCGGCAGGCATCGTGGTTTCCCACCACCACGGGCGGATGGACTTCGCCACGCCGCCCTTGAAGGCATTGCCCGCGATCCGGCAGGCAGTCGGCCGCGAGATGAAGATATTTGTTGATTGCGGCATTGAGAGCGGCGCTGACGCTTACAAGGCGCTGGCGCTGGGGGCAGATGCCGTCAGCGTCGGCCGGGCGCTGATGCCCGCGCTCACAGACCGGGGCGCGGAAGGCTGCGCCGGGGAGATCCGGCGCGTCACAGGCGAGCTTCGGCACTTCATGGCCCACACGGCAACCCGGGATCTGAGCAGCTTTGATCCTTCCACCATCATCCTGTGATCTCTTCCAATCAAAAAACGGCGGTTATCCGCCGTTTTTTGATATATCCTCAGGCCTTCTTTACGCTCAGTACAGCCTTCTCTCCATTGATATCCCACTCCTGGGTATAGCTCTCAGGCAAATCTGCGCCTTTTTCCAGGCTGACGGCCAGAACGACCTCCATCACCATATCGCGGAAGGCTTCCACCGCCTCGGTGATGGCCAAGCCGGAGTCGAAGCTGACGGCGATGCGGTCTGTCACCTCAAAGCCGGCGTCCTTGCGCATGGTCTGCAGCTTGCTGATGATCTCGCGGGCGTAGCCTTCGCGCACCAGTTCCGGTGTCAGCACGGTGCTCAGCGCGACGGTCAAGCCCCTCTCCTCCAGTGTGGCAAGGCCCGGGCGCTGGATGGCTTCAATGAGTACATCATCCTTCTCAAGCGCCACCTCGGTGCCCTCCACGTTAAAGCGGAGCGCTTCACCCTGCTCAAAGCCCTGGACTGCGGCCACGCCGTCCAGTTCTTTCAGGACTGCCGAGATTTTGCCAAGCAGCTTTCCGTAGCGCGGCCCCAGTGTGCGCAGCTGCGGCTTTAAGAGGTAGCCGGTGAAGGCAGAAGAGTCCTCCGTGAACACCAGGGTCTTCACGTTCAGTTCATCCTTGGCCAGCTCCGCGTAAGGAGCGTCAAAGGAGGCGCCCTTGACGTAAAGGGCCTGCGCAGGCTGGCGCACCTTCATGTTGGCCAGGTTGCGGCAGGCGCGGCCCAGGGTGGCGACACCCAGCAGCGCCTTCATCTGCCGCTCCATCTCGGGATCGATGCGGCTTTCATCGGCCTCGGGGAAGGCGCACAGATGCACGGATTCGGGGGCATCCGGATCCACCGAACGCACCAGGTTCTGATAGATGCTCTCCGCCATGAAAGGCGTGAAGGGCGCGATCAGGCGGCTGAGGGTCGTCAGGACCTCGGCCAGCGTCACAAAGGCCGCTTCCTTGTCCCCCGCCATACCCTTGCCCCAGAAGCGGCTGCGGCCGCGGCGGACATACCAGTTGCTCAGGTCATCCACCAGGTCCTGGATGGCGCCGGCGCTCTCGGGGATGCGCAGCTCACTGAGGCCCTCGTTCACCTGCTTCACGGTGCTGTTGAGGCGGCTGAGGATCCACTTGTCCATCAGGCTCAGCTCGACCTTGTTCAGGTCATGCTCCAGCGGGTTGAACTTGTCGATATCCGCGTAGAGAATATAGAAAGCATAGGTATTCCACAGCGTGGACATGAACTTGCGCTGGCCTTCGCTGACCGCCTCTTCAGAGAAGCGGCTGGGCAGCCAGGGGGCGCTGGCGGTATAGAAGTACCAGCGCACGGCATCGGCGCCCTGCTTATCGAGGATCGACCAGGGATCGACCACGTTGCCCAGATGCTTGGACATCTTTCTGCCGTCCTTGTCCTGCACATGCCCCAGAACCAGGCAGCTTTCATAGGGAGAGCGCTCAAACACCGCCGTGCCGATCGCCAGCAGGCTGTAGAACCAGCCGCGGGTCTGGTCGATGGCCTCGCTGATGAACTGCGCCGGGAAGGTGGCCTCGAACTTTTCCTTGTTTTCAAAGGGATAATGCCACTGGGCGAAGGGCATGGAACCCGAATCGTACCAGCAGTCGATCACCTCTTTTTCACGGCGCATATCGCCGCCGCACTCGGGGCAGCGCAGCACAACGCTGTCGATATAGGGCCTATGCAGCTCCGGCAGGTCGACGGGACCAACGCTCATCGCCTTGAGCTCCTCCACGCTGCCGATCACATGGGTATGCCCCTGCCTGCAGGTCCATACGGGCAGAGGTGTACCCCAGTAGCGCTCGCGGGAAACGGCCCAGTCGATCACATTTTCGACAAAGTTGCCCATGCGGCCTTCCTTGATATTATCGGGGTGCCAGTCCACGGAGCGGTTGTTCGCCACAAGCTCGTCGCGAACTTCGGTCATGCGGATGAACCAGCCCGCGCGGGCGTAGTAAAGCAGGGGGGTGTCACAGCGCCAGCAGTGCGGGTAGTTATGGGTATACATCTCCTTTTTGAGCAGCAGGCCGCGGGAAGCGAGATCCTCCATGATCAAAGGATCGGCATCCTTCACAAACTTTCCCGCCCAGGGCGTTCCCGCAACAAACTCGCCCTTGACATCCACAGGCTGCAGGAAGGGCAGGCTGTAGACGCGGCCGACGCGCGCGTCGTCTTCGCCAAAGGCGGGGGCGTTATGCACGATGCCCGTGCCGTCGGTCAGGGTGACATAGTCGTCGGTGACAACATACCAGCCCTTTTCAAGGGGCTGCTTTTGCGGCGGGTACAGCGGCTCGTACTCGATGCCCGCGAGTTCCCTGCCCTTGACGGTCTTGATGCGGGTGATCGCGGCCGCGTCCTCAGCGCCGAACACGCTTTCCACCAGCGCCTGGGCCATCACGAAGGTCTCTCCGCGCAGGCTGAACCAGAGGTAATCCTCTTTCTCGTTGACGCACAGAGCCACGTTGCTGGGAAGCGTCCAGGGCGTGGTCGTCCAGGCCAGGAGATAGGTGTCATCCTGTCCCTTCACTTTAAAGCGGACATAGGCCGAATACTCGCTGACTTCCTTGTAACCCTGCGCCACCTCATGGCTGGCCAGCGCCGTGCCGCAGCGGGGGCAGTAGGGGACGACCTTGTGCCCGCGGTACAGGAGGCCCTTGTCGGCGATCTGCTTCAGGCTCCACCACACGGACTCTATATAGTTGTCATGGTAGGTGACATAGGGATTCTCCATGTCCAGCCAGTAGGCCACCTTCTCGGACATGTCCTGCCACTCGCCCAGATACTTCCAAACGCTCTTTTTGCAGGCCTGGATAAAGGGCTCCATCCCATAGGCCTCTATCCCCTGCTTGCCTTCCAGGCCCAGGCTCTTTTCAACCTCCAGCTCAACAGGCAGGCCATGGGTATCCCAGCCGGCCACGCGCAGCACATCCTTGCCCTTCATGGTGTGGAAACGCGGGATCAGGTCCTTCATGGCCCTGGTCAGGATGTGGCCGATGTGCGGCTTGCCGTTGGCTGTGGGCGGCCCGTCATAAAAGGTAAAGCGCTCCTTGCCCTCATGCTGGGCGAAGCTCTTTTGGATGATGCCTTTTTCCTTCCAGAAAGCGGCCATTTCCTTTTCGCGGCTCAAAAAATCCATGTCCGTCGATACTTTTTGATACATACTGCCCTCCAACATACTCCTTGAATACAAAAAACCCGCCCCCTTGTTGGGACGGATATATCCGCGGTACCACCCAAATTGACGCATAGCGCCCGCTTGTGCCGGCCCGATCAGGGCGGCGGCCGGTAACGGCGGCGGCCGGGAATAACGATTCCATGCTCCAAGGTGATCCGGTATCAGGCGGTCTCCGCCGGGCTTTCACCATCCCCCGGCTCGCTTGGGGCCATGCCTGAACCCGTCCTCTTCATAGCCTGATCATTATATGTGCTGATGATCAGTTTGTAAAGACATCAAAAAGCCTGTTTGAGGACTGTGATACAAAACCATGGCATAAGGCTGCTATTTCTTATGCTTTTTGATAAACTTCCTTACTTCATCCTCGCACTTGCCGCACTTGCTGCCGGCGCCGGTCACTTTGCTGATCTCTTTATAGCATGTCGCTCCCGCTTGCATGGCTTTCAGTATCTGTCCTTTTGTCACCTTTTTGCAGGGGCAGATGATCTTTTCCGGGTTCATCGCTTCATCCTCCTTCAGTGTATGCGTGATTGTACCCACACGGCATGTTTTCAAAATATACATATACCCCGTTTAGGTATATTGCCGGCGGATATAATCTGTCATGATACTGATGCTAAAGGAGAAGGAACGACCATGTTTAACTTTTTCGGCGCGAAGGCGGGGCCTTCGATCAATGAAGCGGCCCAGACCGCCAAAGGAAATCCCTCCATTCGCCTGTTTGACGTGCGCAGCCGCGAGGAGTTCAAGGAAGGGCATATACCAGGCAGTGTAAGCCTGCCCCTTGACCGGCTTGACAATGTACAGGCGCTGGTGCTTGATAAAAATGAAAAGATCTATGTCTACTGCGCGAGCGGCGGCCGGAGCGCCGCGGCTGCAAACGCGCTCAAGCGCATGGGCTACAGCGATGTCACCAACATCGGCGGCATCATGAACTATTCGGGCCCTTTGGCGCGCTGACCAATAGCCATGAGGTGAACCTATGAAAAAGAAAAGGATACTGTTAGCGCTCAGCCTGCTGAGCCTGTCCCTTCTGCTGAGCGCCTGCGCTCCGGCGCAGCCCGCCCCCTCCGCGTCCCCCGCGGCAGTGACAGAACCAACACCGGCAGCCAGCCCCAAGGCGGCGTATAAAAAGCTGACAGCCCAGGAGGCCAAGGCGCGCATCGACAGCGGGGACAAGCTGTCCATCGTGGATGTGAGGGAAGATTTTGAGTTTGCCGGGGGCCACATTCCGGGTGCCGTCCTGCTGCCCTCGGGCCAGATCTTAGAGAAGGCGGCAGAACTGCTGCCTGACAAGAACGCGGAGATTCTGCTTTATTGCCGCAGCGGCAACCGCAGCCGACAGGCCGCCCTGCAGATGATCGACCTTGGCTATACCAATGTGTACGACTTCGGCGGCATCATCAACTGGCCGTATGAGGTGGTCAAACCATCAAACTAAACGGGCCGGAGCCTATTCTCAGCTGCTTCGGGCAGCCCGGCGCATCATCAGCTGGTAGCGGATAAAGCACCCGACGCAGAAGCCCAGCAGCGCGACCGAGGCCGCAGTGAAGACGAAGGCAGAAAACATATGGCCCAGCACCGGCAGATCCAGTATAAAGCTGAGCAGGGCAGCGCCCAGCATGGACACCGCGAGAATTTGATTGAACCGCTGATCGGCGGCATCCTCCTGAAGGTAGGATGCTGCCGGTTTTTTTAAGAACCTGCGCGCGATCTTGAAAACAGGGTTGACCCCGAACGCCAGCCCGGACAAACCGGATAAAAGCGGGATCAGGAGTATCAAATAAAAGCTCTCACTCCATATGCTGAGTACCCAGCTGATCAGCACAGACGCGACGATTACTGATTGATTTGCCCTCACAAGGGGCTTTGGAATGGAAGCGGTCCTGGATGTCATGCGCGCTTCCTCCTTTCTTAGCCCGGGAGCGTTCCGCCGGCTTGGGCCTGTGTACGCCCTCCCTAATACATATATAATATATCTGCATTATATGTGTTCTAAACAGGCAGCTCCTGTCCATCGACATTTTTCTTATAGTATATTACAGTTGATGAGTATAGAAGGAGGGATCGATATGATTGAAGCGCTCAGACAGCTGATCAAATCAAGCGGCAATATTGTGTTCTTCGGCGGGGCCGGCGTGTCGACCGAAAGCGGCATACCGGATTTCAGAAGCGTTGACGGCCTGTATCAAAAAAAATACGCCTATCCGCCCGAAACGATATTGAGCCATGACTTCTTCACGCGCCATCCTGAGGAATTCTATGCCTTCTACAAAGATAAGATGATTTATCCGGCCGCCCGCCCAAACGCGGCCCATCTGGCGCTTTCAAGGCTGGAAAAAGACGGCAGGCTGAAGGCCGTGATCACCCAGAACATCGACGGCCTGCACCAGTCAGCCGGCAGCAGGAATGTGCTGGAACTGCACGGCAGCGTCCATCGCAGCTATTGCATGACATGCGGAACATTCCACCCCCTTGCCCGCGTGCTTGAAGCCCGGGATATTCCGCGCTGTGACTGCGGCGGTATCATCAAGCCAGATGTGGTGCTCTACGGCGAGCCGCTTCGCGATGATATCATACGAAACGCCATTGACTATATCAGACAAGCCGATATGCTGATCGTCGGCGGCACATCTCTTTCAGTTTATCCTGCTGCCGGGCTGATCGATCATTACCGGGGCGGCAAGCTGGTGCTGATCAACAGGACAGCAACAAACGCCGACGGGCGGGCGGCGCTGTGCATCCGCGAGCCCATCGGCGAAACGCTTGATAAAGCCTATCCCGGTCTAACTAATTAGCTGCCCAGGCCTGTGATCAGCAGAACCAGCGGGATGCTGGCCAGGCACAGGATGGTGCCCAGCGATACCCCGGTCGCGGCAAACAGGGCGTCCTTTTTTTCACGCTCGGCATACATCTGCGTCGCCACGGCGCCGGGCATCGCGCAAGCCAGCGTGATCACGCCCAGCGGCAGCCCTTCAAAGCCCAGCAAGCGGAAGAGCGCAAAGCCCGCCATCGGCAACGCAAGCAGTCTGACGAAGATAGCAAGCCAGAGCTCTTTGTCCTTCAGCGCCGGGAGGCGGAAATCCATCAGCCTGGCGCCGGCCAGCAGCATGCTCAGCGGCGTGGTCAGGCTGCCAAGCTGGGAGACCAGCGCCGAAAAAGGCATCGGCAGGCGCAGGTCCATCATAAAACTCACCAGCGCCAGAAGGGACAAGATCAGCCCGATGTTCCCGGCCAGCGAGGACAGTTTGGGCAGCCTGCCGGTCATCAGAATCTCCAGCGTCAGGTAAATGGTACAGTTGAGCCCTACCACAGCCGCCGCCAGATACACAGCGCCCAGGTCGCCGTACACCGCCTGGATAATAGGCAGGCCCATATAGCCCACATTGGGCAGGGCGGACAGCCCCGCAAACGCGGCGCCGCGATCAGCAGCCATCTTTTTTCTGAATAGAAAATAAATGATCACCAGTCCCGCGCTCAACCACAAAAAGCTGACCAGCGCGATGCGCATAAACTCACCCTTCAGCGCCTGTCCCCCATCCTTTTGCACCATCATCAGCACCAGGCTTGGCATAGCCACTTTCAGCACGATCCCGCTGATGCCGCGGATGACCTGCGCGGTAATGACCCCCGCCTTTCTCAGCAGCAGTCCGACGCCCATAATCAGAAGCATCATCAAGATCTGGTTCGTAACGGCAAGGATGTCCATGTACCCTCCAAAACTAAAAAAATCCCGCCCCACTATAATGGAAGCGGGGTGGGATGTAAACGTCAAAATTTAAACCCTGTCTTCTCTTCTTCCCTTTTTTCTGGCCAGGGACAGGCCGCCAAAGCCGCTGACGATGGCCATGTAGTAGCCGAGGTTGTACCAAAACCCGGTATTATATACCTCGTAGATGCCGATCCTGCTGTTAAACAGCGAATAGATCAGCGAGAAGGGCGCGATCCATCCATGCCAGATACCGGAGAAAAACCCGGCCGGATCGTCCGGGGTTTTTGATCCGTCGCCCGGCACGCAGCCGCTGAGAAAAAGCATCGCCATGATCAGCATGGAAGACAAAAGCAATACTTTTTTACGGTTCATTTCTCTATACCCTCCCTTTCCTGTTCACCAGACCAAGACTGAACGTTCTCCCCTGTGGTTTGGTTTTCCTGTTCCCTGCTCTCCCGGCAAGCCGGACACAGGCCTTCAAAAGTCGTATGGTGGAAAACCGTCAAATACCCGGTTTGCTCAGCCAAAGCCTGATCAAGATCTTCCCGGTAGCCGATGGGCACGTCGGTCACCTGGCCGCAGCCGGTGCAGCGCAGGTGATAGTGGCGGTCATTGCGCCAGTCGAAGCGGTCGGGCAACCCCCCCAACCCAAGACCGCGGGCCCCCCGGTAGG
>JAEWRJ010000157.1 GCA_023460055.1 Bacillota bacterium | reverse complement strand
GCGCGCTTTCCTCTTTTCCCTGTCAGGCTGCCTGAAGGATGCCTGAACGCCTTGCTTTTTCATACGCCTCTCCACTTATATAAGAAGGCTGTTGGAAGGCACTGGCTGCTTGACTTTACGCTGGAGGATGAGAACAGCATGATGTCGCTCGTCAAAGCCTACTCCGCCTTGCTGGATGGCCGAGATGCCTCTCCTGCGGCGGATATCCCTTTATACGCGGGACGATTTGATGAAGGAGTCCTATAATCCATGCAAAACGATAGCGCAATCCCCGCTTTTATGCAGGAAAAAGCACTGAGGGTCCTTGAATTTACAAAAATACGCGACCAGCTCGCGGGCTGTGCGCTGACGGAACCGGGCCGCGATTTTTGCCTTGAGCTTCTGCCGCTGGACACCTTGTCCCAAGCGGCTCACGCGCAGGAAGAAACGCAGGAAGCCCTCACGTTACTGAGCCGCCGGGCTGATCACCCTCTGCGCGCATTTAAGGATGTTCGTCCATGGCTGAGCCTTTCGCAAAAAGGAGCAACGCTTTCCACACGCGCCCTGCTGGATATCGCGGATTGCTTGCGGGCAGCCAGTGCCGCCAAAGCAGCTCTTAACAGCGACAACGAAAGCACGCCAATATTGCATGGCCTCAGCGGCTCGCTGATCACCAACTATCCTCTTGAGCGCGGCATCAAAGACGCCATCATCTCGGAAGAAGAGATTTCCGATAACGCCAGCCTCCAGCTTTCTTCCATCAGAAGACAGATGAGGCTGTGCAATGACCGCATAAAAGAAAAACTGCGCACCATGACGCAAAGCTCCTCCTATTCAAAATATCTTCAGGAGCCCATTGTCACCGTGCGCAACGGGCGCTATGTCATCCCCGTGCGGCAGGAATACCGCCAGAATGTTCCCGGCATTGTACATGACCAGTCCTCCACAGGGGCGACACTGTTCATTGAGCCTATGGCTGTTGTTGAGGCCGGCAACGAACTGCGGCAGTGGTCACTCAAGGAAGAGCAGGAGATCGAGCGTATCCTTTCGGAGTTCTCTGCTCAGGTTGCGCAGTGCGCGGACTCGCTTCTTAACAATATCGATATCCTGATCAAGCTGGACTTTATTTTCGCCAAGGGCGCCCTGGCGCGCCTGATGCGCGGCATCCAGCCTAAAATGAACAACCAGGGCAGAATACGCCTTGTACGCGCCCGCCATCCGCTGATAGATCCTGACAAAGTGGTCCCCTGTGATTTATGGCTGGGTGACATGTTCACCACCCTCATCGTGACCGGCCCAAACACCGGCGGTAAAACAGTAACGCTAAAAACCATTGGCTTGTTGAGCCTGATGGCGCAAAGCGGCCTGCATCTGCCTGCTGATCTGGGGACCGAGGTATGCGTCTTCCATCGCATTTACGCGGATATTGGCGACGAGCAGAGCATAGAGCAATCCCTCTCCACCTTCTCCTCCCACATGACCAACATTGTCAGCATCCTCCAGTGGGTCCAGCGTGATGATCTTGTGCTGTTTGACGAACTTGGCGCGGGCACTGACCCTACGGAAGGCGCCGCGCTGGCGCAGGCTATATTGAGTTCATTGAAAGAAATGTCTGTGCGCACAGTTGCCACAACACACTACAGCGAGCTGAAAGCCTATGCTTTATCAACGCCGGGCATTGAGAACGCGAGCGTTGAATTTGATGTTTCCACCTTAAGGCCTACCTACCGGCTATCCATCGGGGTACCCGGGAAGTCCAACGCGTTTGAAATCGCTAAGCGTCTGGGGCTGCCTGACCGTATTATTGATGCCTCAAGGGCGCTTTTAAGCGATGAAAGCATCGTATTTGAGGATGTGATCGCCAACGCAGAATATCACAGGCAGGTCGCAGAGAAAGAACGCGCTCTGGCTGAGGAAGCCAGCGCGCAGACAGTCCGCCTGCGTGATGAGGCGGAGGCGCTCTACAGGAAAATTGAGTCAGGCAAGGCCGATGCCGAACGCAAAGCAAAGGAAGAAGCCAGGCGCATCCTGGCCCGCGCTAAACGTGAAAGCGCCGCGATCATTGATGAATTGAAACTCATGAAGAAAACCGGAGGCGATACCGCCCAGAACCTGAACGCTCTTCAAAGGCGCCTCCAAGGGCTTGAGGGTGAAATGGCTGAGGGCATTGCGCTTGACACCGCCCCTACCAATGTTAAGCCTGAGGATATATCGGTGGGAGAGACGGTTGAGATCCCCCACCTCAACGCCGTGGCCACCGTGCTGGCGCTTGCGGATTCCAAGGGTGAGGTGATGGTGCAAGCGGGTATCATAAAAATGAAGGTGCTGCTCAGCCAGCTGAGACCCGCCAAACCAAAAACGAAAAGCAAATCCACTGTCAGCGCTAAAACAGACAGCATGAACAGAAGCGTCAAGATGGAATGCGACCTCCGCGGCATGGCGCTGGATGAGGCACTGATGGAACTTGATCGCTACCTTGATTTGGCCATCATGTCCGGGCTTCATGAAGTATCCATCATCCACGGCAAGGGCACCGGCACGCTTCGAACAGGAATACAAAGGCATCTAAAGGGCCTGCGGCAGGTAAACAGCTACCGCCTCGGGCTTTACGGAGAAGGCGAGGACGGCGTGACCGTCGTTGAGCTGAAATAGGAGGAATACAGCATGCCCGGCAAGCAGGTCATTATGGTAGTAGACGATGATGAAAACATCGCGCAATTGGTCCGGTTGTACCTTGAGAAGGAAGGATTTGAGGTCGTCAGCTTTTCGCGGGGGGATTCAGCCCTGACGGCGTTTAAATCAAATCCCCCTGCCCTCCTGCTGCTTGACATTATGCTTCCCGGAATGGATGGCTGGCAGGTCTGCCGAGCGATTCGCCAGATATCCAGCATCCCCATCATCATGCTGTCAGCCAAGGATGAAACCTTTGACAAGGTGCTTGGTCTGGAGCTTGGCGCTGATGACTATATAACCAAACCCTTTGATCCCAAGGAGCTCATTGCCCGCGTCAAGGCCGTGCTGCGCCGCGGCCAGCCCGAGCAGCAGGACAACGATATGCTTTCCTTCCCCGGCCTGACCATCAGCCTTTCCCGCTATGAGGTCCTCTATCAGGGCAAACAGGCGGAAATGCCGCCCAAAGAAATTGAGCTGCTTTACTTTCTGGCGTCTCACCCCAACACCGTGTTTACCCGCGAGCAGCTGCTGGAAAAGGTTTGGGGTTTTGACTACTTCGGTGACAGCCGTACCGTTGATGTGCATGTCAAGCGTCTGCGCGAGAAACTGACTGATTGCGAGGAGCTTGGCTGGAGCATCAAAACAGTTTGGAGCGTAGGCTACAAGTTCGAGGTCAAATGATGAAGCGGCCTACCACTTTTTCACGCCTGATGATCGTGTTCATCGCGGTGATCGCCATCTGCGTGATCACGCTGATGGGTATTTTCTACTTCACCATGCGTGATGTTCAAATACAAAACCGTATGAATGCCCTTAAAATTCAGGCCTATGATATTGCCTACCTCTCCGGCACCATCGAGACCAGCGGCCTGGAGGCAGCGCTTGGCTTGCGCACGACTACCAGGCAGATGCTGTTTCAAAAGCTGCGCAGCGTGTATCAGGATTATTCCGCTTACTGCCTTGTATTTGACAGAAGCGGAAATGTCATATCATACATCACGTCTATTCTGGATGAAAACGAGGAACTCCGTTCCTCCTTTGACGCGAACCATATCCGGAAGCTTTTGATCACCGTGCTGAGCGGGCAGGAAGTGATGGATCAGATCCAGACATCGCGCGGCACCATGTTTACTGTCGCCGTTCCCCTCAAACGCGGCGACAGTGTGATGGGCGCTGTCTACATCCAGACAGCAGCCCAATCCGTCCGCGCCTCCTATGAAGGGCTTGTGGCCAAGGTCGCGCTTACCGCGCTTGCCGGCGTTCTGGTCGCGGCGCTGATGGTTTTTCTATACACCAGGCGTTTTTCCAAGCCTCTGCGGGAGATTGCCCATACCAGCACCAGCATGGCGGCGGGAGATTTCAGCAACAGGGTGACAGAAGAAGGCACCAAAGAGATCTATGATATGGCTGTCGCCTTCAACACAATGGCAGGCAAGCTAAGCGAAACCGAGCAGGTACGAAGGGACTTTATCGCCAACCTATCCCATGAACTCCGGTCTCCCATGACCAACATCCGCGGTTTTATCCAGGGTATCCTGGACGGTACGATCCCCCAGGCTGAAAGCGGTCACTATCTGGAGATCGTCTTAAACGAAACCAACCGGCTGACAAAACTGGTGACAGGGCTGCTCAATCTCTCCCGCATTGAGAACAGCGACATGCCGCTTGAAATGACCAGCATCAACATCAACGAGCTGATCAGACTCGTGCTGATCACCAAGGTCAACCAGATCGAACAAAAAGGACTGGATGTAAGGCTGAACTTTATTGAAGAGGCGAGCACCGTTCGCTGCGACCGAGATCAGATAGAGCAGGTACTGATCAACCTGATTGATAACGCGATCAAATTTACGCCAAACGGCGGTGTCATCCAGATCACGACCGGCTATATGAGCAGCGATACCTTGAGCGTCACGGTCCGCGACAATGGCATTGGTGTATTAAAACAGGATGCCGCGTATATCTTTGACCGTTTCTACAAGGCTGACAAAGCGCATGCTTCAGGCAGCGGTACAGGCCTTGGGCTTTCCATTTCAAAGATGATTTTAGAAAAACACGGGCAGCGCATCGAGCTGCTTGACAGCGAGGACGGCGCCGCGTTCCGGTTCACGCTGCAAAGAGTGAACGGTCATGAGGGTTCAAAGTGAACGTAAAAGCATACGCGAAAATTAATTGGTATTTGTATATTAAGGGCAAGCGGCCGGACGGCTATCATGATCTTGATATGATCATGCAGCACATTGACCTGCATGACGACCTGTACATTGAAAACCTCTCAGATAACGAACTGCGCCTGGGTATCACAGGATCAGACGCTTTGAGTACCTCAGATGACAACCTTATTATCAAAGCGGCGCGGCTGCTGCAAACGCGCAGCGGAACAACGCAGGGAGCATACATCAGACTGGAAAAGCGTATCCCCATAGGCGCAGGATTAGGCGGCGGCAGCGCGGATGCCGCCGCCGTTTTGACAGGCCTCAACCGGCTGTGGGGATTGAATTACACGCTACACCAACTGCAGCAGATCGGCCTTCAGATCGGAGCTGATGTGCCCTATTGCCTTGAGCCCGGCCCGGCGATTGTCAGCGGTATTGGAGAACAAGTACAGAAGGTTGATTTTCAGCAGGAGGCCTGGCTTATTCTCCTCAAGCCGGAAGCCTCCCTGAGTACAAAAGACGTTTTTGCCGGATACCGCCATGCCGGTTCCGAAGTTCCTCACTTGAACGATGCCGCAGCGGCTATCTCCAGCGGCCGCTGGGAGCTTCTGTATCAATTCTGCGTTAACAGCCTGCAAGCCCCAGCCGCCGGCATGCTTCCTGAAATCAGACAGCTGATCGACATACTAAAAAACAACGGAGCCTTGTTCGCTCAGATGAGCGGCTCCGGCTCGGCTGTTTTCGGCGTATTTGAAACAAAAGAAGACGCTGTACTGGCTTATCATCGCATTGAACAGCCCGGCATCCGAATTCTTGCTAAAACGCTAAGGACTGCTGCAGCGCTGTCAGATGCAATGTAAGGCTTGTTCGAATCTCAAGCGTCGATGACGTTGCCGTCTGAACCAGCTTGTCATAGGTATCCAAATCATTATACAGGGCAGTCATAGCCTCCTGAGGCACCAGCCGCCCGGCTTCGCCGTTGACCATGACGCTGATCTGGTTGTATTGGTCTATGCTGTGCACATATTGGCGTACCAGCGCGAGACGGGATGCCGAGTTTGCCTGCACGCTGCCTGTCAGGCGGTTTGCCTGTTCAATCGCGTCAATGATCGCGCTGTTAATTCTTCTTTGAAACTGCATTTCCATGGCGCGGCGGTATCCTGCCGCCTGTCCATACAGGATAGCGAGCACAATCACCGCGATCAATAAAACCGCGATCGACGCATAGAGGAAAGTTTGACGCGTTCTTCCGCCGATGACGATAGAAGAATGGCCTGATTTGGTGTACTTCTCAATTCCGGGCATATATTCCTCCAGCATACTTTGGTTTGTTTTAAGGATTAGACCAAAGTTGGTTTTATTCAATCCCGTGATTACAATATCATACTTGGCGGGATTCGTAAATAAGAATGCTTTTACAGTTTGTTCATGGACCTGATCCTGTTTCATGATATACTTTTGTTCGGAGGTTTATGCATGATTGTCATTGACCAGGTATCCAAAAAATTCGGCCACATCACTGCCCTTGATACAGTGAGCCTGACCGTATCCAAAGGCCAGGTTTTAGGCTTGCTCGGCCAAAACGGGGCGGGAAAATCTACATTGCTGAATATCCTGTCCGGTTATCTGCCTGCGTCAAGCGGCCGTGTGCTCATCAATGAAAGCGATATGCTTTTAAGCCCGATGAAGGCCAAGGCTTCCATCGGTTATTTGCCGGAGACTCCCCCCGTCTATCCGGAAATGACGGTCAAGGAGTATCTGCGTTTTTGCTGCGACTTAAAGGGTGTTCTAAAGGCGGATCAGGCGGAACATATTGACGAGATATCCGAGCTCACGGGACTGAAGGACATCCAGTCCCGTCTCATCGCTAATCTCAGCAAAGGGTACAGACAGCGTACCGGTTTGGCGCAGGCTTTGTGCGGCGGGCCCGAGCTTTTATTGCTTGATGAGCCCACCTCCGGCTTTGACCCTTCGCAGGTGGTTGAGTTCAGAAATACCATACAGGCTCTTTCAAGAAAGCATACTATAATTTTTTCCTCTCATATATTGAGCGAAGTTCAATCCATCTGTCAAAGAATCGTTGTGCTTCATCAAGGCAGATTGGTCTTGGATCACGACCTTTCCGGCAATGATGCCAAGGACAAGCGTTTTCAGCTGCGTGTCGCCATGGATAAAGAAAAGCTTCTCCCGGCCATCCGCAGCCTCCCCAGTGTGACCCGCGTCAAATTGCTGCCAGTCCAGGGTGAGGGCTGCGCTATGAGTGTTTTTGCAAAGCGCGATCTTCCTTTTGAACATGAGCTTTTCAGCCTTCTCAGCGGTCTGCAAGCGCCAATTTTGGAGCTGAGCCTCATGAAGGACAGCATTGAGGAAGTGTTCATGCGCATCACT
>JAEWRJ010000156.1 GCA_023460055.1 Bacillota bacterium | reverse complement strand
ATATCGCCGATATTGATGGCGCTGCCGCCGACTTCCAGCTGGGGGGCCGTTTCCTCCACCTCGATCTGTATCTCACGATCCTCTAGTTCTCCCCGGCGCAGCTGCTGTTCAGCTTCCGAGCGCTTTCCCGATAGCTTAAGCTGTTCCTCCTCGCTCTGCTCAGGCTCCTTGTTGCGGGTGCCCAGGAGGATATCGATCGGGTTTTGAGCAGGCTTCTTGGGCGGATTGGTGAGCAGGCTGACCAGCCTGTCCTCCGCCAGTACCTCAGCGCGCACCTTGACGCGGGCCGCATGCTCATCCTTGACCATGCGGATGGCGTTTTCAACCAGATCGCGTATGATGCCCTCCACATCGCGCCCGACATAGCCGACTTCTGTAAACTTGGTTGCCTCCACCTTCACAAAAGGCGCGTTGACCAGTTTGGCAAGCCTCCTGGCGATCTCTGTTTTGCCCACGCCGGTCGGCCCCATCATCAGAATATTCTTGGGATAGATCTCATCCCGCATCTCCTCGGACACCTGAGACCTGCGGTAGCGGTTGCGAAGCGCGATCGCCACCATTCGCTTGGCTTCATCCTGACCGATAATATAGCGGTCAAGCTCTCTGACCACCTCGCGCGGCGTTAATACTGTTGTCATAAGTCCTCCACATAAATGTTGTCGTTGGTGAATACACAGATGGAGGCAGCGATGTGCAGAGACTTCAAAGCAATGTCATGCGCGGTCAAATCTGTATTCCCAGCCAGCGCCCTGGCTGCAGCCAGGGCATAGTTGCCGCCGGATCCGATAGCGCATATGCCGTCATCAGGCGAGATCACTTCGCCGGTACCTGAGATGATCAACAGATTATCCGCGTCCGCCGCGATCAGCATGGCTTCCAGCTTTCGCATGGCTTTGTCGCTGCGCCACTCCTTGGCCAGTTCAACCGCGGCACGCTCAAAGTTACCGCTGAACTGAACCAGCTTTTCCTCAAAACGGTCGCTGAGCGCGTAGGCATCCGCCACTGTGCCGGCGAAGCCGACGACTACCTTATCATGGTATATACGGCGTACCTTGCGGGCGGAGGCCTTAAAGATCGTATTCTGTCCCATCGTAACCTGTCCGTCGCCGGCGATGGCTGTTTTCCCGTCGCGCCTGATAGCGCAGATCGTTGTTCCTTTTAAATCCATGATGTGCCTCCTGAATTGTTATGCCAGCTGCGGTTTCAGCGCTTCGATCGTTTCCAGGGCGATCTCGGATACCCTCAGATAGCGATGTTCCTTGCCTCGAACACGTTCTTTGAGCGGATCGATCAGGCCGAAGGATACGTGCATCGGCTGATAATTGCGGTTAAATGTCGATATATAGCGGCTGAGGCTGCCGATCGCCGTGCTGGCGGGGAAGAATGCGGTTTCCCGGCCCCTGAGCCTCAATGCCAACTGAATGCCTGCCGCAAGACCGGAAGCAGCGCTCTCCACATAGCCTTCCACGCCAGTGATCTGACCGGCAAAATAGATACCCTCACTCCCTTTGACCATAAAATCAGGCCCCAGGACCTGGGGGCTGTTGATGAAGGTATTGCGATGCATGACACCGTACCGGGCATAATCAGCCTCTTCAAGGCCGGGAATCATCCCGAATACGCGCTTTTGCTCCGGAAATTTCAGCCGTGTCTGGAAGCCGACCAGGTTATAGAGGCTGTCTGACGCGTCATCGCGGCGCAGCTGCAGCACGGCAAAGGGCTGCCGGCCGCTCCTGGGGTCGATCAATCCCACCGGCTTCAAAGGGCCGAAGGCCAGCGCCATCTCGCCTCGGCGAGCCATGGACTCCACAGGCATACAGCCCTCAAACACCTTGCTCTCTTCAAAGCCGTGGATGGGGGCGGTCTGGGCGTCGATCAGGGCATGATAGAAGGCCTTGTATTCCTCTTCATCCATCGGGCAGTTGATATAATCGTCATCGCCGCGCCCGTAGCGTGACGCCCGGAAGGCCTTTTCCATATTGATGGATTCCTTGGTGACGATCGGGGCCGCGGCATCATAAAAGTGCAGGGTACCAAGGCCGGGCAGGGATGCGATGGCCTGGGAAAATGTATCGGATGTCAAGGGTCCGGTCGCGATGATGGTATTCTGGCTTGGAAGCTCATCCATCTCCCGTTCCTCGAATCTGAGCAGCGGGTGATCTTTGAGCGTTTTGGTGATGAAGCCCGAGAAACTTTCACGGTCGACAGCCAGCGCGCCGCCCGCGGGGACACGCGCCTGGTCCGCGGAGCGCATGATCAGCGAATCCAGCCGCCTCATTTCCTCTTTCAAAAGACCGGCGGCATTTTGCAGCCGGTCAGAGCGAAGGGAATTTGAGCATACGAGCTCAGCAAAGCCATCCGCTTCATGGGCGGGGCTCTTTTTGCCCGGTTTCATATCATATAATGTAACGGGGATGCCCCTCTTCAGCAGCTGCCAGGCGGCTTCACAGCCCGCAAGTCCCGCGCCGATGACAGCCGCGCGCGGCTCAGTCATTCTCATTCCCCTCTTCCTCAAAAGGCTCATGATGGCGGCAGGCCTCGTTGGAGCACAGCAGCAGTGTGTCGTTCTTTCGGCGCTTGATGGTCATGTAATGCCCGCATTCCGGGCAGGGCTTGGCGACCGGCATCTCCCAGGATACAAACTGGCATTCCGGGTACTTTTCACAGCCGTAGAACTTACGGTTTTTCTTGCTGGTCTTTTCAAGTATCTCTCCGCCGCAATCCGGGCATTTAACGCCGATATAGGTCAGGATCGGCTGGGTATTGCGGCACTCGGGAAAGCTGGGGCAGGCCAGAAAGCGGCCGAACCTCCCGTTCTTATATACCATCGTCGCGCCGCATTTGTCACAGATCACATCGCTCTTCTCATCTTCGATGACGATCTTTTCGATGTCATTTCCCGCGCGTTCCAGCTTTTTTTCGAAATCGGGATAAAACTCTTTCAGAACATCACGCCACTGCTTGTCACCGGCCTCTACGCTGTCCAGCTCGTTTTCCATTTGGGCGGTGAAGGCGGTATCGACAATGCTGTCAAAATAATCGATCATCAGGCCTGTCACCATACGGCCAAGCTCTGTCGGATAGAGGCGCTTTTTCTCGCGCGATACATAACCGCGGGCGATGATGGTGGATACCGTCGGCGCGTAGGTGGAAGGGCGGCCAATGCCCAGCTCTTCAAGTTCCTTGACCAGCGAGGCTTCAGTATAGCGGGATGGAGGCTGCGTAAAATGCTGCTCCGGCGAGATCTCCTTGAGCGCGGCAGGGCTTCCTTCCTCGCAGCGGGGCAGCTTGGAATCGACCTTCTCATCGATCTCGTCACTCCCCTCCTCATAAACAGCGGTGAACCCGGCAAACACCTTGTGTTCGCCGTAGTAGCGCAGCAGCACCGTACCATCGCCGATTTCAAGTGTAACGGTGTCAAATCGGGCATCCGCCATCTGGCTGGCGATGAAGCGGGAATAGATCAGCTTATAAAGCTTATACTGGTCATTCGACAGATACTGCTTGATGCTGTCGGGTGTTCTTGCGGCATCCGTCGGCCGGATCGCTTCGTGAGCGTCCTGCGCGCTGCTGCGGCCTTTATATACGTTGGCTTCGGCCGGGAGGAAGTTTTCGCCGTACTGGTCCCCGATAGCAGCACGGGCTGCGGCCAGCGCTTCATCGCTGACCCGCACCGAATCGGTACGGATATAGCTGACCAGACCCTGCGCGCCTTCCTTACCCAGGTCGACTCCCTCATAGAGACCTTGAACCACTTGCATGGTCTTGGCGATGGTGAAGTTTAATTTGCGGGATGCTTCCTGCTGAAGGGTGGATGTTGTAAAGGGCGCAGCGGGATGCTTGAATCGCTCCTTGGTTTTGATCGACTGGATGGTGAGCTTCGCATTTTTGATCAGCTCCTGAGCGGCCTTGGCCTCTTCAGCCGTGGCAACAGCGGCGCGTTTGCCATCGATCTGGGACAGCTTGGCGCGCAGAGGAAGAGCTTTGCCCCCCTCACAGGCGACCGTAATGCCTGCATAGATATCCCAGTACTCCTCAGGAACAAAGGCCTCTATCTCCTCTTCCCTGTCAACGATCATGCGTGTGGCGACGCTCTGTACGCGTCCGGCTGACAGGCCTTTGCGCACCTTGGCCCACAGAAGCGGACTGATTTTATAGCCCACCAGCCTGTCCAGCGCGCGCCTTGCCTGCTGCGCGTCCACCAGATCCATATCAATGCGGCGCGGATTTTTGACCGCCTCGGTCACCGCCTTCTTGGTGATCTCATGAAACTCAATCCGCTTGACTTCCGCAGGATCAAGCTTCAAAGCCTGTGCCAGATGCCAGGAAATGGCTTCCCCTTCGCGGTCAGGGTCAGTCGCCAGATATATATCTTTGGCGCCCTTGGCCTCCTTGCGCAATTTGGCAAGCAGATCTCCTTTGCCGTGTATGGTAATGTAATCCATACGGAAATTATCTTCAGGAGATATGCCGATGCGTGACTTGGGCAAATCCCGCACATGGCCCTGAGA
>JAEWRJ010000155.1 GCA_023460055.1 Bacillota bacterium | reverse complement strand
GAAAATAAAAACATGAGTGACCATCCGCACGGCCTATCCCGTGAACAAAAAAGACAGTGGTTTGCTTATACGCTCATCGCACCAGTGATGGTTTACTTGTTTGTGTTCATGTTGTTTCCTCTGATTTGGGCAGTCTGGACCAGCATGACCAATAAGGCCATTGGCTCACCGGGGGACTTTGTAGGGTTTAAGAATTTCGCTGAGCTGCTTTCTGACCGCGTTTTTCAGATGTCACTACGCAATACGATTACTTATACGGTTGCTGCGGTTACTGGGAAATTTGTCATCGGTATCGTGATGGCTCTGACTCTCAACGCCCGCATACCCGCGAAGAATATTTCGCGCGTTTTGATGCTTGTTCCATGGACTATTCCAACGCTTGTGTCTGCACTCACATGGAAATGGATGTACTCCGATACTGGTGGTCTGTTTAATTACGTGCTCATGGCGCTTGGCATCACGAATCGGGCTACTCCCTGGTTGTACAGTGCAAGTTTTGCAATGCCGTCGATTATTGTCGCCAACATTTGGCGCGGTGCCCCTTTCATCGGCATTTCTGTGTTAGCAGGTCTTCAGACTATTGAAAGCGACCTGTATGAAGCCGCACATATCGATGGCGCTGGTCCTTTGCGCACATTCTTTTCCATCACAATGCCCATGATTAAGCAAGTGTTGATGCTGAGCACCTTGATCACTTCTATCTGGACATTTAACGATTTCGAGATCGTTTGGCTGCTTACAGGCGGAGGCCCAGCCAATGCAACGCAAATCCTCTCTACCTACGGATACACAGTGGGCTTCATGAATCTGAATATCTCTAAGGCTACCGCGTCTGCTATTATTGCCGTACCTGCAATGATCCTGGTCATCACGCTTGTTTTCCGCTATATGCGAGCGAAGGAGGTGTAAGGTTATGAACCAGCTGAATCCTGTCATTTTGAAGGCAAAGAAGAGATGGTCGGCCTTGGCCGTGACCGTCGCCGTATTCTTAATTTTCCTAGCATTAATGCCTGTATACTGGATGATGAACACCTCACTAAAGACACAGGCTGAAATATATATGATGCGCCCCACTCTATTCCCCACGCAGCCTTCCCTCGAATCCTACTCAAGGCTTCTTGCTAAGGGCAGCGATTTTACCCAATCAATTCTTAATAGTCTGTCAATATCCTCAATTGTAGCCGTGTTGACTGTTGCAGTCAGTTCTCTGGCAGCTTACGCATTCGCACGAGTGAGCTTTAAAGGCCGTACAATCTTGAGCAACAGCATACTCTACGCCTACCTGATGCCTCGCTCCGTGCTATTCATCCCGCTCTATATTCTGGTGGTCAATTTGAGGTTACAAAACACTCTGTCAGGGTTGATGTGGATCTATCCCACATTCACCATACCCTATGCTACCTGGATGCTCAAGTCCTACTTTGCCACCATTCCCCCCGCGCTGGAGGAGGCGGCTGAGATAGATGGCGCGGGGCCGTGGCGGACCATGATTCAGGTGATTTTTCCTCTAGCCTCGCCTGGCATCGCATCTACGACTATTTTTGCCTTTACCCTGTGCTGGAGTGAGTATCAGTATGCCCTTGTTATCATTACACAAGCGAAGATGAAGACGCTCACATTAACTCTTTCAGACATGGTAGTAGCCGATGTGTTTGCCTGGGGTCCGCTAATGGCTGGGTCCATCATCGCCACTCTGCCTGTGATGATTTTGTACGTTTTTGCATCAAAGTATGTTGTCAGCGGTTTAACTACCGGAGGAGTAAAATAGTGGAGGTTGAGCTATGATTGGAAAAATCGAGCTTGGAGTGACCGGTGAAGTAGTAAGCGAACTGGCGCTGGGCACTATGTATATGGGTAGTCGCATGAATGATGAGGCTTCGGATGCAGTGATGAACACCTATTTGGCGTTGGGAGGAACATTTTTAGATACCGCCAACAATTACGCGCACTGGGTGGATGGTTGTACAGGCACAGAGAGTGAGGAATACCTGGGTCGCTGGTTTGCTAAAACGAACAAACGGCACGACATATTCCTGGCCACTAAAGTCGGCTTTGATAAGAAAGGTGTTGGAAAAGGGCTTAAGCGCCGGCAGATCATTGAAAATTGCGAAGCAAGCCTTCGCTTACTCCAGACTGACTATATTGATTTGTACTATGCCCATACAGACGACAGGACTACCTCACTTGACGAAACACTTGAAGCATTTGCTAGTTTACACAAGGCTGGCAAGATCCGTTATTTAGGTGCGAGCAATTATACGCCATGGCGTATGGAGATGGCACTCGCCCTTAGCGCCACCAAAGGATATCCATCATTCATCTGCCTACAGGAACGTTTCACTTATCTGAAACCCGTCCCACGGCCATTGGATCGCTTCCATATAGATATCACAGATGACGTGATGGATTTCGCGCTCAACAAGAGATTGACACTCCTTGCCTATTCGCCTCTTCTCCAGGGATTCTACAGTCATCCTGAACGGTCAGTGCCAGCCCTATATGCTGGGGATTTCAACGATCAGCGCTTACGCGTCCTGTGTGAGGTCGCATTAGAGATTGGCGGCATAACGTTGAACCAACTTGTGCTTGCATGGATGCGCAGGCAAGACGCGCCTATTATCCCGCTAATTTCTGGCTCCAACACAGCGCAGGTAGAGGAAAACATCAAATGCCTTGACATAAGGTTGAGTAATGAACAGATGGAACGCCTAAATCAGGCTTGAGGAGGCATTGAAAATGACAGTCGGCATAATCGGGCTTGGTATCATGGGAAAACCAATGGCTAAGAACCTTCTGAAGGGTGGCTTCACTGTGTATGTTCATGATTTGAACTCACAGGCGGTGGATGAGTTGAGCGAGTTGGGGGCAATTGCCACCTCGCCTGGTAATATGGCGGAATGCTGTGATGCCGTGCTCACCATACTGCCCACTGGAAACATAGTCAAGAAGGTGCTTTTGGGCGAAGGCGGTGTACTCAGTCACATTCGGGCAGGCGCACTAGTCGTAGAAATGAGCTCAATCACCCCGGATGAGACGCGCGAATGCGGCAGCGCGTTTCTAGCCGCAGGCGTTGATTATCTCGACGCTCCTGTCAGCGGAGGTGAACCCAAGGCGATAGATGGCAGTCTTGCTTTTATGGTCGGAGGTTCACAGAATGCTTTTAACCGCGCACATTCGTTGTTTGCTTGCATGGGCGCCAGTGCAGTTCTTGTTGGGGATATTGGTACAGGATGTATAACTAAGCTCGCCAACCAGGTTATTGTGAATTTAACAATTGCTGCAGTTTCAGAAGCGCTTACATTGGCTATTAAGGCTGGAGCAGACCCTGAAAAGGTTTATCAAGCCATCCGAGGCGGGCTTGCTGGAAGCGTTGTACTGGATGCGAAGGTGCCTATGATTTTAGCGCGTAATTTCAAGCCTGGCGGGAAATTGTCAATTAACAAGAAAGATATTAGCAATGTAATGCAGACAGCGCATGATGTGGATATGCCTTTGCCGCTGACAGCTCATCTTCTGGAAATCATGACGGCGCTTAAGAACGCCGGCCACTTGGAGGATGATCACTGTGGTATCGTACAATATTATGAGAAGCTGGCTAATGTCGAAGTTCGGCCGCTTAATGGCACGCCGAGATGCTAACCACCACCATGGCGCTGATTGCGCAATCTGATGTGTTTGCACCGGCAATCCCCGCTGTAAATGTTTATGACCTTATATCCATGCAGGCCGTGTTTGGCGCTGCGGTGTTCCATGCTCATCCGGTCATCATCGCTGTGGGGGAAAAAGTATTGAAGCATACCCCTCTCAGAGTATTGGCGACTATGGCAAAATCACTTGGGCAAGACTATGACGTGCCATGGGCGTTACATTTGGACCACGCTTTAAAAATGGAAACCCTACGCGACGCATTGGAGCTGGGCTTTACATCGGTGATGATTGACGCTTCGTCGTTACCGCTGGATGAAAATATCCGGATTTGTACACAAGCGGCTCATATCTCCAAGACCTTTGGCGCATCACTGGAGGTAGAATTGGGTGGGTTGAACGATGAAACCGGTGGCGGTGAAACAGGTGCCTGGACCGACGCAAAGTTTGCTAGGAGGCTGATTGAGGAGTCTGGAGCTGATATGCTGGCGGTCTCAGTTGGAAATAGACATGGATTTTATCAAGGAGAGCCTGTGCTTTCGCTTCCCTTGATTGAACAAATCGGTGTGGAAACCGGTGTTCCATTGGTACTTCATGGGTGTTCAGGAATCCCCAGGGAAATCCTTTGTGCTGCAGCAACCCGTGGTGTGAGAAAAATTAATGTCAACACAGAAATGGCTGTTGCTGGTGCAGCTGCAGCGAAAAAATGTGATAATCTTAGGTTTGACGAAGTGCTATATAACGCAAGAGCTGCAATGCAACAGTCTTTGACCGCTTACTTTGGCATTCGAGGGGAGGATAAGTAAGGTGGAAAATGTATTACAGGCCAACAAACTTCATCAATGGGCACCGGAGGATACTTCACGGGCGAATGCAATTTTTGAGAGCGCACTGCAATTGATACACGGTAAGGTCATCGTTCTTGACGATGACCCAACCGGGGTCCAAACCGTACATGGCGTGCATGTATACACACATTGGGATCAAGCCAGCATTGATGATGGATTTTCTGAAGAAAGTCCCATGTTCTTTGTGTTGACAAACTCACGGGGTTTAACTGCCAAGCAGACCGAGGCTGTACACAAGGATATTGCTCTGCGTGTATTGGAAAGCGCTCGAAAAACTGATAAATCATTTACAATTATTAGCCGCAGTGATTCTACTTTACGCGGGCATTTTCCATTGGAAACTGAAACATTACGTCAGACTCTGGAGAACAATAGCGGCTTACGCTTTGACGGCGAAATTCTGTGCCCTTTCTTCCGCGAAGGGGGTCGCTTCACAATCAACAACATTCACTATGTACAGGAAGGTGAGCAATTAACGCCGGTAGCCCAGACTGAATTCGCTAAAGATTCAACTTTTGGTTACCAGCACTCCGATCTGGGTGAATGGTGTGAGGAAAAAACAAACGGTCAATATCCAAAGGAGAGTGTAACCTACATTTCGCTTGAAACACTGCACGCTTGTCGTGCTGACCTTGTAACCGAACAGTTGTTGGCGGTACACGACTTCCAAAAGGTCATTGTCAACGCAACAACATACGAGGATGTGAAGGTTTTTCTAACCGGTTATCTTAAAGCTGTCGTATTGGGCAAGCGGTTTATGTTCCGCACGGCTGCAGCGGTACCCAAACTGCTTGGAGGTATTTCCGATAGGGCTCTACTTGAAAGAGAAGACTTTGGTAAGCGAGCACAGGCAGGCGGTCTGGTAATTGTTGGATCGCACGTACAGAAAACGACAAAGCAACTTGAAGCATTGATCAAGCGTTTTCCGGATCTCGCTTCCTTTAAATTTGATGTAGCGTCTGCGCTAATTCCTAACGGTCTACAGAAGGAAACAGAGCGCATTTCTACTCTTGCTCAAAGAGCAATTGAAAGCGGCCATACAGTACTCGTGTATACCAGCCGGCAATTACTTGATATTCCTGGTAGCATGGAGGATAAACTTAAAATTTCGGTCGCAATTTCAGATGCCGTTACTGACATTGTCAGCAGGCTTTCCGTAAGGCCCTCGTTTATCATTGCCAAAGGCGGTATAACATCTAGCGACATTGGTGTAAAGGCTTTACGTGTGAGGCGAGCATTGGTTATGGGGCAAATTGCTCCCGGTATACCTGTGTGGAGAACGGATGAAGGTAGTAAATTTCCCGGAATGCCCTATATCATTTTCCCAGGTAATGTTGGGAAGGAAGAGACTCTTGCCGAGATGGTTGAAAAGTTGATGGTGTAACGATTGACTTTAAACTACAGTTAATTGTCTTTGGGGTAATCAGTATTTCTATCTGACCTGAGATACTCCTAAAATATATGCATGCTCAACATCGACATGCAGCTATTGTATATCCAAAGTCGACTCTTTACCATTCATGGCGCGCAGCACTTGGTTTACAGCCGCGCAATGGTGGCCTTTGAATTTCCCTGCCTTCGCCGCGCATCAGTGCTGATCGGCTCTCAAGAACACTCTAGGCATCACTGAGCCGTTCATCCCTGTCGCAGCCCCTCTTTCTGAGTACATAGAGGATTTTCTACGCATTGTACTCCCCCAATGTCCTTAATGAGGAGTACACTTTATTGACACAGATGCCGTCGGATATATAATCATAATCAGCGGCCACGAGGGAGAGCATAGGTGGATTATTCGTGAGAGGAGAGCAGAAAATGAAAGAGAAGAATAGACCCAAGCCGGAAGCAAAGAAACCGAAAGAGACCTCCAAGACTACCCCTGTCAAAGCACCTGAGCCGAGCAAGATATCCGACCTCAAGTCACAACCTAAGAAATAACTGACTCGGAATAAACTGGTTCATTGTTACCCAGTCACACCACCCGCATGGCCGTGCTTTTCCGATTATGGTTTACAGGGAGTGCATACGTGAATCAATAATGCAATGAATTGCTCATCTTATTGGTTTCTGAAAATCCTGATTGAGATTTTTCACATGTGGATCCCAGAACACCTCTCTCCCATCCTTCAGCACAAATGTGAACCCACCATCCGAATCGACTCTCATCTGATGAACCAAGCCTAACCACAGGCTCTCGTCAGACTCGGTCAGCAGCGCTTCCCGGCCATTCAACAACTTCAGGAATCTCTGGAGCACACTTCGCTTAGCATTACGCGCTGCAACCTCCTTGGTCACCTCTGCCGGCCGGAGGCTGGCCTTGTTATATCGCTCGACCATGCCGCTTTCCCTTGTCTTGTAGTCTGCTTGATCAAGCGGTATCCGGGCATTCTCCTGAACCGACCCTTTCATCAGTTCCATGACCACCTCGCACTCATCCTGAAGCGTATCCGGCTCCTTCTCCAAGGCAGCATTGTCAGTGATGGCCATCAGCGCCTCTTTCTATCCTCCGGTAATCGCACCACAGCCTTGGATCAGGCTGTTCTTGAAATCCAGGAAGACGCGCTGTATGTCCTTCATATAGAGGTGAGGTGTAGTGCACTTCTCCCCTCCTTTGAACTTGCTGTTGCATTGCAAGACCACCCAGCGGTACTTGCTGGCGTTGTCCCAGGCCTTGCTACCGTAGGTGCTGCCGCAATCTCCGCAGACGATCCGACCAGTAAAGTAGCTGGTGCTAAGGATATTCCCCCGTTCCTTACTTCTTTTTGTCTCTTCCTGCACATGGTCGAACAACTCACTACCGACGATTGGCGGGTGGCTGCCCTGTATATAGTACTCGGAAACTTCGCCTTCATTCTTCTTCATCTAATTTGTCAGGTAGTCTGTGCAGAAGATTTTACCTAACAGCGCGTCACTCCTGTACTTATCATTGGTCAGGATGCTTGCGATGACAGAAGGTTGCTAGATTTATATACTTCCAACACTCGTGATCTCAATCAGGATCAAGTTTTGAGCAATGGTTTCCTAGTGAAGATTTCAGTGCTCTGACCATATCACTGATAATATAAAGCTCACTGTTTGTGCACTTTCGCAGAATCAGATTGATCTCTTCTGCAATAAGTGCGCCAGTATTGACTTCATACAGCAGGCTCAGAATCGATACATCCAGCACAACCGAGATATTTTCAAGCAAATCGAGACCGATATGCCTTTCTGCCAGCTCTATTTGTCCTATGTAGTTTACAGAGACATCCAGTAATTCCGCCAATCTGGCTTGTGACATTCCTCTTCCTTTCCTGCAGTTTCGAATCCGAGCTCCCAACAATGAATAGTCCACGCCAATCCACCCCATTTACTCATATATTTGATATAGCCCGTCCCAACAGCATAAGTTGGGCATGATCATAAACAAGATAATTTGACCTCTATCGCTATGAATATATCCAAAATCCACACTGATAGTGTGGAAAATCACGCTCTCAGTTGGTGTTGATATGCTCAGACATAGCATACAATCTAGGCATCAATATCGTTGAGAGGATGAACAATGTGAACTCCTCGTCCAATGCAGATGAAAAGGCTAGAATCCGCGACAAGTACAGAGACTCGTCTTCTGAAGGCATCGAGGTCATTCCCGCTATTGGAGAGATCGATTTTTACTCAGATGTCCGCAGCAAACGTGTCGCTGTCTATGCCCGGGTGTCGACAGACGACTCCCGGCAGACATCGTCATTTGAACTTCAGCAGAGTCACTATGAAGACATCGTCCGCAGACACCCCGGATGGGAACTTGTAGAAATCTATGCTGATGAGGGTATTTCCGGTACATCCCTGAAAAACCGCGATGCCTTTATGAGAATGATCAACGACTGCGAAGCTGGATTAGTTGATCTCATCGTTACCAAAAGTGTATCGCGCTTCGCCCGCAATGTGTATGACTGTATCGGCTATGTGAGGAGATTGGCAGCCCTTAAGTCCCCTGTCGGCGTATTCTTTGAAACTGAAAACCTCTATACCCTCAATAACAACAGTGAAATGAGCCTGTCCTTCATTGCAACGCTTGCGCAGGAAGAGTCCCATTCAAAAAGCAACTCGATGAATCTATCCTATGAAATGCGTTTCCGCCGCGGTCTTTTCCATACCCCCGCCTTGCTTGGTTATGACCAGGATGAGAATGGACAGCTGAAGATCAACGAAGATGAAGCCGCTACTGTCCGGCTCGCTTTCTTCATGTTCCTGTATGGATATGGATTATCCCGAATCGCTGAAACACTGAATCAGCTAGGACGAACTACAAAGCGCGGCAACCAGACATGGAGCGCAGCCACCGTCCAGGGCATACTGACTAATGAAAGGCATTGCGGAGATGTCTTGGCCAGGAAAACCTGGACGCCTAACTACCTTGACCATAAGTCCAAGAAAAACGCGGGCAATAGAAACCAATACCGGATGACCGATCATCATGAACCGATCATCTCACGGAACGATTTTGTGACAGTTCAGCATATGATTGCCAATGCCCGCTCCGGGTATCGCGGCACCTTGCCTTCCCTCCATGTGATTGAGGAAGGCGCCCTCAAGGGTTATGTCATTGTGAACTTGACCTGGGCTGGTTTTCAAACGCAAGACTATTTGGATGCTTCCAGAAGCGTATTGCCTGTAACAGAGCAAACGCCAAGCGACATCTACTACTCTTTACCAAATCAAGGTGATTTTGACTTGAGGGATTATGAACTTGTCCATAAGCAATTCTTTGGTTCTCAGCTTGACGAGTCAATCACCTTTTCAAAAAGGAGCATGTACTTCTCAACTTCTTGTGTGAACAGCTTCAAAAAGGTAACACATATCGAATTGCTGATACATCCGGATCAGCAAACATTGGTCATTCGCCCGTCGAGCAAGGAAAAGAAAAGTGCGTTGCGATGGGTGAAGGCACAAGGCGATCAGTACCTTCCGAAAGCCATCTGCAATAAGGTCTTCATGCCCATCCTGTTCGACCTCATGGCATGGAATGACCAATACAAGTATCGCGTGAAGAGCATCAAACGGAAGAATCCAAGCGGTGAAATCCTCATATTTGACCTAAGGGAACCGGAGATCATCATCCCAAATGAGTCCAGGCACGAGATGAACGAGCCTGAAACACGCTTCGCAAGCAAAATAAAGCCATTGACCTCCATATCGAGCAGGAGCTTCGTCGCATATCCTGCCGCCTGGGCTGAGGGATTTGGCAGCAGCCTCTATGCTGATCATCAACCGCCTGAGCTGCTCAACTTACCCCGGGATGTGACCAGTGATACTCAAAATGAGGGAAAGCCTTTTGAGCGGGAGGGTGAAGAAGCAATTGAGCCGACCAGTGATGAAGTACTGCATGAACAGATCAACAATTTAATCAATTCAATGAAACAGGAGGTCAACAAAGATGTCGAATGATCTGCAGAATCTCCCGCCCTCTGAGCTCTCGCAGCAAAGAATGGCTGACATGGGCTTTGTTGTAGACAGCACCTTCAGCTTTGAAGGGTTCCAAGTGGTCCGAGGTGAATACTTCGCGCACACTTACGAACCCTCCATCACCTTGAATGCCTACAAGCTGTCAGTCAACAGATCCTGCCTGAATCGCTTGCCTAACGTCGATTACGTGCAGGTCCTCGTGAACCCCAAAGAGAAGAAACTGGTCATACGTCCCAGCAATGAGGACGAAAAAGGCGCGTTCAGATGGCGTGCAAAAGGAAAACAAGCCTCTCGGCAGGTTATTTGCAAGGTATTCTTTTCCATGATCATGGACCTCATGGAATGGAACCCCGGTTATCGATACAAACTGCTTGGGAAAATGGTCGTGAGCAAGAGCGAGTATCTTTACGTTTTCGACCTGACAGAGCCGGAGATCTACCAGCGTCTTCCCCGGGACCCAGTGACAGGGAAAGTCATCCACACCGGATCACGTCAGCCCATGTACCCCGATGAGTGGAAAAACCAATTCGGCTTGCCTATTGAAGAAAACAGGAAGTCCCTGCAGGTGAGCATATACAACGGCTATATCGTTTACGAGCTGAAAGAAGACAATCCAAAGGAATCAAGCGACAATCCAGACGATTCAAGCGATGAAAGGAAAGATGACAATGACCACTGATCAGCCGGCGATCATGTTTGATTTTAAGAAGTCCCGCATCCGCATTCATAAGAATACCTTGCACGCTCTGGACAATCCCGCCTATGTTCTTCTGCTCATTAATCCTATCGATCGCCTGATTGCAGTGAAGGCCAATGACGGAACCGATGCCCGAGCCCACAGGGTAGGCATGCGGGCGTCGAAGAATAAATCCTTTGAGATTTACAGTATGGCCTTGCTGGACAAGCTCAGGCTCTGCAGCGAATGGGACGAGAAGCAGAGCTATCGTATACTGGGTAATCGCATAGAAGAACAAGACCTTGTTCAGTTCAAGATCAATGAGTCCTTTCAATATGTCAGCGGTCGTGATGAATCTGATGAGGCTGGGTCATGACGCAAGATATGATCAAACTGCGCATTGATCCTGAGTTCCAAACTCTCATTCCCGCACTTTCACAGGAAGAGTACGAACTACTGGAGCAGAATATCATCAGGGATGGATGCAGGGAGCCTATTTCCATCTGGAACGATGTAATCCTGGATGGCCACAACCGATATAATATTTGCCTGCAGCACAGCATTCCTTTCAATGTTATGCAAATTGGCGTGACAAGCCAGCAGGATGCCATTGCATGGATTTGCGCCAATCAGCTCGGCAGGCGCAACATATCCATCGAAACAAGGAAATACCTGATTGGCAAGCGGTATGACGCAGAAAAGAATAAAGCGACTGAACAAAACCTGTATCAGGGTATCAATCCTCCGGCAGCCAAATTGTTGCCACCGGGAAGTCCGGCAAGGCGCGTACCAAGAACCTCCACGACTTTAGGAAAAGAATACAATGTATCCCATGCGACGATTCAAAAGTACGGCCAGTATGCAAAGGCCATAGACAAGCTTGCGGATCGGAATCATTCAATCGTCCCGAAAATCCTATCCGGGAAAGTGAAGGTGTCACAAGACAAACTCATTGAGCTTGCACAATTTCCCAAAGACGCAATGCACGATATCTGCCAACAGATTGATGTGGCAAGTTCTGACTCATTGCTCTATTCGCAAACCCGGAAAATCATCAATATCCCCAAGCATGAAAAGCAGAAGACAATCAAGGATATGCCGGATTATGATCCCGATGCAGAGGTATCCATCCTCACCCTGACCATCCCATCCTGGCAGGGAGTCATAAGCCGTGTCGTTGCTGCATTAAGCGTACATCCTGTGTCGGGCAAGGCCAGATCAAAACTGAAAGATGAACTGTTTGCATTATCACACTCATTGGTCGAATTGATGAAAGTGATTTCGGAGGTATAAAATGGATACTCGAAATAAGGAGTTAGACCTGCAAGCGTACGTGCCAAGGGTTACGTTTGAGCAGATTCCCATTAAGAATCTGGTTTCCAATC
>JAEWRJ010000154.1 GCA_023460055.1 Bacillota bacterium | reverse complement strand
ATTCCGGCCCTAGTTCGAGGCCCACTTCGCCCGCTCGGTCATTGTGCACGCGGGGCCCGCGCGGGCCGAAACCAGCATCCGCGATGTTGAACTGGTGGCGGAAACCCCAGGGCCCGCCCTGTTCGATTTCCGGTCCCTCAAAGGCGATAAACCGGCTCCCAAGCTCGCGCTTGATAAAGGTTGAGATCGGGCTGCCCTTGACAAAAGCGGTCAGTACCTTGGTCTTCAGGCCAAGGGAGGCAGAAACGTTCAGAACATTGCTCTCCGCGCTGGTTGCCTGCATGGTAAAGCGCTTGTCAAGCCCCACCGGCTGCCGCAAATCAGGCGTTATCCGTACGCCCATGCTGGTTGCCGTAATCAGATCGTACATCATGCTGTAACTCCTTAAACACCTGAATAGGCTGTATAACCGCCATCCACCGGCAGAACGATGCCGGTCACGAAGCGGGCAGCCTCGGGGGAGACAAGATAGAGCAGCGCGCCGATCAGCTCCTCAGGCTCGCCGAAGCGGCCCATCGGTGTCGCGGCCATGATCTTGCCGGTGCGCGCCGTCGGCTGTCCCTGCTTGTCAAACAACAATACGCGGTTTTGATCTGTCACAAAGAAACCGGGGGCAATCGCGTTGACTCGGGGGCCATCCTTGGCAAAATAGGTGCCCAGCCAGTGGGTCAGGTTGCTCACGGCGGCTTTTGCGCCGCTGTAGGCCATCACCTTGGTCATGGGCAGATAGGCACCCATGGAAGAAATGTTGACTACGCAGCAATCGGGTCTTCCGATCATGTCTTTAGCAAACATCTGGGTAGGCAGAAGCGTACCCAGGAAGTTGAGGTCGAAGGCATAGCGGATGCCCTCGGGGGAAAGATGGAAGAAATCCTTCACCGACTGTCTGGCGGAATCAAACTGCTCGTCATCCGTCGTAGCGGCTGGGCTATTGCCGCCGGCGGCATTGATCAGGATATCCACGGGGCCAAATTTAGCGTGTATCTCCTCCCGCGCTTTTTGCAGCGCGGCTTCGTCCAGCACATCGCAGGAAAGAGCCATCGCCTGGCCGCCATCCTGTATGATCAGCTCCGCGACCTTCAGTCCCTTGTCAAGGCTGCGGTTCATGATGGCCACTTTGGCGCCGCAGGCTGCCAGCGCCCTTGAAAAGATGGCGCCCAACACGCCGCCGCCGCCGGTGACCAGGGCAGTTTTACCGCTCAGATCGATAGAAAACGGAAGTTTCATCTATTGCCTCCTGTATGCATTTTCAGCGCTGCACGCGGCCTGAGCCGCTGCCTTTCATCAGGCTGCGCACTTCAGACGCGCTGACGCGGTTATAGTCGCCGTTAACGGTGTGTTTCAGGCAGCTGGCGGCTGTGGCAAACTCAAGCGCGTCACGGGTATTATCACAGGCGTTCAGGCCATAGATCAGCCCGCCGCAAAAGCTGTCTCCCCCGCCAACGCGGTCTACGATGTCGGTCAGGTCATAGCGGCGGCTCAGCAGGAACTCCTTGCCGTCATAGCAGCTGGCCTGCCAGATATTGCGGTCAGCGGAGATGGATTGGCGCAGGGTGATGGCGACATGCTTCAGGTTGGGGTAGCGGCGCATGGCCTCCCCGGCAACCTCGCGGTAGAGTTCGGGGTCGATGTCACCATGCTCGGCGCTTCCCTTTTCGGGCTTGATGCCCAGGCTCATCTCAAAATCTTCCTCATTGGCAATGGCGCAGTCTACAAAGGGCATCAGGCCGCTCATCACCTCGGAAGCCTTTTTGCCGTATTTCCACAGGTTCTTGCGGAAGTTTAAGTCAAGGCTTACCTGCAGGCCCAGCCGCTTGGCAGCCATGACCGCTTCCAGCGTCAGATCAGCCGCGCTTTGGCTGATGGCAGGCGTAATGCCCGTGGTATGGAACCAGCCGGCGCCGGCAAAGGCCTTGTCCCAGTCGATGCTGTCGGGCAGGGCCTTGGCGATCGCGCTGTCCGCCCGGTCATATATGACCTTGCTGGCCCGCTGGTTGGAGCCGGTTTCCAGGAAATAGATGCCGACACGGCCAGGGCCGAAAACCACACGGCTTGTATCTACCCCAAAGCCGCGCAGCTCGCGCAGGCAGGCCTGTGCCAGGTCGTTTTCAGGAAGAACGGTCACAAAGGCAGCATCCATGCCGTAGTTTGCCAGGCTGACGGCTACATTGGCTTCACCGCCGCCGAAAGTCGCTTCCAGGACAGGGGATTGCATCAGCCGGTCATGGCCCGGCGATTTCAGGCGCAGCATGACCTCTCCGAAGGTAACAGCCTTTATCATAAATAATGACCTTTCAATGCTTAAATTTCCGACAGATGGATCCCAAAGCCGGCGAACTCACCTTCCAGGTAGATCAGCCTCAGCTGTCCCGCGGGGGTATAGGCAGCGCTTTCCCTGTCAAACGCAAAACCGCGGCGCTCCATATGCCACATGGCGCGGGGGATGCTGCGCGTCGCCAGGGCGATGTGCCCATGCGTGCCGCGACCCTTGTGTTTCATCATTTCCAAGCCGGTGCCGATAAAGCAGCTCGCGTCGGTGTCATTTTCGATCGCCCAGCCGGTCAGCATCGACAGCTTGCGGGCATTGTCCATAGCTTCCCGGGTGTCGCTCTGGTTGATGCCGATGTGACGGATCTGCAGCCCCAGCATCAGGGTCACGGCCTCGGCTGTAAGGCGCTCCACCCGCGCCCAATCGCCTGATTTCACCGCGTCATCCGGTACCATCCAGCTGCCGCCGCAGGCTAAAACGTTCTTGATGGAGAGGTAATCGTGCAGATTCTGGGTGTTGATGCCGCCTGTCGGTACCAGCTTCAGGCCGCCGTAGGGTCCCAGCAGCGCCTTGATCATATTGATGCCGCCCAGCGCTTCCGCCGGGAAGAATTTGACAGCGGTCAGCCCCAGTTCCAGCGCCAGCTCAATGTCGGAGGGGCTGGAACAGCCGGGCAGTATGGGATAACCCTTCTGAAGGCAGTGGCGGACCACCCTGGGGTTAAGCCCGGGGGAGACGATGTAGCCGGCACCTGCCGCGGCGGCCTTGTCAGCCTGCTCGGGGGTCAGCACCGTGCCGGCGCCCAACAGCACCTCCGGCAGTTCCTGATGCACGAGGCGGATGGCTTCTTCCGCCGCCGCGGTCCTGAAAGTAATTTCCGCCACCGGCAGGCCGCCTTTTGAAAGCGCGCGGCAAAGCGGGATGGCATCCTCCGCCCGCTCTACCTTGATCACCGGGATCAGCCCGGCCAGCGCCAATTGATCCAACATATCGCTCGATCCTTTCGCTGAATAATCTGTATGATGTGATTATATCACAGTTTTACACAAACTCCTGCCGCATCGGGCTGAATACGTCGATTATTACCATGCGAAGCTGAACTGCCTGCATTGTAAAAAACGGCAATTTTCGGTACAATAGGCACATGATAAAGCGGGAAACGGGGGAAGAGATTGTGGAAAAGCACATCAGCGCCTTTAACACAAGGCAAACTATGCGCAGCCGCGATTTTGAGATCTTCCATTACTGTGACTGCTACCTGGATGATATCAACCTGCACCACCATGATTTTTATGAAGTATATTTCTTTATCGACGGCGAGCAATTACCAGATAGAAAACAGAAGCTATCCTTTGCTTCCGGGCGACCTGCTTGTGATCGAGCCAAACGAGCTTCACCAGCCCGTGATTACGGCCCCCTCCAAGCCCTATGAGCGTATTGTGATGTGGATAGACCGGCATTACCTCAAGGAGCTGTCGCACTACAGCGGCCTCAATCTGGGGGCCTGCTTTGACAGGGGCCAGCCCGGACACGGCAACCTGATCAGGCTGTCGCCGGAGGAAAGGGAGCCCCTGATGGCCTTGCTCAGTATTCTGCTCAGAGAACAGGAGACCGCCCAGTACGGAGGGGAGGCCATGCGCCGCAATGGTGCCTGCCAGCTGCTGATCATGATCAACCGCCTGACCCTGGCCTCCCGCAGCGTTGTCGCGACAGCCGGAGAAAACGATCCCTTGATCGACCGGGTATTTGCCTACATCAACACGCACATTCAAGAAGACCTGTCGCTGGAGCGGCTGGAGGAAATATTCTTCTTTGACAGCGGCACCCTGACGCGACGCTTTAAAAAGCAGATCGGCACGACCATATCGCAGTATATACGCCAAAAGCGTCTCACCATCGCCCGCAACCTGCTCAGCGAAGGCTGCCAGCCCATTGAGATCTATGCCCAATGCGGCTTTGCTGACTACAGCGGATTCTTCCGCGCCTTCAAGCTGCAATACGGCATGAGCCCCAAGGAATTCATTCAGGCCAAGATATAATTCACCCTGACAGCAAAGCGCGCCTGTTAAATGCAGGCGCGCTTTGCTGTCAGGGGAAAAGATGGGCCTTAATACTCCGCGTTCCCAACCGTGCGGGGGAAGGGCAGCACATCGCGGATGTTGGACATGCCTGTTAAGTACATGATCAGACGCTCAAAGCCGATGCCAAAACCCGCGTGCTTCACGGTGCCGTAGCGGCGAAGGTCGGCATACCAGCTGTAGGCTTCCTTCTCCATGTGAAGCTCCTCCATGCGCTGTTCCAGCATCTCAGGGCGCTCTTCGCGCTGGCTGCCGCCCACCATTTCGCCAACGCCTGGCACCAACAGGTCAACAGCCGCGACGGTCTTGCGGTCCTCGTTCATGCGCATGTAGAATGCCTTGATGTCCTTGGGATAGTCGTGCACAAACACGGGACGGCGGAAGTATTCTTCCGTCAGCCAGCGTTCATGCTCTGTCTGCAGGTCCATCCCCCATTTGACGGGATACTCAAAAGAACGTCCGGATTCGAGCAGCAGCTCGATGGCTTTTGTATAGCTGCAGCGGGCGAATTCGCTGTCGCGCACTAGTTCAAGCCTTTCAATCAATTCCTTGTCCACAAACTGGTTGAGGAAGTTCATTTCCTCCGGCGCTTCGCGCAGGATATCGCCGATGATGGTGCGGATCATATCTTCCTGCAGGGCCATATTGTCCTCCAGGTCCGCAAAGGCGATCTCCGGCTCGATCATCCAGAACTCTGCCGCGTGACGGGGCGTATTGCTGTTTTCAGCGCGGAAGGTGGGGCCGAAGGTGTAGATGTTGCGGAAAGCCATGCAGAAGGCTTCGCCGTTTAATTGGCCTGACACGGTCAGCGATGCGGGCTTGCCGAAAAAATCATCCTTGTAGCGGATGCCGCCATCTTCGGCGCGCGGCGGATTGGTCATATCAAGCGTCGTCACCTGGAACATTTCGCCGGCGCCCTCGGCGTCGCTGGTGGTGATGATGGGGGTATGCACATAGACAAATCCCCGCTCATGGAAATAGCGGTGAATGGCCTGCGCGGCCAGCGAGCGCACGCGGAACACGGCATGAAAGGTGTTGGTGCGCGGTCTGAGGTAGCTGATCGTGCGCAGGTACTCAAAGGAATGTCGCTTCTTTTGCAGCGGGAAATCCGCCGCGCACAGTCCTTCTATCTGAACGCTTTGGGCCTTCAGCTCAAAAGGCTGCTTCATGCCGGGCGTCAGGGCAAGCTTGCCTGTCACACTCAGCGAGCTGCCCAGGCCAACCTTGACGACATCCTTGAAGTTATCAAGCCCCTCATCGCAGACGATCTGCAGGTTCTTGAAATAGCTGCCGTCGTTGAGCTCGATGAAGGCAAAGGCCTTGCTGTCGCGCAGGGTCTTTACCCAGCCCTGCACGGTGATGACGCAGCCGTCCTGAGGGGGTGTTTTGTACAGCGTGGATACTAATGTGGTCTGCATGCGCTTCGCTCCTCTGAGTTTATTGATGAATGCTTATTCGATGTAATCCAGGCCCACCCGGCTCAGCATGGCCGCGCCGATGATGCCCGCGTCATTGCCCAGGCTGGCCAGCGCGACGCGGCTGTAAGGCAGGGTCTTGAACATCAGGAGGGCGGGCAGCTTTTCATTGATGGCGTCCACCAGAAACTGGCCCGCGTGGCTGATTCCGCCGCCCAGCACAATCATTTCCGGGTCCAGGAAAGAAATAATGGTATTGATGGCGATCGCCAGGTACTTCGTATAGCGGTGGAAGATCTTCAGGGCGTACTCATCGCCTTCTTTGGCCAGGTCCACCACCATGCGTCCGGTGATGTTTTTGATATCACCGCCGGCTCTATGCATCAGCACGCAATCCGGGTTGTTCTGGCATACCTCTCCGGCCATGTGGATCAGTGCTGTGGCAGAGCAGTAGCGTTCCAGGCAGCCGGATTTGCCGCAGGTGCAGGGGATGCCGTCGATCTCCATGGTCAGATGGCCGATCTCGCTGGCAACGCCGTGCGCGCCGGTCCAGGGCTTGCCGTCGATGACGATGCCGCCGCCCACGCCTGTACCCAGTGTCAAAAACACGCTGGAATGCAGCCCGCGGCTGACGCCTGCGATGCTTTCGGCAAAGCCCGCGACCGTCGCGTCGTTATCAATGAGGATGGGCAGATTCATGTATTTTTGAAGCTCACTGCGCAGGGGGATATCATACCAGCCCAGATTGGTGCAGAAGATGACGTTTCCCGTCACGTTGTCCGCAAGGCCTGGGATGCCGATGCCCATGCCGCCGATATCATTGAGGGTCAGCCCGCTTTCTTCAAGGGCCTTCAAGCTGCACATAGCCATGTCCCGCGCAACATCCTGGTAAGGACGGGATGCCAGCGTGGCTGTCTCAGCCTTGGCGATCACATGGCCCTGATCGTCCGTCACCCCTGCCTTGATGTGGGTGCCGCCCAGATCAATTCCGATATAATGCATCATCCTATACTTCCTTCTCAGACTTCGTCTGATAAATTCATCATAGCGTTGAGCCGCCGGTCCAGTTCCTTAGCCGCCGAGTAACCCATCTTCTTCAGGCTGAAGTTGCGGGCGGCCACCTCGATGATGATGGCCAGATTGCGGCCGGGGCGCACGGGGATCACCAGATAAGGGATGCGCACGCCCATGATCTCAGTGTATTCATCAGACAGGCCCAGGCGGTCGTACTCTTTTTTCTCTTTCCAGTTTTCCAGGTGGATTTCCATGTCGATGCGCTTGTTGAGAAGCACCGAGCCGACGCCGTACATCGCTCGGATGTCGATGATGCCGATGCCCCTTATTTCCATGAAGTGGCGGATGGTTTCCGGCGCTTCACCCGTCAGCCGCTCCTTGGATACGCGGCGGATATCCACCGTGTCGTCGGCCACCAGCTGATGGCCGCGCTTGATCAGCTCCAGCGCGGATTCCGATTTGCCCACGCCGCTCTCGCCCGTGATCAGGATGCCGGTGCCGTATACGTCCACCAGCACGGCGTGCCTGGTGGTGCGGGGTGCCAGTATCTTGCTCAAGTACAGGATGGCGTCCACAATAAAGGCGGTCGTCGAATCCTGGGATTGCAGAATGGGCACATCGAGATCACGGGCTGTCTCAAGCAGTTCTTTGTGCGGCTGCAGACCGCGGCAGATAATGACCACAGGAATAGGAAAGGAGAAGTATTTTTCAAGCCGCGCCTTCCGGTCTTCCGGAGCCAGAGAGTCCAGGTAGCTGATCTCAACGTTTCCCATTACTTGCGGGCGTTCATGCGCGAAATGCTCATAAAAGCCGATCAGCTCAAGACCCGGCCTGTTGATCTCGGGGGAACTCAGGTCCCAGCTCTCCCTGGAAGAACCGGATAGCACCGTCAGGTTCAATTCTTTAACGAACGCCTGCATATTGACCATCTCATCAGCTCCTCGCGTTTATCTTACCGACTGGAGTATTATACATGCTTTTCCATCCCCTGCCAACAAGTATGCGGCTTGACGATTTATACACTAATAGCTACAATGTACAAAAATTCAGCCGGAGGATATTCATGAAGTACTGGATCGTCGCCGACATTTGTTCGGATTTGCCCAAAACCTATGTGTACGCGCAGGAGCAACTTACCCTGATGCCCATGAACTACACCATGGCGGGCAAAGAGTACAGCTACCGGGTGGGCGATGAGAACAGATCCGACGAGTTCTATCAAAAGATACGCAGCGGGGAAAAGGCTTCCACTTCCCTGATCGGCATCTCGGAATACTATGATGTGTTCAAGCAGATCACCGACAGCGGCGAAGGTGTTCTGTGCGTGCCGCTGTCAAGCGGTATTTCAGGTTCTTTCGGGAGCGCATTGTCCGCCCGCGAGCAGATTCTTGCACAAAAGCCGGAGGCGAAGGTGCAGGTGGTGGATAGCCTGGCCGCTTCTCTCGGCCTCGGCCTGTTGATCGATCATGTGCTGAAGAACCGCGCCCGGGGCATGAGCCTTGAAGAGAACGCCCGGTGGATTATCGAAAACAGGCTCAAGGTGCATCACTGGTTCACGGTGGATGATCTCAATCATCTATACCGCGGAGGCCGCCTCAGCCGTAGTTCTGCCCTGATCGGCAGCATGCTGCGCATCAAGCCTGTGCTGCAGGTGAACAGGGAGGGAAGGCTGGTCGCCTTTGAAAAGGTGCAGGGCCGCAAGCGCTCCCTGAAGGCTCTGGCTGACATGGCCATAGAACATCTAAGCCCGCAATACGGGCGCGGCTGTTTTATCAGCCACGCGGACGCTCCGGAGGACGCCGAGTATGTCGCCGGGCTGATCAAGGACAGAATACCTGCCGTGGGGGAGATATTTATCTCACCTATTGGTGCCGTAGTCGGCGCGCACGCCGGTCCTGGCACCGTCGCTTTGTTTTTTATGGGGGAGGAGCGCTGAATCTTGGCTTATTCGAGCACAAAGGCTCTGGTGCTGCGCCGGGTGGATTGGCGGGATAATGACCGTATCCTGACCCTGCTGACAGCGTCGCGCGGACGGGTGGATGCCGTCGCGCGCGGCTGCAGGAAGCCTAACAGCCCGCTGATGCCGGCCAGTGAGCTGTTCACGCTGGGAGACTATGTGCTGTACAAGGGCAAGGGGCATGAACTGATCACCTCCTGTCAGGTGGAGGACAGCTACTATCCCCTGAGGAATGACTATGAAAAATTAAGCTATGCGGCCATCATGCTGCGCTGCGCCGAACTATCTATCCAGCCGGAGGAGCCGCAGGAGCACCTGCTGATTTTGCTTACCCGTTCGCTTTTCCGCCTCGCCTACACCGGGCTTGATGAGCGGGCTGTGACGGCAGCTTATCTTTTGCATTTCGCGGCGCTGAGCGGCTACAAGCCGAGGCTTGAGCACTGCGCTGTCTGCGGCCAGCGGATTGAGGCGGGTCAGGCAGCCTGGCTGTCGCCGGCTGCCGGCGGCCTTGTCTGCCGGACATGCCATACGCCTGACAGCACAGCCCAGCGCTTGGAGCCTGACGCAGTGCTTTGGCTTAAAAGCGTGCTCAAGGCGGGTATAGAAAAAACAGAGCCGGGGATCATCCCGGTTCCGCTTGCCGCTTTAAAGCGATATGTTGAGCAGGCGCTGGATCAGCGTCTTCCCGCTTTGCCCGAGTACGTGGTGAAGATGTAATAAAGATCAGTATATGCGGACACGCGCAGTCATGCGTTCACGAAGCAGCCTTTCCTTGTAGCCGCGCCGCATCGTAAAGCTGAAACCGTATTCCTTTTTCCCGTTGCTGCGGTAGACGCAGTAACGGGTCATTTTATAGATATCCCGGCTTGCAAGCAGGGGGAAATCTTCATATAAAAGCTGCATCACCAGTCTTGAAGCGTCGCAGGCGCGCTTGCTGTTGCCGTTTTGCTTAAAATCAAAGGTCAGCAGCGTATGGGCTGGCATCACCGAGGTGACGGTCACGCCGTTTTGCTCAACGCGAAGCTGGTCGATCTCATAGTGATGAAAGAGATGGTCAAGCTTCCTGTACAGCCGCAGGTACAGCGCGCTGCGCCTCAGGGCTTCCATCATCCCCTTTTCACGGCGTTTTTGACGCGATGAATATAAAAAAAAGGAGAGCGCTGCCGTCAGCCAAAGAACAGATACGAATTCCGCCAAAGAATTCATCACAGGGACGCTCCTCTCTTATCTACATGTGGTGTATTATAACAGGGGCTATAACAAAAAACAATACATTTTGTGCCTTCATCCGGTAAAAAACACAAAATAATGATTCCAAATATCCCCAAAGGATCGTGTTTATCCGGCTACGCTCCTATTTTATTTAAAAATGTAAAGATACTGTGAACTTGCCAGGCGAACCAAAGACGAACCAAAGACCGCAATAATCTCTTGAGTTTCCGCATAATGCAAAACAAGCGCTCATTCTGAAGGCGTTAATGGCGTTGTTGTGATCGGAACTGCAGAACAGAGTGAGAAAAAAAGGGAATTCATAAAAACACGCACGCAAAAAAACA
>JAEWRJ010000153.1 GCA_023460055.1 Bacillota bacterium | reverse complement strand
GTGTCGCCGTCAAGCTTGGTGATGATCACGCCGTCAATGCTCAGCTTGCCGTTAAAAGCAGAGGCCACGTTAACGGCATCCTGTCCGGTCATCGCGTCCACCACCAGCAGGATCTCCTGCGGTTTGACTGCGGCCTTGATGCGCTCCAGTTCCCCCATCAGATTTTCATCCACATGGAGGCGGCCTGCGGTATCCAGGATCAGGACATCGTTGCCATAATAGCGGGCGTGCTCGACTGCCTCTTTGGAAGTCAGCACCGGGTCCTGCGTGCCCCGTTCAAACACAGGCACTTTGACCCGCTCACCAACGACCTGCAGCTGCTTGATGGCAGCCGGCCTGTAAATATCACAGGCAGCCAGAAGCGGCTTTTTACCCTGCTTTTGCAGATAACCGGCCAGCTTGCCCGCCATGGTTGTCTTGCCGGAGCCCTGAAGGCCGCAAAGCATATAGACAGTCGGCAGGGAAGATGACCAGGTCAGACGGGCGTTCGCGCCGCCCATCAAGGCCGTCAGCTCTTCGTTGACAATCTTGATAACCTGCTGCCCAGCATTCAGCGAGGACAGGATCTCTGTACCTACGCACCGCTCGGTTACACGCTTAATGAAATCCTTGACGACAACATAGTTGACATCGGCTTCCAAAAGAGCCATGCGCACTTCACGCATTGCGTCCTTGATGTTTTGCTCGTTGAGCTTGCCCTTGCCGGTCAGCTTCTTAAAAGCGCGCTGCAGTTTATCGGATAAGCCTCCAAACGCCATGCCTACGCATCCTCCTCACGCAGATAATCATCCAGCCGCCGGGCGGCCTGATCCAGGTTATACTCGGCGTCAACACCATTTTGGCTCAATTTGATCAGGTCGCGGCAGACAGCCATGACTTCTCTCTGCCGCTCAAAACGCGCCATCAGATTTAGGCTGTTTTCAAGCTCATCAAGCCGCTGAAAGGCCCTTTGCAGGGTATCGTTGACACATTGACGAGTCACATCTAGTTGCTTTGCCACCTCCGCGAGAGACAAATCCTCATCGCAGTAAAGCGTCAGCATGGACCGCTGGCGCTCGGTCAGAAGCGCGCCGTAAAAGGAGGACAGAACGCCATACTCCACCTTTTTATCCAGCTTGCTCTCGCCGATTGCCATGCATCCTCCTGTCAAGCAAATGTACTTGACAAAACTATTATACAGAGCGGCAGGTATTTGTCAAGTACATTTGCTTGACAATGTGTTCTCCTCAGATGATTACAGATCAATAATCTCGCTGTCATTGACCGCGGTCTCTATCAGCTCCTCTGAGTTTTTCAGCTTCTGCTCAGCTTCCTCCGCTTTATCAAGGCGAGGCTGGGTCACAGGATGCTTGGGCGTAAAGACCGTGCAGCAGTCCTCGTAAGGCAGGCTGGACGTTTCATAAGTGCCGATCTTTTGCGCGTAATCGATGATCTCAATCTTATCAAAGCCGATGACAGGACGGAACACCGGCAGGGTGACCACAGCGTCCGTGCAGGCGAGCGCCTTCATGGTCTGGCTGGCGACCTGGCCGATTGACTCACCTGTCACAAGAGCCTGCGCGTGTTCCTTCCGAGCTATTCTTTCAGCGATGCGCATCATAAAACGCCGCATAATCAGCGTGGTATGATCCTCAGGACAGCTTTCATGGATGCGCATCTGGATATCCGTAAAAGGTACCACGTACACGCGCATGCCTCCGCAATAACCCGAAAGTATCCTGGCCAGTTCGAGAACCTTTTCTTTTGAGCGCTCGCCCGTATACGGGAATGAATAGAAGTGCACGGCCACCATCGCCACGCCGCGCTTGGCGATCATATAACCCGCCACCGGGCTGTCAATGCCTCCTGATAAAAGCAAGGCAGCCTTGCCGTTGCTGCCCACCGGCATTCCGCCGGGCGCCGGGTAGACTTTGGCATACAAATAGGCCATATCCCTGATTTCTACATTCAGCTCGTGTTCAGGATTCCTGACATCCACGCTGAGATCGCTTCTGCGCTCCAGAATATAGCCGCCCATTTGAGCGCATATCTGCGGCGAATCCATCGGGTATCGCTTATCCGCCCGCCTTGCCAGCACCTTGAATGTGCCGCTCAGCCCTTCCATCAGCTTCAAGCCCTGCTCACATACCGCGTCAAAATCATCCTTCTCCATCTCAATGGCGGGACAGACGGAATGTACGCCGAACACCTTTTGCACCGCCCGCAGGCAGGCCATCGTATCTGTCATATCATGGATATAGATGCGGCTGTCGTGAAGGACAACCTTGGAGCTGTACTCTTTCACCGCGCTTTTCACGCGTGACAGCAGCAAATTTTGAAAATAGGGGCGGTTAAGCCCTTTTAAGTAAATTTCACCGTAACGAACCATCAACAGTTCACGCATAATGCCTCTTTCTACCGCCGTGTAAAACGCTTTAACAGCGCAAAATTTTTGATCACGCAATCCGCCGCGTAATCGATATCATCCTCTGTGAGATAGGGGTTCAGGCTGAACCTGACAGCGCTCTCTATCGCCGCCGGCGGGATTCTCATCGCGCTCAGCACATGGCTTGCGCTTTTCTTTTTTGATGAACAGGCAGATCCGTTGCCTACCAGCACACCCATCCCCTCCAAAGCGTGCAGCATGGTTTCTGCCCTGACAGGCGGGAATGACAGGTTCAGGATATGATCCGCCGCATGTTCGGAATAAGGATCGGGGCCGTTCACCTGAGCCTCCGGTATCTCTGACTTGATGCGTTCATACAGCCTGAGCTTCATCGCGCGCATCTTGTGCTCCATCGGATAGCAGCCGATCGCTGCCAACAAGCCGGCGATGCCGGGCGTATTCTCCGTGCCGGACCTGAGCGCGCCCTCCTGGCCGCCGCCAAACAAAATGGGCCCAAGGCGCTGGCGCCCGCTTACCCATAAAGCCCCTATTCCCTTTGGACCATGGATCTTATGCGCGGACAGCGCGTAGCTGTCTATTCCGGTCTCGCTTACCGGACACGCTTGCCGCAGGAATCCCTGGACACCATCGACATGAAAAATCGCCTCAGGACAAATCCTGTCGCGCAAAGCGGCAAGCTCCCGCAGCGGCTGCACCGCCCCCGTCTCGTTATTGATCTGCATCAGGCAAATCAACCGTGTATCGGGTGTCAGTATGTTTTCCAGATCTTCCAGGCTGACAATCCCCTCCCGGGTGAGCGGGATCTCTTCCGCCGCAAAGCCCCGGCGGCTCAGTGCCTTGCAACTCTCTGTCACAGCCGGATGCTCACCCGCGCTATACAGGACCTTCCCGGAGGAAAAGCTCCCCATGGCGCCAAGGATGGCCAGGTTATCGGCCTCCGTACCGCCGGAGGTAAACACAATAGAGCCATTGGTTGCCTTGAGTGATGACAGTATGCTTTTACGGCAGCTGTCCATGCTTCTCTCAACATCCAATGACTGCGCGTACAGAGAGGACGGATTGAAATATTGTTCCGTCATCGCGCGGCTCATGGCTTCGATCACACGTTTATCCGGGCGGGTCGTCGCGCTGTTATCAAGATATACCTTAACGCTTCCGCTCAATTCTGCTGCAGCTTCCCCTGTCCGGCGGAACGGATGATCATATTGCGCATGGTTTCGCTGGGTTCAATGACAAGCAGCGACTTCGCGCCGTCTTTTTGAAAGTACATGTAAAACAGATCAGCATCGCGGTTGATAAACCAGTTGAGCCGCTTGATCCCGGGCATATTGAGGTAACGGTTGAATGAACCGGATTTGACCATGCCGACCGCCTCGACATTCTTTACATTCATCGTGCCAAGGGTCTTACGCTTGCGATTATTAAAGACCTTGGCAAAGTCAAGGATGCCGTTTGTAAAGGTATATTCATATTCCGTCTTGATCCTGTCCTTGAACAGAAAAAGCAAAACGGCAGCCGCGATCATCAGCAGCGTGATGACGATATCCAGTACCATGCCCATGCTGAAACCCTGCGCGCTGATCGTCATTGTGATCAGGTTAAACATGAACATCGCGATGATACCCGAAAGGATCATTGCCGCCCATGCCAGCACGAGCATAACGTTATCTGTTCCTTTGTTCCGTTTGCTGACGACTTCTTCCATAAATTGATCCATGTTTCTCTCTCCTATCGAAAAAATACGGGGATAAACAGGCCGATCACGGCCCCAAAGAATACTTCAGTCGGCGTATGGCCGATCAGTTCCTGCAGATCCGCGTCACCCAGCGGCTGCCCCTCTACCAGCATACGGTGAAGGATCCTGTTGATGACCTTGCTTTGCTTGCCCGTCTGCAGCCTGACGCCCATCGCGTCATAGACCACCACCATCGTAATCGCTGCCGAGAGGGCGAAGGAAGTTGAGCCCATCCCTTCACGCAGGGCAATCATGGAGGTCAGCGCCACCAAAAAAGCAGTATGGGAGCTGGGCATGCCGCCCATACCGAATGTCCTGCGGAAGTTGAAGTTCCTGTTGACCGCCCAATCAATCATCACCTTGAGAAACTGCGCGATAGCAAACGATGTCAGCGCGCACATCAGAATATCATTGCCTAGTAAATCCGCCAAAGCCACTCACCTCTGCTGATCATTGACCCTTGTCTTTTATATTACTCGTTTCAGGCTGTTTTGCGCAAGCGCAATCAGAAACTCCCCCCGCGCTCCAAAGAAACCGGCAGCCTTCACCGCCTTATCAATCTGACGCGCGGCTTCATTTCCGGCTTGCTCAATCCCATATAAACCCGGCCAGGTGAGCTTTCCGACCGCATGATCCTTACCGAGCCGTTTGCCCATTTTCGTTTCATCCCCCAGCTCATCCAGCAAATCATCCACAATCTGGAAAGCCAGACCGAGGTGACAGCCATACATTCGTCCCTGCTCCAGCTGCCTGTCATCCGCTCCTGCCAGTATCAGTCCGGCCACCACAGGCGCCGTGATCAGATCGGCTGTTTTATGGCTGTGGATATAGCGCAGCATATCTTGATCCGCCTCCCGGCCTTCCATCCACATATCGGCAGCCTGCCCGGCAATCATGCCGCGGGATCCCGCGGCCGAAGCAATAGCTGACAGGGCCTTGAGCGCCCGCGGATGCGCGCTGCGCCCCATCAGCTCATAGGCCAGATTAAGCAGCGCGTCACCCGCCAGAATCGCGGTCGCTTCCCCGAATGCCTTGTGATTCGAGGGTTTGCCCCGCCGCAGATCATCATTATCCATGGCAGGCAGATCATCGTGAATCAAAGAGTACGTGTGTATCATCTCCACGGCCGCCGCAAAGGGCAGGGCAGCAGAGACATCGTCCAGGAGCAAATGGCATGCTGCCAGAAGCAGCGTCGGGCGCAAGCGCTTCCCGCCCGCAAGCAGGCTATAGCGCATGGCGGTATTCAGGTTTCTCGGGATTCCGTCCCGCGGCCAATCCTGCTCCGGTTCGATAAGCGCGTCGCACAGCGCTTGCTCGATCATCAGGATATACGCCGCTTGCTCCTGATCAAAGCCCATCGCCATCCTCCGCGGGCTTCAAACTGCCGTTTTTCAGCACAAGCATCTTTGCCTGAGCCGCTTCCAGCTCCTGCGTCAGTTCCTTTGACAGGCGCATGCCCAAGGCATACTCTGAAAGCAGATCTTCCAGCCTCATGCCGCCGCCTTCCATCCTTGTGACAAGCGATTCAAGCATTTCCAGCTTTTGTTCAAAGCCTATACCGGTCTTCTCCTCACTCATATAAACTCTCCCGATTCTTTACTAAGCGTTTGGGCCTCCGCCCGGCCATCCTGAAAGATCAGTGTAAACCGCTCCGGCAGATCCATTGCCTTTGTTATCGGCTTTCCTCCGGATACTGCCATGGCATAGCCGCGTTTCAATGTACTGCCCGGTCCCATCGCGGACAGGGAACCGGAGAGCTTCTCGAGTCGCACCCCCAAAGCCTGAATACCCTGTTCAGCCAAACTTTGTATTGATTGCCTTGCGATGCTTATTCTGTGCAGCGAGCGTTCCAGCGCCATCTGAGGACTTTGCGCGGTCAATCTTTTTGTTAGTTCCTCTGCTGTAGCCCGCCGCTCAAGCAAGGTTTTCTGCGCTCCCTGAATCATCCTTGCCTTCATAGCTTCTGCCATACGCAGCAGCTCCCGCCTGTCCGGCACAGCCAGTTCAGCCGCCGCTGATGGCGTAGGCGCCCGCATATCGGCCGCGAAATCGCACAGTGTGGTATCTGTTTCATGGCCAACAGCGGATATCACAGGCTTGGGGCAGGCGGCGACCGCCCGCACTACGATTTCTTCGTTGAAAGCCCACAGGTCTTCCATTGATCCGCCGCCGCGGCCAATGATGATCACATCCACCTCATCCATCCCTGACAGCTCACGCAGCGCCGCAGTCAGGTCCTCCTTGGCGCCTTCGCCCTGCACCTGCGAAGGCCGCAGGATCAGCGGTATACCGGGGAAACGTCTGGCACAGACAGTCCTGATATCGTGGATGACCGCGCCGGAAGAAGAGGTAACGATACCGACAGCGCGCGGCAGCAAGGGCAGCGGCCGCTTGCGTGACGCGTCAAACAAGCCCTCTTTGAGCAGCTTATCCTTTAGAACTTGAAAGCGCTGATAGAGTTCCCCCACGCCATCCCGCAGCATGGCTTCTGCATAAAACTGATAGCTGCCGCTTGAAACATAAAGCCCTGCGGATCCTATAAGCACCACACGCATGCCGTCACTGGGCAAGAAACCCAGGTAGGCGTTGTGCTGGCGGAACATCACGCAGGCGATGCGGCTCTCTTCGTCCTTCAGTGAAAAATACCAGTGACCGGACGCGTACGGGCGAAAATTGCTAACCTCACCACGCACGGCGATACCCTGCAGCATCGGATCTCCCGCCAGAGAACGGCGCACATATTCATTGAGGGCAGATACGCTTAAGGCGTTTGCCTGCATGCGGCCTCCAATGTGTTTTCAATCAGCATGCTGATGGTCAGTTTCCCGACTCCGCCCGGAACCGGTGTGATGTATCCGGCAACCTCGCTGACAGCCTCATAATCAACATCACCGACCACTTTGCCGTCCACGCGGTTGATGCCCACATCCACCACGGCAGCGCCTGGTTTGACCATATCGGCAGTCACGAAACGCGGCTTGCCGATAGCGGCCACCAGGATATCCGCCCGCCTGCAGTGTTCTTTCAGGTTCTGCGTGCGGGAGTGGCAGATCGTCACCGTGCAATTCTCATTGAGCAGGAGCATAGCCGCGGGCTTCCCAACGATGTTGGACCGCCCGATCACCACGGCGTCCTTCCCGGCCAGATCAACGCCTCCCTGCTTGAGCATATGGATGATGCCCTTGGGCGTGCAGGGGACCACCCCAGACTGCCCGGAAAACAATTTGCCGGCGTTGCTGATATGGAAGCCATCTACATCCTTTTGCGGCAATATGCGCGCCAGCACCGCAGCCTCATCGAGGTGACCGGGCAGAGGCAGCTGTACCAGGATGCCATGGATGGAGTCATCCGCGTTCAGTTCATCGACGGCGGCGATCACCTCATCCTGCGAGGCGCTCTGAAGAAGGCGGATGGTTTTTGAATGCACTCCGACTGTCTCACAGGCTATCCCCTTGTTGCGCACATAGATCTGACTGGCGGGATCTTCACCCACCAGAACGACCGCCAGGCCCGGTATGGCTCCTTTCGCGGCCAGCTCAGCCACGCGCCGCGTTTGATCCTTTGTCAAATCTTCAGCCATCAGCTTTCCGTCAAGTATCTTTGCCATGCCCCTTCCTCCTTGTCAACGTATAAAATGCTGCCGTGCCCCGATCATGGCGACACCGGCCGCGTTATCCCCCGAATACTCAGGAGCGCCGAATCGGATATCAAGCTGACAGTGCTTTGATTCTACGCGTCTGAGCAGCAAATCTCGCAGCAGCATGGAGGAGGCGACGCCTCCGAAAACCAGGGCAACGCCAGTCCCCTTTGCCTCCCGCACACTGCTCAAGAGCTTAAGTACGCTTCTGCAGATAAAATCGAAAACTTCAGCGGCAATGTCTTCCGGGCTCAGCCTTCCCTGTGCTATATCCCGCATCGCCTGAGCTTCAGCGCCTGAGAAATGCAAGCCGCTCTCACTGAGGCTGACTCCGTATCGGCCTCTCGATCTGCCGCGTTTGGCCAGCTCTTCCAAGGAAGGGCCAGCCGGAAAAGGGAGCCCCAGGCGGACCCCCACCCTGTCTATCAGCTGTCCGGCCGGCAGATCCAAAGTGGAAAGCAGCACCCTCAGGTCCTCTGCGGAAACCATCAGCAAATCCGTTGTACCGCCTGACAGATGCAGAGCCATATAATCGCCGTGCATCCGCGGGCTTCCTATCTGCGCCGCCGCTAAATGACCACGCTGGTGCGTTGTTTCATAACAGGGCACATGCATAGCAGCTGCAATAGACTTTGCTGCCGACAATCCGGCCTGGAAAACAGGCATATAGGAATCGTTTCCATCCGCGGGCTTTGCTGATACGCATACCGCGGCGATATCGGCGTTGACGTGAGACAAGGTTTCTTCCATTACCTGCGGCAGCTGTTTTAAATGAATAAAAACGGCCTCGCTCTGCCGCAGGCCGCAGGTTCCCTGTTTAACCGGGAGAAGCATCCTGTCAGCGTTTAGCAGGTTGAATTGCTCGTCCGCCGCAGCGCAGGATGTAGTATAACAACTGGTATCAATGCCCAGCACGGCCCTCATGTCGGCTGAGTATCCCTCAGATAACTGCCCAGCAGCCCGTTGATAAAGCGGCTGTCGCCTTCCTCTCCGAAACGCTTGGCAAGTTCCACCGCCTCGTTGATGATCACGCTGGACGGTGTGTCCTTGAGGTAGTTCATCTCGTACATGGCCAGACGCAGGATTGACCGGACCAGTACCGGAATTCGCGTGAGTTCCCTGGTCTGGCTGCGGCATGCAATCTCCTGGTCAATATCTGCCTGATACTGCTTCACCCCCTCGGTGAGCGCTTTGATGTAGTCGTCATCACGCTCATCGTCGGGCTTAAATTCAATCAGTCCCAGCAGCGTATCATCTCCGCCTTCTCCGCCGAGCATGTCTTCATAAATCATCTGCATGGCCGCTCTGCGGGCCGAAAGTCTTGACATTCCCCTTTATCTCCTTGTCCGGACCGGCCTTAAATGGCCGTAAGAAGGCTTATGCCTTCTCTACCGGTTCCTTCTCTTCGAATTCTTTCTTTTCAAATGCCTTTTTAAGTTTTTCCATATCCTCAGCGCTGTAGGTCACTTTTTTCTGGGACGGCGGAAAAACCTTATTGACCAGCTGCTTGATGGACTCCTCCAGATTATCGGTTGAGCCGACAAAAAAGCCGATCAGTGTCAGCAAGGCAACAAACAGCGTCTTCCAAAAACCAAATGTCACCCACAGAATCCCCACCATGAAAAACGCGGACGGATACACCAGCTTGCGATACTTGCGAGGCGATTTTTCATTCCCGTTGCCGGTCTTTTCAGTTTCTTTCATTGTCCTGCTTGTCCCCTTCCTGCCATTGATCTTCATCTTCCCCAGGTGCGGCTGCAGATACGTTTAGTGCCGGGTCGAATGCTATCGCTTCGCTGCTTGATTCCAGCGGCTCATCAGGCTTGGCGTCCGCAAAGACAACGGGACCGCTTGCTTGTGTGGCCGCGTTTGGCCGCTGCGCGCTGAACGTCTCCTGCATGATATACGGAGAATCCTTCGCCATGTCATCTGTGGTATCCACTGTTACCTTAACTTCCCGTACATCCACGCCCGTGGATGAAAGCAGGTACTGCTTAATGTCCTTTTGCACAGAGGTAACGGCCAGGGGGATGCTGATATTCTTGGCTACCGCTACCTTCAGATCAATGTAGACACTGTCCTTGCGATTTTCGACCTCCATGCTCCGGAGTGTCATTTCACTGTGCAGCTCCATCACTTTGCGGACAAGCCCATCCATTGCCTGGACGGAGATTCGCATTTCACCGTCCGCCGTTTGCTGGACCACGAAGTCAGTCTTCTTTTTACGGTAGCTCTGCGGCAGACTCATGACATACACGCCATAGACAAACAGGACTGCGCCGGATATGAGAATCATCAGGCGATTGACCAATACCATCTCTCCGCCCAAATCGGCAATGGCCAGCGCCTCAGTTCTCAATCCGACCAAAAACACGCATACGCCAATCAGCGCCGTTACAAACCCGCCGGCAAAGAGAAAAATCCTGTCCAGCGTACGAAGCTTCATAGCTGTCCCCTCCCTTCAGTCTGTCAGTCAAACCATTGAGAGTGTTAAGGAATGCTGTTTACTCCGTACCCTGCGGGGCAGCTTCCTGCGTGTCAGGCGCCTGTTCCGGAGCTTCTTCCTTAGACGGCGCTTTATCGGTCTTTTCAGATTTTTCCGCTTTTTCTTCCTTGGCCTCTGAGGGATCTTCCTTGCGCTGCCTGCTCTTTTTTTTGCTGCTCTCAAGCAGATTCGGGACATTGGCCGCCTCAAGGTTGGACTGCGCTTCGCGCTTGTCCTTTTCAAAACTGACGCCCTGCACATGCACGTCAACGCGCACGACCTTCAGACCTGTCATCGCTTCGATCGACTTGCGTACATTTTCCTGCGCCTCTGTGGCTACACGCTGGATGGGCTGACCGTACTCAATGATCGTGTACAGGTCAACAGATACTTCCTCGGTTCCGACCTCAACTTTAACGCCTCGCGTGACATTGCGGTTTTTACCGATGATATCGCCAAACCCGCCGCTGGTCACCATCCCGGCGATGCCGTCGATCTCATTGGCGGCAATGCCCGAAATAATGGCAATAACCTCGTTGGCGTAGGTAATCGAGCCGCCGTCGCTCATCTTCATTTCTGCGTCAACCGGCAGATTTTCATTCTTAGGTGCCATGTGGATACACCTCCTCATTACGTCGACAGTATAACAAAACTTAAGCTCAGGCGCAACACGCCTGTATTATTGTACCCCGGGCTCCGCTTGCCCATATGGCATCCGGCGCAGAGGATCATCCCTCAAAAGCGGTTCCGGGCCCAGGTCACGGAATAGACAGATCATTTCATTGGTAAGCGCTATATTGGTATATGGGACATCTATGTCCTCGCGGGCGACGAAAACGGCCTGCGATAGTTCCTCTTCATCAAGCGTTACCTGATTGCCGCCCATTACCCGGGCAAAGAACCCTGAAAGAAGCGAGCCGGTAAAGGCCCAGGGCTGGCTTTTATAGTAAGTGATGTCCCCAACCTCAAGGCCTGTTTCCTCGCGCACCTCTCGCCGGACCGTTTCTTCAAGGGTTTCACCTATTTCGGTAAACCCGGCCACAAGGGCTTGGCGCTGGCTGGAAGGCTGATTGCCGCGCGCGGCATACTTTGTCAGCAGGAGTTTATTGCCGTCAATGACACCGACGATCACTGCCGGCATGATCTGCGGATATTCCTTATTCCCGCAAGCCGGACACAGCAGCATACGCTCCTTTTTGTCATGAACCGCCCTGCGGCCGCAAACTCCGCAATACTTTCTGGCGCGGTACCAGCGATACAGGTGATGTCCGATGGTTCCGGCGAAAGCCATGTGCTGCGGAACGGCGGTTCTGAGCGACTGTACGGGGGAGAAACGGAAGCCCGGCGCCCATACAGGCCGAAAAGAGAGAAAGAAACGCTGTGAATCAATAGAAAACAGGTAGATACACCGGGACGAGTCCATCTTCACCGCGTCAAAAACAGGGTAGGCGATGCCCTCCCCGCTGTTTCTCAGCAGGAGGGCATCGCCTTGAAAGCACAAAATGGTATCGCCATTCTGTACCTCATGAGCATAAAAGGCATTATCCAGACGCAGGGGGCTGATTTCGTGAAGCATCGTTTGGAGCAGATCAGCCTTTCACTTCTTCGTCAAAATGCATATGCAGCATCTTCAAGGCCTCATCGGCCACAATGCTGGGCGTATCCATCATCAGGCAAGCGGCGTTTTGCGCCTTGGGGAACGGGATCACATCACGCAGGCTTTCAGCGCCTGTCAGCATCATCATCAGCCTGTCGATGCCAAAGGCGAATCCGCCATGCGGGGGGGTGCCGTACTTGAACGCTTCCAGCAGGAATCCAAAGCGCTTCCACGCTTCTTCATGGGTAAAGCCAAGAAGGCTGAACATCTTCTCCTGCAAGTCACTGGCATGAATACGGATGGATCCTGAGCCCATCTCGATGCCGTTGAGCACCAGATCGTAGGATTGAGCCCGCGTCAGCTCGGGATGTTCCTGCATCAGTTCAAAGTCTTCTTCCATCGGCATCGTGAAGGGGTGGTGAGCCGCCTGGAAGCGCTGCTCTTCTTCGTTCCACTCAAGCAGCGGAAACTCGGTGATCCACAGAAGGTTGTATTTACTCTTATCGATCAGGCCCAGATCACGCGCCAGCTTAGCGCGAAGCTGGCCCATGGCGTTAAGCGCGATCAGCTTCTTGTCAGCAATCAGGAACAGCGCGTCCCCCGGCTCGACCTCCATGCTTGAAAGAAGCGCTTTCAGCTTTTCTTCAGAGAAAAACTTTGCGAAGGAAGAACGGACCGCCCCGTCTTCACCCAGCGCAAGCCAGGCCAAGCCCTTCACGTGGTAGGTCTTGGCATACTCGCCCAGGGCATCCATCTCCTTGCGGCTCAGATGACCGGCTGCCTTTTTGGCCGTGATGGCGCAAACGGTATGTCCCTGCTCCACAGCCTGCTCAAAGACAGAGAAGCCGCAGCCTCTTACCAGCTCGTTTACCGTTGATATCTTCATGCCGTAACGGGTGTCGGGCTTATCGCTTCCGTACTGCTCCATCGCGTCTTTCCAGGTCATTCGAGGCAGGGGCAGCTGAAGCTCAATTCCCTTTACCTTGCGGAACACGGCAGCAAACGCGCCTTCCACCACAGCCTGTATGTCCTTAGGCTCAACAAAGCTCATTTCCAGATCCAGCTGCGTAAACTCCGGCTGCCGGTCAGCCCGGCTGTCCTCATCACGGAAGCATCGGGCTACCTGGAAGTATCTGTCCATACCGCCCAGCATCAGCAGCTGCTTATAGATCTGAGGGCTTTGCGGCAGGGCATAGCACTCACCCGAATGAATGCGGCTGGGTACCAGGAAATCACGCGCGCCTTCAGGGGTAGACTTGGTCAGGATAGGTGTTTCAAATTCAGCGAATCCCTGGCTGATCATGTGTTCACGGATGGCGGTGGTCACCTTGGAACGGCTGAGCATAATCTGCTGCATGGAAGGCTTGCGCAGGTCAAGGTACCTGTACTTCAGACGAATGGCTTCGTTGTCCTTGGCGCCGTCCTCAACGTAGATGGGCGGTGTCTCAGCCGCGTTTAAAAGCTTGGCTTCCTTGACCAGTACTTCGACCTTTCCGGTCGCCATTTGCTCATTGACGGCGGAGGCGTCGCGCAGGGCGACCTCGCCCTTCAATGCCACAACATATTCCGAGCGCAGAGAAACACCCAGTTCAAACGTCTTCTGATCCAGTTTGTCCGCGTTGAAGACTGCCTGTACAATGCCGGACACATCGCGCAGCCACACAAAGATCACGCCGCCCATGTTGCGGGAACGCTGAACCCATCCCATCAGGGTCACCTGCTGGCCGGCCAATGCCTCGCTCACTTCACCGCAGCGCAGGTCTCGTTTCCATCCGCCTAAAAACTCTGCCATCTTTTAATCAACCTTTCAACATATTTTCGATTGTCTCAAGCGCGTTTTGCGCGGGTACTTCCGTTTCTTCCCCAGTTTGCATATCCCTCAGTTTGATATTGCCCCGTTCCCATTCCTCACCCCCGACGATTGCCATCACACGGATACCCAGCTTATTGGTATATTTGAATTGCGCGCGAAGGTTCCTCCCGGTGTGGTCGCAATCTGCCTGTATGCCTCGTCCCCGAAGGGCAAGCACCAGTTCAAAGGCCCTCACAAAGTCGTCAGGCGCGATGTTGGCGACATATGCGTGATAGAGCGGAGGCTGGGGCAGGGCAATGCCTTTTGTGTCAAGTTCCATCAATATTCGCTCAATACCGATGCCGAAGCCAACTCCCGCCAGCGGCGGTCCATCCAGCTGCTCCACCAGACCGTCATAGCGTCCGCCGCCGCACAGGGCAAGGCCCTCACGCTGGCCGTGCATAATGATCTCAAACACGGTTTTGGTATAGTAATCCAGCCCGCGCACGATCAGCGGATCGATCTGATAGCCGACCTTCGCCGCGTCCAGCAGGCCCTTCAGCCCTTCAAAATGCCCGGCGCATTCATCGCACAATGTATCCACAATGACCGGCGCGTTTTTGACCACGCGCTTGCAGCCTGTTTCTTTGCAGTCAAGCACGCGCAGCGGGTTCCTGTCAAAGCGCTCCCTGCAGTTATCGCAGAGTTGATCCATCTGGCCGGCCAGATACTCCCGCAGCCTTTGATGATACACAGGGCGGCATTGCGGGCAGCCGATGGAGTTAATATTGACTGTCAGATCGTCAAGCCCCAGCTCGGCAAGCATATTGAGCAAGCCCGCGATCAGCTCCGCGTCAGCGGAAGGTTCTCTGGCGCCAAAGCACTCCATGCCAAACTGATGATGTTCACGCAGTCTGCCGTGCTGAGGGTTCTCGTAGCGGAAAATCGGGTTATTGATATAGTACATCTTGACCGGCTGGGCCTGCGCGTAGAGTTTCCCCTCAATCAATGCGCGCACGGCTCCCGCCGTGCCTTCCGGCTTGAGGGTGATAGAACGCCCGCCCTTGTCATTGAAGGTGTACATCTCTTTTTGAACAATATCGGTTGTATCCCCGACACCGCGCAGAAAAAGCTCCGTATGCTCAAACACAGGGGTGCGTACCTCGCGGTAGCCTGAAAGCGCGGCATGCTTGCGCATGATGCTCTCAACATACTGAAACCTGTAGCTGTCCTGCGGCAGACAGTCCTTTGTTCCCTTTGGCGCTTGTATCATAGCTCCCCCTCTTAAAAAACAAACCCACGCATGTTCATGCATGGGACGAGTTGCTCGCGGTGCCACCCAGCTTGCACAGATATGTGCCGCTCTGTGCCCGTAACGCGGGCCAACGCCGGTTCTCACCGGAGGCTCAGGGGTGTCCCGATGTTAAACTGCCGGGAGACTTTCAGCCAAGGTCTCCTTCTCTTAAGACAGCCGACGCATCATCTTCCCATCACAGCCGTTTTGATATTATAAAAGCATATGGATTGCTTTGTCAATGGCGCGGCCCTGTGATATAATTTCTCTGAAACAAAAGGAGGCAAGAGAGCTGCGCGATTCATTTTCCGGGTCCGTCCCGCTGATCAAGCTTGATGTCAACCGCCTGATGAGCGATATGCTGGGCGATCTATACGGCCTGACCAAAGAAGAGCTTCAGGCCCTTTCCCCCCGTGCCGCCGCAGCTTTTAAAGCAGTAAAGGAAAACCGGGGAACAGGCTGGCTTGGCTGGACAGAACTCCCCTACAACCAGGATGAGATCGTCACCGATATCCTGGCTACCGCTGAAACTGTACGCAGAGACTTTAAGACCTTTGTCGTTCTGGGGATCGGGGGCAGCGCGTTGGGCCCCATTGCTGTACAGCAGGCGCTCAACCATCTTCACTACAATGACCTGAGCGATGAAAAACGCATCGGCCCCCGCTTTTTTGTAGAGGATAACATCGATCCGGAGCGCATGAAGAGTTTGCTTGACGTGATCGACCTGAAAACCACCTGCTTTAACATCATCACCAAATCAGGCGCGACAGCGGAAACCATGAGCCAGTACCTGATCATCTCGGAAGCTTTGAAGGCACATGTCGGCGAAGGCTGGCAAAAGCACATCATTGCCACCACCGATC
>JAEWRJ010000152.1 GCA_023460055.1 Bacillota bacterium | reverse complement strand
ACCCAGTACATCCGCGACATAGTAGTAGGCGTTGTAGTCTGTACCCGTCTTGGCTTTTTGAAGGAATAGATCAGGGCTTTGCAGCACCTTTTCCTTCACCAGGTACGCGGCGATGTTTTCTATCGTCCAGCCGGGGATAATGGTAATATTGCGCACTAATGGCCGGCCGTCTCCCTGCGCCAGCTGGTCAGCGATCTCAGAAATAGTCATGCTGCGACGCAGGGTATACTCCCCAGCCTGAATTTTTTGGCCAAAGCCTGCAAAGTCAGCGTAATACTTGAAGACAGACTTGTTCCTGATCAGATTTTGCGCTTTCAGGTTGCTGGCAACACGCGTCAAACTTTCTCCCGACTTGACCGTAAATGTGATCTGCGCGCTGTCGTCCGGATTCACCGGATCGATGTATGCTTCACTCACTTTCCCCCATGCATAGGACAGGAGCCCCAGCGTCAGGATCAGAGCGCTGACCCCGATCAGCACGGGTCTGAGGATATGCCAAAGCCAGGAATACCAGAATACACCGTACTGGCGCTCCTCGTGCAGGCTGTCGTAGGTATAATCCTGATCAGTTTGATGTCTGGCCACGTCTTTCCTCACTGCAGGCCGGGCAGATCCATGTTAAGGCCCGCCGCCTTCGTCAGCATGCCAAAAATATCCGCCATCATCTGCTGCATTCTCATTTCAGAGAGGAGGTAGGCAGAAGTATCAGTCCCCGCGTACAGAAGCGAGGAGATCTGAGAAAAGCGGTTCATATCCTCCGTCGGCATGCCCGACTTATTGAGCGCGGACATTTGGAGCATCATCTGAAGGCGTTTGTATTCCTTCAAAAGCGCTCTGGTGGTATCACTTTCCTCAACGATCCCTTTGAGCCGCCTGTACTCGCGGCATTCGTCGCTTTCCTCAATCTGGCGGGCCAGGTTATGGGCAATGCTGTAATCCATACATCCTCCTGAGCAGGCGGAAATAAAAAACTGGGGCCGCGCTCGGCCCCAGATTACACCATTTTTCAACCCAAATCAACAATGACCGGGAGAATCATGGGATTGCGCTTGATTTTTTCAAAGATGAAGCGTCTAAGCTCATCCTTGATGCGGTTCTTGATACTGGGCCAATCGCTGCCTTCAATACGATCATAAGAACTGATAACATTGCGTACCACACCGCGTATGCCGTCAATGATATCCTCATTTTCCCTGACATAGACAAAGCCGCGCGAAATGACATCCGGGCCGGATACCAGCACGCCATTGGTACGGTCAAAGGCCATCGCTACAATGATCAAGCCGTCCTGCGACAGATGCTTTCGGTCGCGAAGCACCACATTGCCCACATCGCCGATACCAAGGCCATCCACCAGGATGGTTCCGGTGGGTACGATGCCCGATAGAGCGACAGAATCGGCACTCATCTCAATAACCTGGCCGTTCTCTGGCAGGATGATGTTCTCACGGGGCATGCCCATGCTTTCAGCCAGCTCCGCGTGCTGCCACAGCATCCTGTACTCGCCGTGAACGGGAATAAAGTAGTGCGGCTTCACCAGCGCGTGCATCAGCTTCAGTTCTTCCTGGAAGGCGTGGCCGGAAGCGTGAACATCCGCCATCGCGTCATATATCACCTCAGCGCCGCAGCGGTACAGCTGGTTGATCACGCGGGAAACATAGATCTCATTGCCGGGAATCGGTGAGGAGGACATGATCACCTTATCGGAAGATTTGATCTGCAGCTTCCGGTGCTCAGAGAACGCCATGCGGGTCAGGCCGCTCATAGGTTCTCCCTGTGAGCCGGTCGTCAGCACAAGGACCTGGTCGTCACGGTAGTTAGGGATGTCATCAAGTTCCAGCACCGAGTCCCGCGGGATCTCAAGCAACCCAAGATCCATGGCAACGGTTGATACGTTCACCATGCTTCGGCCCACAAAGCAGACCTTGCGGCCGTACTGCAGCGCGCAATCCACCACCTGCTGCACGCGGTTAACATTGCTGGCAAACATGGCGATAATCACGCGGCCGGTCGCGGTGCTTATCTGATCGGTAAAGGTCTGCGCGACCTTACGCTCAGACATGCTGTAGCCGGGTCGCTCGACATTGGTGCTCTCGCACATCAGGGCCATCACGCCCCGCTCGCCCGCCGCTGCCAGCGCGCCCAGATCCGTCACATGTCCCTCAGAGGGCGTATAGTCGATCTTGAAGTCACCGCTGTGTATGATGGTGCCCGCAGGGGTCGTGATGATCAGCGCGTAAGCGCCCGCGATGGAGTGGTTCACCCTGACAAACTGGATCGAGAAGCAGCCCAGCTGGATGACCTGACGAGGCTCCACTGTATGCATCTCGATACCGTTCACTCGGTGCTCCTTGAGCTTGTTGCCGATCAGGGCCATGGTCATCCTGGATCCGTAGATGGGTGCCGGTACCTTAGCCAGCACATAAGGCGTCGCGCCGATATGATCCTCATGTCCGTGCGTAAAGACATAGCCGCGCAGCCGATCTCTGTTGGCGTCCAGATAGCTGATATCAGGAATCACCAGGTCAATGCCCAGCATATCCTCTTTGGGGAAGGTGGAGCCGCAGTCAATCACGATCAGATCACCGTCGCACTCCATAGCCGTTATGTTTTTCCCGATTTCATCGATCCCGCCCAGGGGTATAATTTTCAATTTTGATTTGCTTGTCACACAATTCTCCTCTATTCTCTATCATAGTCAGCTGATAGCACACAGCTGCGAACATCTGATTTGTAGTTTACCCAATCAGCGCTTCTTTATATCAGCGCAGATAAAACTATCTTCCTGTTCAATTTCTGGATTTACTTCTACGATTTCAGGGTGCCACCCGGCTTTTTTGCCCAGGGTGACATCGGCAATCTTTACAATGATCAGGCTAAGCGCCAGCAGTAAAAAGCCATAAAGCAGCATAGAGCTTTCCTTCCCCTGCGACAGGGCGCTGCCCAGCATCAAGCCCGCAATCATGAAAATCAACGGAAATATATATACGAGAGCTGATAAGCGAAGCACCCTGCCTTCTGGCATCCGTACGCTGACACGGTCGCCGATTTCTGCGATTCCTCCGCGCACCAGAATCTCCGTTGTCTTCTGCGCCTGCCCGCAGCCGGAGCAGCCCGCGCAAGCGCTCATCTTATCAAAGCAAACCCGCACACCATGGTCTTCTTTTTTTGTAACCGTCCCGATTCGTATCATATTAACCCTCTCCTATGATAACCTCATCATACCACAGATGGACCTCATTGCAAATGTATGTTTTCATATCTAACATTCCCCTTGCTGACAAGGGCTCGCCTCGTTAAGCCAGATCTATGAAAAGACACTCCCTCACTGGTAGGGAGTGTCTTTTGTGGAGAACCGGCAGCGACCTACTCTTCCGGGCAGTTACCCGCCAAGTACCATCGGCGCTGAAGGGCTTAACTTCTGTGTTCGGGATGGATACAGGTGATCCCCTTCGCCATTGCCACCGGTAA
>JAEWRJ010000151.1 GCA_023460055.1 Bacillota bacterium | reverse complement strand
GTCATCCACCACCTTGTCCGTCGGCTGGACAAACAGCATCGGGCCGGGGTCCACGTCAATGGCCCGGCCCATCATATTCAATTCAAGTTCCGTTTTGCCGACTTGGCTGCCCGCCTGGATGGCAATTTTCCATACGCCCGGCTGCGTAAAGGCATCCATGATCTCACGCTGATAAGGCGCTCTGTCGGTTCGCCAGCGTCCGGGCTCCGCGCTGGATTCTGAGACCAGCACGCGGTTTTCGTCCGCCCATTCGCTCACCGTCTGCTTCTTGGGCGGGCGAAGCATCGCCATGGTCGCCCGATACAGCGCGGACAACTTTGTATTCATCGCTTTCCCCTCGCCAAATAATCACTGCCAAATGGCGAAGCGCAGGCGGGGCCTGCGGGAAGCGGTAGGGAAGCAATAGGGAAGCAATAGGGAAGCGATAGGGGCTCCGGTCTTATTCCCACCGCTTCCCGTGGACGCAGGCCACGCTTCGCGCGACCGCAGGGAGCTCTTCCCGCAGGCTATGCCTGCGCTTCGCTATTACGCATTCTCGGCCGCTGCCGCGTCCGCTTCTTCATCCTCCTCCTGGCCTTCCCCTCCCTCGGGCAGGGGCGTATCGGCCAGCATGTCAAGCACATGCCGCACTTCCTTGTCGATCACATCGGCTATCTTCTCGGCGCTGGGCAGCATCACCAGCATCGGGGCCAGCTTGGCGGGCAGGTGGATCATGCTTTGCATCACGGTGCCTGCAATGTGCTGCCACAGCCTGCGCACAGACACCACATCCACCAGGCGGCCCTCCATCCGGCCGACCTCCATCTCTGTTTTGCGCATTTTCACGGCCTCATGGGAAGCGCGCACCTCATCCAGACCCCGCTCGGCCTCTGATACATTTTGCGTGCAATAGTCCACCCAGTGCTGTATAAAAACGGACAGGTCAAATTTTTTGCCCTCTCCCTCCACAAACAGCTTCGCCCCCTCAGGCAGGTTCAGATCAACGTTATGTAAATGGCGGTAGGAATACCCCGCCGCCTCCGCCAGTTCTTTTTTTGTCAGACTGATACCCACAACTTCCTCCCTTTGGTCGGAAAAAGCGAAGCGCAGGCAAAACCTGCGGGAAGAGCTCCCTTCGGTCGCGCAAAGCGTGGCCTGCGGCAACGGGAAGCAATGGGAGCAAGACCGGAACCCCTATCGCTTCCCCATCGCTTTACGCGGGCACAGCTCGCGCTTCCCCGTCATTCCGCATTTCGCATTCCGCATTCCGCATTAGCCCGCAGGGCTACTTCGCCCACCCCTGTATAATGGCCGCGTGCTCGTGCTCGATGCGTTCCTGCAGGGTCTTGGCGATCCCCTCCTGCACGGCTTCCCGGCTCCTGGTGGTGGGCATCTGCGGCACGCCAATGCCGACAGCCGGGCGGATGCGGTTGCCCTCACCCGGCAGCCTGGCAAATACGCGCCCGCGCTTGAGCCCCTTGAATACCATAAAATGCACAGCCTGCCCGTTATTGGGCAGCGCGGAGGCGCCGCTTTTGACAACGCTGGCATTTACCTTATAGGCCCTGCGTGTCCGCTTGCCCTTGCGGCCGGAGTAGCCTGTCGTGATGCGGCTTCCCCCGGCGCTGGCCGACGCCTTGTAAGCGCCCCCGGCGCCGATCTTTCCGCGCGCGCCGTCAACCGGTATGCTGCAGCTCACCTGAGCGCCCATGGCGGTGCGGGGTTCCCCCACTTGAGCCCCGATCCAGGATGTACCCGCGTGATAATCAGGCGGCAGTTCCTTTTTGAGGATGGTCCTCATGCGCGATCCCGTGCGTTTGAAAGCCCGGTACATCAGCCGTTCAAACTGATTCTTGGTATGCACAGCCCGCATGCGTTCAATGGTCCCGCTCAACTGGCTGATATCCACATGAAGCATCACGGGTCCTCGTTGCATACAGGCATCCTCCCTATGGTCGGAAATGCTGAATGCTGAATGCTAAATGCTAAATGACGGGGAAAGCCCGCGCCGAAGCGCGACATTCAGCATTACGCATTACGCATTTATAAAAAGCCCCCAATGGAGGGCTTTTTATACCGATTTCATGCTAACATCATACCTTGTCAAGCCCTGACAATCAAGACAGTTTCCGCTCCGATATGGTTTTCTGCCTATATCCTGCCCTCATTCCCGTCCTCCAGCACGAACTTGTCACGCCACTTCACCTCCGCCATGCAGGGTGCCTGCTCCACCGCGGCCCTGGCGTTGCGAAAACCCCGCTCGGTCATATTCAGCTCACTTTTCACCTTCTTGGGCGGCAGATCCTCCACATAAAACAGCAGCACAAAGCTGCGCATGAAGGGGCTGGTCACGCTGTTAATGATCTTTTCCAGCTCCTTGAGCTCCCGGCTGTACCGGCGCACGCCCTCATACTGCCGTTCGTCCGCCTCCAGCATCTCAGCACAGGCGGCGTCCAGCCCGCAGGGTTCTCCGCCGCCTCTGGGCATGTCGCTGATGCGCTGGGTAATAAACTCCATCCTGTCCCGCTGCCAGCCCCTCCGGCTCTCCAGCGCGCTGATCTCCTGCATCAGCGGCAGGATCTCCCTCAGCCTCGGGATGTCCTTGTTCTTGATCCTGATCGCCGTTTGTTCGCTCATGTCAGTTCTCCTTTCAGCCGGTCGTAATGGCAAAGTGCAGGCTGCGCCTGCGGGAAGAGTTCCCTTCGGTCGCGCGAAGTGTGGCCTGCGGCCACGTGAAGCAATGGGAACAAGGCCTAAACCCCCATCGCTTCCCAACCGCTTCCCCGTCATTGCGCATTCAGCATTCCGCATTCAGCATTCTTTTCCCGCCGCCAGCAGCTCCACCGTCACGCCCAGCTCATCCGCCAGGGCCAGCAGGCTCGGGCCGCTGGGAAAGCGTTCTCCGTGCCGCCACGCCCACACCACGCTCGGGTCACAGTGAAGCCGGATAGCCAGCTGGTTGCCGTTCAGCCCGCTCAGCTTCATCAGGTCCTCCATCTGCGCGGCGAAGGCCTCTTTCATCTGCTTTGTCGCCTGCTCTATCGTCATGGCATCCTCCTCAGGTCTGAATGATGCGGCCCTTCTTGCCGCTCTTGTAGATCCTGATCCGCCGCGCGCCGCGCCGCAGCATCCGGCCCGCCTGGATCAGGCACCCCGCCAGCGTTTGCGCTCCCCTCAGCTCCGCGCTGCCCTTCCACACCCCCATCACCGCCCACCTGGCCATCACATAAGGGGTCCCGCCTTCATCAACTCCAACCCGCACTGCTCCATTCATCCTAACCCCAGCCCCCTCTTCGCTCTGATCATCGCGGCGCAGAAATCGCCGCAGTCGCAGCACAGGTACTTCCCCTGCGCCTTCGCCTCGTAAATATGGCTGTCTTCATACTTCCAGGCGCGTTTTCCGCAGCGGGCGCAGCGCATCGCCCTCAGCTCCTCCGCCGGGTTCTCCACCCTGACATACCCCACTCCGTTGTAGCTGAACTTGCCGATCACCTTATCCTCTTTACCCCTCATCATTGCCCGTTCCTTTCATTGCGCATTTGTTCCCAGTGGCGCACCTGATCAGCCACACCCATGGATCGCTTTGGACATCAAGACCCCGGCGCTTTCCATAACCATCATTCCACCGCTTCATAAAGGCTATTTTCGGCAGGAAAGGGCGGGTTATTCCGGCTTCCCGGGACTCCTTCGCGTACTGCCCGCTCAGCTCAATCCCGCAGTCCACAGCCTCCTGAACGCTCAGATCACGCAGCCGCATTACCTTCACATCCATGACTTTGAAGAACAGCCTTGCCGCATCTTTGGGCATTGTCACAGGGGATCTCCATTTGTTCAGCGGATCCTCACTTGCCCGGCGTCTCAGTTTTCCGACGTTCACATCCTGGTCGTCCGCGCCGTACAGGTACTCGTTCCCGTACCACAGGTACCAGCTCTCCCGCACATACAGCACATCTCCCGGCTGATACGGTGCCCTGAATACCGGAAACTCAGGCCATCCTTCATGCTCAAAGGTCGCGTACAGCCCCTCCGCGTGCTGATCGCGTTCCATCCCCCGCCGGTCCGTCCTGATGATAGACATATCATCGCTCAGGGAGAGGAAGTTCGCCCCCTCCGGCGGCTGGGGATTGACCGGCACCACATGCGCCTTCTTTTTCCCCTCCAGCACCGCCCGCACATCACAGTCACTCAGCGTGATCGGCTTCATTTTTGTCAACGTGATCATTTATGCTCCTTTCAGTCGCAAATGCGGAATGCCTGGAAAACAATGGGTGAAGCAGTGGGGAAGCGATAGGGGCCCGGTCTTTCTCCCATTGCTTCCCGTGGCCGAAGGCCGCGCTTCGCGCGACCGTAGGGAGCTCTTCCCGCAGGCTTTGCCTGCGCTTCGCCATTTGGCATTCCGCATTCATCATTTAGCATTACTTATTGCTCCTCCCCTCGCAATGCCGTTGATACAGCGCCTCATCCGCGGCCGTTGCCCCGCCGATCACCCGCCGCACCGTTTCCAGGTCCCAGCCCCGGTTGGCAATATCGCTGTGGGCGAAGCCCTGGCGGTACAGCTCGACGATCTTCTCTTCCTCGCTCCCGCACCGCTGCATCCGGGCGTCCATGATCCCCCGGCTGACCTTTTCCCTGTACGCTGCCCCGATCACCGTCTCCTCATTTACGCGCTGCCTGCCGTTCATATGTCCTCTCCCTTCGCCCGTCGGGCTATAAATTCTTCACCGAACCTGCACCGCGACACGCAGCCCTCACAGGCCCCGCCGCGGGATTTCTCCCCGCTCCTGCACATCAGCTCCAGCAGCTTTTTAATAGGGCGGCTCTCGCGGCCCGCGGCCCAGTTGCGCGGGCCGCCCCCGGCCGCTTTATCGTCCCCGTAATGCTTGCTGACATAGCGGCTTCTCTTGGTCACCTTCTGCGTCTTGGGCACGGTCAGGCCTCCATCAAGCTCGCCGCTTCCCGCACCATCTGCCGGAATTCCTCCGGCGTCAAGATCAGCGGCTTATCCTTATGATTCTTGCGGGAGATGGACAGCCTGCCGTCACTGATCCGGTAGCGCAGGTCCCGCCCAACGGCGCGCACCTCGGTCGTGATCGTCATCGGCAGGGCGGATTGTCCGTGTTCCGGGCCGATGGGCTTACTGTCCGCCCCTGTCCCTTCAGTGGCTTGCTTGTCCGCCTGTGTCCCTTTGGCAGCTGGTTCGGGCTTCTGATCAGCCTTCGTGTCCACCGCTTTCTGGACTTCCTGGGGTTCCGGAGCGGCCTCTCCCTTCGCGGCCCAGGAAGCGTTGCGCCTGCTGTAGTAGTGCTTGGCGCTGTACCAGGCCTGCACATTCTCAAATCCCAGCCTGTCGGCGATCTGCTGCGCGCTCAGCCCTTCCTCCTCCAGCTCGATCCCCTTCCTGTACTTCCCTTCGCGGGTCATGTTCACCATGATTCTTTCTCCTTCCTATTCGTTTTTCCAGGATCAGCCTTAACATTTGATGTCACAGTCTGAATCTGGGCAGCCTTTCCGATACCCTTGATCCACGCCTGCCAGCTGTAGCCGCACGCCTCACACGGCTGCCCCAGGTGCAGCGCTCCCCCGCAAACCGGGCAATCCTTCGCCGTGGGGTGGTGTTGATAGCTTCGTTTCATGTGCGTTCCGCCATCATCCGGTCCAGTGCCTCTTTTTCCCTTTCGCCAAATGGCGCTGATTCGTCCATGATTGTCAGCGTGACCGGCGAATGCCCGGGCTTTTTCATGCATTGGCATCCCAGCTTGGGGTCATGGGTTTGGCACTCGTCGCTCATCTGCAGGCACTCCGTCCCTTCCTCCAGCAGCTGACGCATGGCCTTGTCCAGTTCCTCAATCGTGCGCACGGGCCGCCCATCCACCCGCACACCTCCCATGAAGCGGCGCTTTTCCTCCCGGCTCATCCCGAGCGCCCCGCGCACGCTCAGGCTCACATGCAGCGTCATGGCGTTTCTCCCTCCTTGATGAAACGTATGCTCCTCGCGTCCGCGAAACTCACCCGCCCCTGATCATCCTCCAGCACGGCCGCTGTGCCGCCGGAAATCCCGGGATAAAAGCCATGGAAGCCGTATATTCTTGAACTCTGCGCGCCGTCAAGCGCGCACTTGCGAAGCGCAGGCTCTTCCAGGAGGCCATCCAGCGTGATCTCCTCGATCTGGCTGATGTCCCTGTGAAGCTCCCGCTCCTCGGTCAGCAGCAGCAGCCCTGATGCTTTGTAAAAGGCTTCGCACTTCCTCTCAAGCGCTTCAGCCTCTTCCGCGCTCACGAAAGTTTTCCCCCACAATTCCGCCTTCGCATTTGCCGCCGCGTCCAGTATGATCATGGCTGCCTCTGCGTTCGTCATACCTGGTCTCCTTTCCATCTCTACATTTCGTCGATTGTCAGTGATCACCCATTTTCGTGAACCCGCGAAAATGGTCATAGCTCAATGTCAAACTTAATCGTCAGATCCTCGCACATCGGGCACAGCACCCCGGCCGGCTCGTATTCGCCCTGTTCATAGGGCAGATCGGCCTCCCCGTCATCCATCAGCCGCCCGCAGTTACAGCAGGCCAGGATCATGGCTTTCCGTCCTTTTCGGCTTCTTGCCTCGCCTCCATCTGCCGCTCCCAATCCGAGCACCGGCCGCTCACTTTCGCGCAGCTCACCGCCACCAATGCACACAGCAGCAGGATCGCCCCGATGATAATCATCCATACCTCACCGCTCATCCCGCGCTCCTCTCAGGCCGTCATGGCCTTGTCCCTGACATTCGCCCGTACAATCGCCTCAGCCAGCAGCGGCACCACGGAGTTGCCCACCTTAGCCACCTGCTCTTTCTTGGTCATGGGCTTGCCGTCCGCCCCCTTGTCAATGACATAGTTCTCCGGGAATCCCTGCGCCTTAAACAGTTCCCGCGGGGTCAGCATGCGCAGGCCGATATCAACGATCTGGTAAGGTTCCCCCTTGATGGTCACCAGCCCGAAGCGGTCATTGCCCGTGATGGTGTCCAGCGGCGCTTTGAGCGCCTGCCCGGTGCCGCATCCGTAGTATTTGATCAAAAAAGCCCTGACCTCCGCGATGTGCTCGCCCTGGCTCGTGATCGTGCCGATGGGCTCCTTCACACTCGCCCCGGTAGAAGTGCCCCAGAAATGGCTCATGAAGGGGGCGATCACCGCGTAGCGGTTGGACCCGTCCAGCGTGAGGATCGGCGCCGTGACCGCCTGTCCTCTGGCTGTATCATCGTAGCTGTGGTACTGGCTGATGAACGGGGTAACCAGATAGTGCTTGCCCGTCCCGACCAGGGTCCCCAGCGGCTCCATGATGCTGTTCACGCGCGGCGGCTGGCCGTCCCGCTCCCCGTAGCCTATCGGGATAATGTAGGGGTTACCGTTCTTCACCACAAACTTCTCGATCCCCCGCGCGATGCGCTTCAGCGTGTTCTCCGCCAGCGGCTTTTTCCGCTCAAAAATGCTCGGGCAGGGGATAGACCAGTCAATGATCTCGGCCGCCGTGCGCCAGGGCTTTAGCATCCCGCTGCGCGCCATCAGCCCATCGGGGTCTCCGTGTGTCGCCTCCGGCCACCTGATCGGCTGGCCGTCGCAACGGGCGATCAGAAACAGCCTCTTGCGGCTGGTAGCGGCCCCGTAATCACTGGCCGACAGCTCGCGCCACTCCACCTGATAATCCAGCCTCTGCAGCTGGCCTACAAACATCCGGAATGTCTGCCCCTTCTTTTGCGGGTCCGGCCTGCCGTCCAGCAAGGGCCCCCAGGTTTGGAACTCCTCCACGTTTTCCAGGATCAGGACGTCAGGCCTGACCGCCTTGGCCCAGCGCACGCCCACCCAGGCCAGGCCGCGTATGTTCTTGGAAACAGGTTTCGCGCCCTTGGCTTTGCTGAAATGCTTGCAGTCCGGCGACAGCCACATCAACCCGACATGCCGCCCGCCCGTCGCCTCCAGGGGATCGACCGCCCACACGTCCTCGCAGTAATGCCTCGTCCCCGGATGATTCGCCTTGTGCATCAGGATCGCCGCCATGTCGTGGTTGATGGCGATGTCAACCGGCCTGCCCAGGGCGGCCTCGATGCCCGTGCTGGCCCCGCCCCCGCCCGCGAAACTGTCAATGATCAGCCCGTTCATATGCTTTGCCCACCTTCACTTTCTATGATCCATGTCTCGCCGTTCCACATGGCCACAATGTAATCCCCATCAGCCAGGCTCTTGGCGTTCAAACTGACCTCAAACCCGTCATTGCTCGGCCAGGCGTAGAACACCGCCCCGCCGATGTCCAGCCTCAGCGTCTTTTTGTCTATCCCGGTGATGCTCGCCTTGGCCCCGCGCAGGCACTTATCGCATTTAGCCATCATGCATCCTCCTCGATCAGCCCGCTCGTTGGTTTTTGCGGATAGTCGCGCCGGGCGATCACCGGGGTACCATCTGCCTTTTCAGGCAGCGCCGGAAGCGGAAGCCACCAGGGATAATCTCTCGGGTACCGCTCCAATACCTGGCGTTTCTGGACCGATCCATAACCGCGCTCATCGACGATCGGCACGCATCCATTCAGCATCTCCCGATCCTCCGGCAGCCTGTCCGCCGTTTTAACCCAGGGATTTCGCAGAGCTTCGAGCGTAGATGTCACAACGTTTATTTCGGCCTTATAACGGGATTGGTTATGCGGGTTTTGTTCCTGCCTTAGGTTGTGTTCAAGGTTATAAAGCGCGATCTGATAATGCTCTATCAATTCTTCCCTGTTCATTTCGCCGCCTCCGGGAGTGTCGGAATGGGCGTCCACCATTCTATTTGTGGGCACGATTTGACAAGTCCCCGCGAGGTGACCCACCGAATCCATTGCCGCCTATCGGCATCGTATGTCGCGACCAGCACGTGGTCCCCATCTTTCTCTTCCGGCAGCCTGTCCGCCCTATTAACCCACGGGCTGACAGTCGGAGCGTTCCTGATCAAATCTTTGATTTCTCGTATTTCCAACAAGACAGGCGCACCATCGCGATAGTTTTCTACAGTAGGCGTTCCATCCCAGGCATGTGTAAGCCGCTTCATGATCGCATCCGCATCAATCAGTCTCATTTCGCCCTCCCCGCAGCGCGTCTATCGCTTTGCTGATGGCGATCTTCCCGTAGATGTCTGTTTCAATGCGTTCAAGGATTTTGATGGCCTTGTCATTTGACATGGTAGGCAGCTTGTCGGCGCATGGTTTTCCCTGTTCGGGTTGTGACAGGAAAGCGGTACACACATTGAGCAGGCTCTTGTCCCGGCCGTGCCCTACGAAGCCAACCGTCCCGATCCTTTGCCCCGGCCTGACGCTGTCATTGCCCGGCAGTTTCTCAAGGTGCGCCGCCTCCGCATCTTCCCCGTCATTGTGCATTCCGCATTCAGCATTCAGCATTGGCGCAGCCTCCACCCGCGACGGATCCATGTTGTGCGGGTTCAGGTAATTCGGCGTATTGTCTTTCATTTTCTCTCTCCCTCCCACGGAAATTCCTGCTTAAATTCCTCGCCCATCAAGGCGCGGAGGCTCTCCTTCATGAAGATCGGCCGTCCGCTGCACTCACATTCCATCTGGATATTCCTGATCCATTCCCGATCAGGAATGACTTTGCCTTGTCGGCTTCCGGATTCTGCGCCAACGATCACCCAGTCGGCGGGGCAGTGAGAGGAGAAGGCGGGCGTCATTCGTTCAAGCATAGGCTCTATGGATACAAACAGATTGATGCAGGGGCAATCATCTGCGTGGTGGAATCTCCATAGTTCCGAATCCTTTGTTGCCGTGTACCCATACCAGTGTTTCCTTGGCAGCATGCCCTTTTCCGCAAGTTGTATGTATCTGTTAGGATTCTTGGTCAGGAACATGTAACGGTGCTGCGGGGCCGCCTCGCATGCTTTGAATACTTCAGATATCCATTCGTCAGGCACCCACTCGCCAAACAGATCAGCCATGCTGCACACGAATATATTCCTGGGCTTTTTCCATTGAGCCGGCTGATCCAGCCTGTAGCGGTGGAAGGTGGGGGCAAAGCCATAGGGATATGGATCTGCTTTTCCGTTTTTGTAATGCTCATTTTGCATAGGCATTCCTACAAAGTGGCACTTTCCATCTTCCACATCTTGCCAAGGATCGTGGCAAAACCTTCGTGCAATCTTCCTGGCGTAGCAGTATTCACATCCGTGCCGGCAGCCTGTGACAGGGTTCCAGGTGCTGTCGCACCAGTCGATTTTTGTCTTGTACATCGTTTCCTCCCCTCATCCTTCGGCGCATTCGCCGGCATACATCCCGCCCCTGGAAGCCTCCAGCGCCTCCAGATCGCGTATGCCCTTCTCCTCCCAGTCATACAGCAGGGCCAGGGCATAGGCCATCGGGTTATCAAGCGCTCCGCGGCTATGGCGCCGCTCCGTCCGCTCAATCGCCTCGCAGATCAGCGGCACCGGGAATCTCCCTGTGTTCAGCAGCCTCTCCAGCTGCATGGCCTGTTTGTCGAACAGACCGTTTGACGCCCTGTCCAGCCAGATCCTCAGCCCGATCAGCAGGCGCTCATCGGCAAGGCTCAGCGGCATCCCCCGCTTTGGCAGCGCGTCCGCGCTCCCGCGTTCCTGCCGGGGTTGTACAGCCTCTTCTCCCTCTTTGGTTTTATTTATATATGTTCCCTGGTTTATTCCCCAGTTAACACCCTGGTTTATTCCCCGGTTTATACCTTGGTTTATTCCCTGGTTTATTCCCGCAAATTTAGGGTTATCATCGCCCCGCAGGCTGAAGTAGTGGATCTCGTAGATGGGGGTCAGCTTCTTTTGTCCCTTGTAGCTGATCAGTCCGTTTTGTATCAGGCAGTTCCTCGCCCTGAGCAGGCTGTCCTCCGAGCATCCGATCAGGGAGATCAGCAGGCCGTTGGGTACCGATATCCTTACCGGGAACCGCTCCTTGTTGGCCAAATATTGCAATTTGCGCATCAACTTATAGGCGGTTGCAGGGATAGGATGGGTCAGCTCCCAATCATCAAGCCCATTGATCTCGATCAAGTAATTGACGCTCACGTCGTCCTCCTCAAAGTCCTTTAATACCTGTCCTCAAGCGCTTCCCTCAGCGCCCGCAGGAACATCCGCGCCGTCCTGACGGATCCCCTGATCCAAATCCGCGCGCGCCTGCTCAAGCGCTTGATCATGACTCGCACCCTCCCTCACCGCATTGGCAGCCGCGGCCGCCAACCGTCCGATCAGGTTGAAGTCCTCCGCCGTGTACCTGGGCCAGGGGAGATCCCCGGGAGGCACAGCGATGGGCTCAGCGTACATTGTCCATTCCTTCCTCCTCGGCGGAGGGATGGTCCCGGAAGGCTTCACGCTGCCCGGAAACGGCCTTTTCCCCGCCATAGGCTTGGGATAGTCCGGCATCGGGATCTCTCCATCCGGCCTCGGCACATGCCCCATCCCGTATCTCCCCGCCCTCTTCTTCCTGACAAACAGGCAGGTTTCCCCCAGCAGTGCCTTCCTGATCCGCCTGTTGTACGCCTCCGAAAAGGCCACGCCCGCCGAAAACAACAGAGCGCCTGTCACTATATCCATAAATAATCCTCCCTTTGGTCGGAAATGCTGAATGCGCAATGACGAAGTGCAGGCTGCGCCTGCGAGAAGAGCTCCCTTTGGTCGCGCGAAGCGTGGCCTGCGGCCACGGGAAGCAATGGGAGAAAGGCCGGAGCCCCTATCGCTTCCCCATCGCTTTACGCAGGCTTTGCCTGCGCTTCCCCGTCATTCAGCATTCCGCATTTAGCATTTAGCATTAGCCCGTAGGGCGCTGCATTCCGCATTGCGCGCTGCGCGCTGATACCGGTGAATAAAATAGATCTGCCCCTTCCCCGTCACCATCGGCGTCCTGGTGATGCGGTTGCTCCCGTCCGGGTTGATCACGGTCCTCTGCTTGATCTCCATCCACCCGTTTTCAACAGCGTACTGGGAAGGGATGTTCCTGCTCTCGCCCCGGCTGATCAGGTAACCGTCCTTGCGCATGCGCTCAAACAGCCGGTTTTGCCCGATCTCAACGCCCCGCTGCCTCAGATACTTCGCCAATTCGCCGATCAGGATGCTGGTATCGGAGGCCTCCACCGTGTCCGCAAACAGCACCTTGGGCGCGTCCTCCGCCGCCTTGACGGACAGCCTCAGCACGCTCTCGCGCATCTCTTCCATGTTCCGCTGGGCCATCTGCAGGGCCCGGCTCATCACGGCCTCCGGGCTGTTCCACTGCTCCTCCACCCCGATCAGGTAGCGGCGGACCTCCCGGCCCTTTTCGCTGCGCTGCAGCATGCAGATCTCTTTAGCCATCGAGAGCGTCAGCTGGTGATGGATCGTCGCCGGGCGGCCGCCCTGGGGGTTATGGACATTTTTGTCCGAAACCTCCTCGTAGTCCTTCCCCTCCTCAAATCCGTACTCCACCATGCGGGGCAGCCACTTGTGGTAAGGCGTTTCAACCTCCAGCCGCTCATGCAGCTCCCGCCCGTTCACGGGATAGCGCACGTCCTGTGCCTCCATGCTGATGATGTTGTTCATATCACACATCCCCTCTTGTATGTAGATTCACTTTGCCCTATCATAGAGACAGGGATTTTATCTGATTGCTTGGGTAAACCCGCCTGACCGTGTATGTTTGCAGCAGCTCACGGTCATTTTTTATTGGCTTCCATACGGCCCCTCCTCCGCGGGCTCCCTCATCGGTTCCGGGGCCGGGTCTTCCAGGTAGCGGACCATCCGCTGGACCTCCTCCGGCGTCTTGCCGCTTGCCCGATAAGCCGCCAGTTCGTGCCACACCTCATCGCTGATGATGCGCGCCATAATATCCTCCCTTCGGTCGGTAATGCTGAATGCTAAGTGCTAAATGCTGAATGTCGCGCTTCGGCGCGGGAACTCCCCCCGGTCATTTTGTATTCCGCATTCAGCATTCAGCATTTGCGCCCAGAGGGCGCACATGGCGTCACCAAAACCTCAGCTCCCGTGCAACGCCGTTTTTTTCCTTGTAATACTTCCTGTCAGCCCCCCGGCCGGAAAACATGAGGATGAACTGCTCCGGCGTGATCTTTGGCGGTTCGGGGTTTTTTGCCCGTCGGTGATGCTTTCCGGGGCCCAGCAGCAGGTGGCGCAGCCGCGCCTTCCATTTCTTCGTCATAGCCTCTCCTTATCTCTTCGCGTTCCCGCGTATTCCCTGCCCCTACCGCTTCCCCATCGCTTCCCGCAGGCTATGCCTGCGCTTCCCCGCCATTGCGCATTCAGCATTCCACATTCGGTTTGTGCGGCGGCGGCATCCAGTGGGTAAACAGCTTGTTATCCCGCACATTGCGCCAGCCCGTTACCATAAAGCCTTGATACAGGTGCCAGGCGGCCACGCAGCTCATCGCGTCCGCGTCCTCCGGCCCCGGCAGCCTCTCCTCCCGGCTGATCCACCCGTCCTTCATCCCGTCCCTCTCCGTGCTTCATGTATATTCCGTGTTTTCCGTGGTTCGCTTCCTGCAGGTGCACCGCCGCGTCCTCCGCCGTAGGCGTCCTGCCGTACTTCTGGCGGAATTTGATCCTGTAGTACAGGCTTTCGATGGTGTGAGGCTCATCCGCCTCATGCTTCCCGGCACACACCGGGCAGCTCCCGGGCACCGGCGCCAGCAGCCGGATATCCATCATCTGAGCCATACATCCTCCCTTTGGTCGGAAATGCTGAACGCTGAATTCTGAATTCTGAATGTCGCGCCTCGGCGCGGGATCTTCCCCGGTCATTTAGCATTCCGCATTTAGCATTCAGCATTTGTGAGGGGCGGGCGGGTGTTCCCCGCCGCGCGGTTGGGGCAAGTTGTTTCAAAACTTCCCGCGCCGGTCTCCCGCGCCCCTTCGTGCCCCATTTCGCATTCCGCTTTTTACGTGCTCCCATGGCTTCCCGTGGCCGCAGGCCGCGCTTTGCGCGACTGAAAGGAGCATTTCCCGCGGGCGTAGCCCGCTCTTCGCCGTCAGTCCCGGATTTCCCTCAGCATCCCCCGGCACCACTGCAGGGCGGCTGTGTACTTCAGCGCGGCCACTTCCTTCAGCTCATCCCGCAGGCTGATCCTCGCCACCGTGGCGATGTTCTGCCCGCCCTCATGCCGGAAGCTCACCATCACCTTGCCGTCCCAGGGGCTGCGCCCCATCCCCCGCCGCCGGGTGGAGCTCCACACCGTCGCCAGGTTGTCAAGGCTTGCGTGTCCCTCCTTGCAGTGTTCGGCCAGGCTCCTCAGCTCCCCCGGGTCCTCTACCTTATACAGCCGCATCCATCAAAGCCCCTTTCCCGCAGTCCGACCGTCCATTGAACGGACCGCCTTGATCATTCGCCGCTTCCTGGTCCATCGCCGCGGCGCGCCTGAGCACGTCGCCGATATAGCTGCCGATCACCCCGCCGCTGAGCACCCCCAGCATCCAGTCGCAGGCGGCTTCCATCCCCGACGCCTCGCCATCAGCCATCAGCACCCGTATTTGGCCCAGCCTTTGATCCGTCTTCTCCATGCGCCCATTCCCTCCGGTCGAATGACCCCGTTTTCAAAAGGGGGGTCTTGGTAAAAATCAGGGTTTAGAATCCGTTTTCTCAAGAAGCCGCTTTTTCTTCGACCCGTTTAAACAGATAAGACGGCTTGTACTCCGGAAAATATGTTTCACTTACTTTATATGCTTCACCAAACGTGAACTCGCCGCGGTGAATCTTGTTATATACTGTGTTTCTGTGCACATTCAGAAGATCAGCTATCATTTCATTGGTAACTCCTTTATAGCTCATCGTCGCTATCAGATTCCTATACATCATCTTCCTCCTTCCGATGTGCGCATTTGCGCTCTTTTTCGGAAGTATAGTATGCATTTGAAACATTGTCAACACTTTTTTATGCGTTTGCACACATTTTTATTTACAATGTGGTCAGAGGGTGATATTATGCATTCAAAAGGTGGTGATTATTTTGGGACTTGGCGAAAAACTGTCAGGCTTGCTTAAAGAGAAAGGCATCAAGCCCGGGACGCTGAGCACTGATATCAATGTAAACAGGAGCACGATTTACAGCATCATTCGCCGCAACAATACAAAAGTAGATCTTTCTATTATTCAATCAATTGCCGATTATCTTGGTGTATCCATAGATTACTTCTTTGATAACGCCACTTCCAATGAAGCGGCCTTGACCCCCAAAGAGCACGAGATCATTAAAATGTACCGCAGTATGGATCAGAGGGGAAAGGATATCTTCTACTGGATCGCGGCCAGGGAAGTTGAGCTGTCCAAGAAGTACAAGCAGCAGATGGATGAGGAGATCGTTGACATCATCGTGTACGACTTTCCGGCAGCCGCCGGCATTCCTGTCTTTGCGGAGGACGCCTATACCCGCATCAAGTATAAGGCCTCTGACATCCCAAAAGGAGCCGACTTCGGCATCCGCATCGCCGGCGACAGCATGGAGCCCACGATCAATGATGGAGATATCGTATTCGTCCACAAGACAAGCTCACTGAAAAACAATGAGATCGGCATCTTTATGCTCGATGTGTCGGAAGCCGTATGCAAGCGTTATCTGAAAAACGGCAAAGCAGTGGAGCTGCATTCAGACAACCCCGCCTACTCCCCGCTCATCCTTAAGCCCCATCAGCAGCTGGGCATCGTAGGCAAAGTATTACTGTATAAATAAAAAAAGGAAGCGAGATATCAGCCTATGCCGTGGAATTGGAGCGCTCAGGATATAGAACCGGGACGGAAAAAGCGTGCCCTTGGCGCGGATCTGACGCCGATGTATGTTTCAGGGGAATCCGCAACTTTCGCCGGTTCCTCAGGATCCGTCTATACCGCCGGCCTCGATTCATGCACCTGCAAGGATTTCGGCATAACCAGGCAGCCGTGCAAGCATATTCTGCGCCTGGGTATGATCCTGGGCTATATCAGCGGGGAGGGCATGGTGTCAGATCAGTCAGCGGCGGCCGAAAAACTTGCTCTGGGTGAATTGGAGCGGAATATCAAAACAGGCCACATCTTGCTGTCAATAGCGCTGATACGCGCTCTCAGGCTCGTATTCTCCGGTCATCAGCTAAGGCTGAGCGACCACCCTTATCTGGAAGGAAACCCCCTGATCTCGGTTGACAGGCGCGGCATGATGTGTCCCGTTAATCGGCACAAGAAAACATTACATGCGCTCACCGTCCAGTTCGCGTCACGCGTTGGAGATCTGGCTGCAGAGCATTTGGATGATGCTCAGCTCGTCGGCGCGCTCGTCAATTTAGAGAACGAGGCGCTTGCTTTAGACGAGTTCAGCCTATTATTGCAGGCTTATCCGCAGCTGAAAGGATCGCTGTAATCCGACGCCATGCCGACAAAGGCAGGCAAGAAGACATAACAAGGAGGAACTGACCGTGAATAAGAAACTGTTTATCCTAACCTTGATCCTGATTCTGGCGCTTCAATCGCTCGCCTTTGGCTCCGCGTCTGAGCAAAAGCAGGATCTCACGTCAATCGACCTCAGCGCCTTAACGGAGTCGGAATTTTCAAGTTTAAAGGCACAGCTGACAATAACCACCATCATTGCGCAAAGCGGAAAATCAAAGCCCGTAGGGACCTTTAAACCCCTTGACTTGGATTTTTCTGATTACACCTATGAAGAATTGAGCGCGTTCTTAGAGCGCATCAATGGAAACCTGTTCAAAGGGAACAAGGAATATGTCAGAGGCTTAACGCCGAATACGCTGAATCTGGAGAGCGGAAGCGTAAGGACGGTTCAGGAATCGGTGGACGGCATTGTAACCATGCTGGTGACGATCACGCCGCGGCTTACAAACAAGGCGACGGTTGAGCAATGCCTGTATGATATCAAAAAGCTCGTAGATGAATACCGCTTTGCCGATTACGAAACGCTGGAATATACAGCGGAAATAGAGTACCTGAATAAGAAAACCAACAAAATCAATACTTATATGGCTGTTCAGTTCAAGGTTGATCATACTGTCCTGGGCTGGCTGCGCGATGACGTGATCCACGCGACCGAGTTGCTTGACTATGTTGATGATCTCCTGATCCATCAGACGCTGCAATAAAAAACCCGCCCCCTGAGGGGCGGGCTGCAAAACGACCACCAACACCACTCGACAATCGGCTTTGCCCTACCATCATAGCACGGCCGATCACAAAAAGAAAGGGATCCTATGAACAATTTGAACCGGCGGCGCGCCGTAGGATACGCACGATACTCCACCTCCAACCAGAACGCCATCTCCATCCAGCGTCAGATGGACAAAATAGCAGAAGTCAGTGACGCGGAAGGTTTAGATCTGGTGGGCTTTTACGCGGATGAGGCGGAATCTGGCACCAATACCGACCGCAGGGATTTCCAGCGCCTCCTGACAGATGCCCGCGCGGCTCAGTTTGACGCGGTCGTGATCTATGATATGTTCCGCGGCAGCCGCGATATCGCGGACTGGTTCAATTTCCGAAAGGAAATGCGCCGCCTGGGGGTCCAGGTCATCTCCGCGTCCGAGCGTTTGGGCGACATCGACAACCCCGGCGACTTTCTGCACGAAGGCGTCAACGCCCTCTTCGGGCAGATGCACGTGATCAAGTACCGCAAGGATTCCATCGACGGGTCTGTCAAGCGCGCCAAGTCCGGCATGTTCTGCGGCGGCATCCCGCCGCTGGGATATGACGTGGAAAGGAAATATACCAAAGCCGGCAATAAATCAAATGTTGAATCGCATTATGTTCTTAATCAGAGGGAGGCGCCTGTCGTCCGCATGATTTTTGAAATGTATGCTGCCGGCAACAGCTACACCGCCATCCTGGCCGAGGTCCGCAAAACCGGCATCACAGGCAAGTTTGGTCAGCCTATCGAGCGCAATACGCTCTACTACATTCTTAAAAACGTTCGCTACACCGGCACCTTCCTGTGGGGAGAGTACGAAATGCGCCATATGCGCAAATGGGTAGGCCGCAAGCGTGATGAAAAAGAGCAGGGAGTCATCAGAAAACCGGGGGCCATTCCGCAGATCGTCCCGCAGCATATCTTTGATATCGTACAGGAACGCCTCCGCTCCAACAAGCGCGCCAATAACTCAAGCCGCACGCCTGATCGATGCTATCTGCTGTCCGGCCTTATCCGCTGCGGCATCTGCGGCGCGCCCATGGTCGGTTATACCACAAAATCCAAAGGACACGAGTACAAGCGCTACGGCTGCACTAATAACCGAAAGTTTAAGAACTGCGGACAAAAACACGTCAATGCCGAAAAGCTGGAAGAATACCTGCTTCATATGCTCCGCTCCCGCATCCTGATCCCTGAGTATATTGAGGCTTTGGTTGACAGGGTTATTGCCGGAACAGATAGAAATAACGAGCGTTTCGCCATCGCGTCGGAAATTCAGTCACTCGACAGCAAACAAGCAAACCTTCTCGCGGCTATCGAACTTGGCAGCCCTCCTCAGCTTTTCATTGACCGGATAAACGACATTGCTCAACAGCGAGATTTGCTAAAGCAGCGCCTTGACGCCATTCCGGTCAAGGCAGCTATCAGCCGGGCATCCATCCGCGCCGCCCTCACTGACGATGTGCGGCGTGCCATCATGGAGCCGAGATTGCAAAAAGATGTTCTTTCTCGGTATTTTTCAAATATCACTGTTTTTGAAGATACCATAGAGGTGGTTCTGGCCCCGGACCTGGTGCGATTTACCGCCCTGGGTACCGACGCCTACCCACTCCAGCTCCACCAAAAAACCCAAAATAATAAAGCAGGGCAACAACTTTCAAAAGTTGTCACCCTTGCTGGCTCCCCCGGCGGGAACTATGCAACAGTTACAACCGAAAAGGACTTTGAAGGCATTTCTGAATCTGAGTACATCATCTTAAACTATCGAATAGACAGATCGCTTGTGGCATGAAATAGAAAAACC
>JAEWRJ010000150.1 GCA_023460055.1 Bacillota bacterium | reverse complement strand
GATGAGAAGCTCGCGGGCAAGGTGCTGTACATGGATCCCGCCCGGTTCTCCGCCGACGAGCGGCAGGTGGCTTTCATCAACATGGTGGCCGATACCGTCAACATCGCCTCCCCCTCCGCCCCCAGCTTCGTGCTCAACGCCGTCAATGCCGGCCAGTTCGCAGTGGGTATCACCAGCGAGGACAAGGCCATCGAGTACAAGGCGGCAAATCAGGATCTTCAGATCCTCTACGCCCGGGAAGGCACAGCCGTCAGCGCCTCCTATGCCGGAATCCTGGCGGGCGCCGATAACGAAAAGAACGCTCAGCTGTTCATCGACTTCCTGACCTCCAAGGCCTACCAGCAGGCCGCCGCGGATGAGCTATTCCTGCGCTCCGTCCGCAGGGATGTCGATTTCGCCCTCAAGGGTGTCCTGCCCACCGGCGAACTGCGCGCCGTCAACTATGACGCCATGACCCTGCGCCTCACCGCAAACGCCGACTATATCGCAAAGAGGTAAAACAGACCAAAGTCTATTAAGGCCGCCGCGGCAGCAGAGCTGAAGGCGGCCTTTTTAATACCTTGTTCTTTCGGAGATAAAAGAAAAATATGGCCGAGAAAGCGAAGGAGACATATCCTCATATCCCTTTTGTTTCCAAATCATTACGGAAAGATTGCAAAAAAATCTTCGCCTCGGTATAATGATCCGGCAAGGCCGCCTGTTTCGGTCTGCAGGAAGGAAGGCTATGAGCACAGATCCACGCAGCCTGATATATGCCCTGCTTCAAAATGTCCGGCAGGTGATCGTCGGCAAGGATGAGGCCATCGAGCAGGCCCTGATCGCCCTTCTTTGCAAGGGACACGTCCTGATCGAGGATGTGCCGGGCGTGGGCAAGACCACGCTGGCAGGCGCCCTGGCCAAGTCGCTGGACTGCTCGTTTAAGCGCATACAGTTCACGCCGGATGTCATGCCTTCGGACATCACGGGCTTCACCATGGTCAATATGTCCACCGGCGAGATGGAGTTCAAGCCCGGCGCGGTCGATACACAGATCCTGCTGGCGGATGAAATCAACCGCACATCCCCCAAGACCCAGTCGAGCCTGCTGGAAGTGATGGAAGAGGGGCAATCCACCGTGGACGGCGTCACCCGCCAGCTTCCCCGGCCCTTTATGGTGCTGGCGACCCAGAACCCCATTGATTTTGTAGGCACTTATCCCCTGCCCGAGGCCCAGATGGACCGCTTTTTTCTACGCATCTCCATCGGCTACCCTACTATTGAAGAGGAACTGGATGTGCTGGACCGCTATTCCGGCCAGGAGTCACCCATGAAATCGCTGACCCCGGTGTGCACCGCGCGGGAAGTGCTGCATATGCAGGACCTGGTAGGCGCTGTCTATTGCAGCCGCGAGGTGCGCGTCTATGTCGCCACCATCGCCGCCGCCACCCGGCAGAACGCGGCCCTGCAGCTGGGCGTATCCCCCCGCGGGTCCATCGCCCTGCTGCGCGCGGCGCAGGCCTGCGCTGTGCTGTCCGGCCGAGATTACATATTGCCGGATGATGTGCGCCGCATGGCGCTGCCGGTGCTCAGCCACAGGCTGATCTTGACGCCGGAGGCCCGCATGCGCGGCATGACAGCCGAAGGCATTTTACGCCAGCTGCTTGATACATTGGCGGTGCCCGGCAAGCAGGCATGACCTCGCGCTTTTTCATCGCTTTATGCGCGCTGACGGTGTCGGCGCTGAGTGCCCTGTCGCTGGGCGGGCGCGTCTTTTATCTGGCCTCCTGGGCGCTGGCGCTGATGATCCTCTACAGCCTCGCAAGCCTCCTGATCTCGAGCCGTCTCCTGTCAGTCTCGCAGTCCCTGGATGATGTGAAGGCCGAGCGCGGCGAGAAAACCCGGCTGTCCATCACCCTGCAAAACCGAAGCCTGTTTCCGATCGCTCCCCCGGAGATGATACTGGATCTGCCGGAAGGAGAAAACACGCTCAGCTTTGAGCCCGGCTTCACCCGCCGCAAAACAGCGGGATTTCCCATCTTTCTGCCCCATGTAGGCGTCGCCGCGGCAGGCATCAAAACAATGTACCTCAGAGACATATTCCATCTCTTCCGCATGAAAAAGCGCGTCGGGCAGAAAACCCCCCGGGTGGTGGTGCTTCCCCGTCCTTTTGACGTGGAGAAGCTGCAAAGCGCCCAGCGCGACGACGGCCGGGCACTGCCCAACCAAACCACGGAAGATATTACGGCACCCGACGATGTGCGCGCCTTCCGGCAGGGTGATCCCATGAAGCGCATCCATTGGAAGCTGTCCTCCAGAAAACGGGAGCTGCTGGTGCGCCGATTTGAGCTGCCCGCTCCCCCCGATACCCTGGTGCTGCTGGACTGCTTTGATCCGATAGGCTTTGAGGGTGTACCCGACGGCCTCAGCCGCTTGAAGGACACCTTGACAGAGACCGCCCTGGCAGTCGCCAGGATGCAGATGGAGGGCGGCAACCCCGTCCGCCTGCCGCTGTACGGCGCGCGTACCGGTGAATTCAAGGCAGACAGGGCAGGTTCCCTTTCCCTGCTGCAGGAGGAACTGGCCTATCAGATATTCCGAGGGGGCGAGCCCTTTGACAAAGTGCTTCATGTGGAGCTGCGGCGCATGCGCCGAACCGGGGCGACCATTGTGATCACCACCCGCCTGGACGCGCAGATCGTGGAAGGCGTCAAGCATATCCGCCGCTCCGGCCCAAGCGTCCGCTTTTACCTGGTCACCTTTACCCCCGAAGCCCCGCAGTACGAGCAATATGTGGCCCAGCTTCAGCGCCACCTGGTGGAGGTCTGCTATGTTACGCCTGCCTGAGGCGCTCAAGCGCCGCCTGACGGACGCGGGCATGCTTGCCCTGTGCACCTGGGCCCTGGCCGCCCCCACGCTCCAGATCTTTATGCTGGAAAAGGAAACCGGCTGGGCGCTGCTGTTTACCTGCCTGTTCTCCATGATATTTTCTTTGATCGCGGCGTTTTCCCGGCGCTGGCTGCGGGCGGGGCTGCGGCTGATCCTGATCGCCTCGGGGCTGTGGTTCGCGCTCTCCTCCCCCCTGCCCCAGGCCGCCCGGTCGCTGATAGAGGCCTCGGCCTCCCTCAAGCCGGCCCAGCACATCATTCTGCTGTATGCCGATCTGCTGATCCCTGTGTTCATTGCCCTGCTGATGCCTTATATACGCCTGCTGATGCAGGGCGAGCCCAGTTTTTCCGCCCCGCTTTTATTGGTCAATGTGCTGATGATCTGGTTTGCCGGCGCGAGGCAGAGTGTCTCGGCCTATATCCCCGCCATGATCTGCATCCCGCTGCTGTACGCCTACGCTGCGCATACGCAGCTGCCCGTCATCAACCACTCAGGCCCGCGCCGCGGCTTTGTGAAGGCGATTCCCGTGGCGCTTGTGATCGCCCTGATCGCCCTGATCCTGACCCCGCCCTTCCGCAGCACCGTTCCGGCACTTGAGCAGAAAGCGGATCAGCTGCGACAGCTGATCAACGACCACTTCTTTTTCACGGAATCCCGGGAAAACTTCACGCTCGCCTCAGAGGGCTATCAGCCCATGGGCGAGAAGGGACTGGGCGGCAAACCTTCCATCTCCAACACCCCCGTCATGGAAGTGGAGACTGACCGCAGGGTTTACCTGCGCGGCAGCATCCTCAACCTGTACAACGGCCGCGCCTGGCGCGACACCCTGTCAAACGAGCGTTACGGCTACACCACCATACGGTTCGCGGCGCTGCGGGACGCGGTGCTGGACGCGGACCTGCCTCACCGCGACCTGAGGACAGCGCCGGTACCGCTTGACGTCACCATGCTGAGCCCCATGCCCTCCACACTGTTCCTGCCTCAGCGGCTGCGCAGCCTCAGCACCGCGGAAGGGATGGTTCCCTACTTAAACGCTGCCAGCGAGATGTTCATCACGCGCAACCTCCAGCCGGGGGACGCTTATTCGCTCACCTATGAGCCCTATATTGCCGGCACCGCGCACACGGACGATCTTGCCGCCCGCCTGAGCGGCCTGCGGGACGAGCGCTTTGAAGAGCTGAAAATCGACTACACGCAGCTTCCATCCCACCTCTTGCCCGAGGGCCAGGTGGCCACGCTGGCCCGCGCCGTCGTCGGTGAGGAGAATGACCCTTACCGCATGGCCATGCTGATCCGCGATCACCTGAAGACCGGCTTCACCTATACGCTGGATGTAGCGGACGCGCCGGAGGATCTGGATTTTGTCGCCCACTTCCTGCAGACAAAGCAGGGCTACTGCACCTACTTCGCCAGCGCCATGACGATTTTAAGCCGCTCTGTCGGTCTGCCGGCCCGCTACGTTGAAGGCTTTGTCGCCATGCCGGCGGAATCCGGCGCGCCAACCCTCATCACAGGGCAGCACGCGCACGCCTGGACCGAGATCTATATACCTGCCCTGGGCTGGGTCACATTTGACGCGACGGCCTCCACGGGCGAGCTGCCTCCCCAGCCCGAAGGATCGGGAGATGATGGCAGCCAGGGCAACCCGCCGCCTCAGAACGATCCCCAGCAGCAGGAGCAGGAAGAGCAAACCCAGGATGAGAACCCGGAGGAAACCGAGCAGGAGGGCGAAACACCTGAGCCCACGCCTGCTCCCGATCCAACGCCGCCGCCCGAGGATGAACAGGACAGCCAAAACCCCGCAGATCATCCTGCCCCCAGGCTATGGTGGCTGTGGCTGCTGCTGGTGATCTCACTGATCGCCGCCCTGGTATGGCGAACCAGAGCGCTGAACCCCGTGCGCCGGGCAGAGCAATACCGTGACGGCAATAAAAAGCTGCTGATCTACTGGGAGGCGCTGTGCCGGGCTTTGGCCATGCAGGGAAAAGCCTCCCTGCCCCAGGAGACCCTGCGCGGTTACGCGCAGCGCGTCGCCCCGGGCGATACGGGTCTGCAGGCGCTGGCCGACGCTGTTTCCGCCCTTATTTACGGCAGGCGGGAGGCCAGCGGCGAGCAGGTGATGACCGCCCGGCTTTACTACCAAAGCGCGTATCAATCCCTCTCCCGTTTGAACAGGGGAAGGCTGATGATGTCCAGGCTGTGGTCCGATATCAAGTTCATGGCGATGCGTGTCGCGGCGGTTCTTGTAAGCCATCTGAGAAAATGGTTCAGCAGCTTCAAGGCGATCGCAGTTAAAAGCGTTCTCGGTCTGGTCAAACGCTTGAAAACCCTGTTGAAAAAGTAAAGCCTGATGCCCTTGCGCCTGATATGCGTCCGAAGCCCGTTATCGCAATTGTCATCCCCAGCGTCCCGTGATATACTGTATGATGCTGGGGTATGGACTTTTCCGCTTCAGTACGATCTTTGTCTGTAAGCAAACGAAATCGCTTTGAAAGCGGAGGAACAGTATGCCTAACATTGCAGTTCTCACCAGCGGCGGCGACAGCCCCGGC
>JAEWRJ010000149.1 GCA_023460055.1 Bacillota bacterium | reverse complement strand
GGCAAATGGTGAAGTTGACCAGCAGGCCGATGCCCGTGCCGATCAGGGTGCCCATGATGCGTGTGAGCCCGTAGACCCAGGCCTGATCCATGGTGTTGAGATAGGCCACCGCAAAATAGACAATGGCTCCCGGTACGATTGATTCTTTTTTGTTGAGGGCGTTATCAACCAGGATCATCGGGATCAGCCCCAGCGAAATCAACACTATATTTTCTGTAAATGATGAGATGGCGATGCTGACCAGCCCGCCCGTGATGGTGCCGACATTGCGGATGACCGAGGCGCGCACTGATGAAGACACCGTTTTTTCTACCGCGGTGATCGCGCCGATGCACGCAAAGAACATGGTCTGATGCATGATGTATTTCATGAAAAGCGCCGCCAGCATAGCGGCTAATACTGTTTTGATGGTGCGCATGCCGATGTGGGGAAAGGATAAGCGCCTGAGGGCTGGGGCCTTCGGTTCATCGTAAACCATGGCGGAAATGGCCTCGTTTCCTAAAGTGAGACAACGCGGGCATCATAGCACCGCAGGGCGGACAAATCCAGTGCCTGCATGGCGGATTTTGCTTTACTTTTTTACATGTCTCCATACGGGTGGATAATCCGCTCCTGCCATGATAAAATGATTCCATCATGACTGATGGGGGTAGCGCGTGCAAAGCAAGCTGGTCGTCGGCATCCTGGCTCATGTGGACGCCGGAAAAACCACCCTGTCCGAAGCCCTGCTGTATGCAAGCGGGGCCTTGCGGCGAATGGGCCGCGTGGACCATCAGGACGCCTTTTTGGAACACGACGCGATGGAGCGCAAAAGGGGCATCACCATTTTTTCAAAGCAGGCGGTGATACCGATCGGGGACAGCACCATGACCCTGATGGATACGCCGGGGCATATTGATTTTTCGGCTGAGACCGAGCGTGTGCTGGATATCCTTGATTACGCCATTCTGGTGATCAACGCGGCGGACGGTGTGCAGACTCACACGCTGACCCTGTGGCAGCTGCTGAAGCGTTACCGCCTGCCCGTTTTTTTATTTGTCAATAAGATGGACCTTCCTGCCTCGGATGCCGGGCGGATCATGGAGGAGCTAAAGCGTTGCTTCGGTGATGGGTTTATACCCTTCGGGCGTGGAAAGGACAAGGCTTTCTATGAAGAAGCGGCACTTTGCGACGAAGCGGCCCTCGCCGAGTTTCTGCGGGAAGGCCGCATAGGGGACAAGACAATCACTGCCCTGATCAAGCAGCGCCGGATCTATCCGTGTTTTTTCGGATCCGCGCTTAAAACGCAAGGGGTAGCGCAGCTGCTGGAGGGGATCAGCCGGTACGCTGCAACTCCGCGCTATGGGGATGACTTTGGCGCAAAAGTATTCAAGATTACGCGTGACGCGCAAGGCGCGCGGCTGACGCACATGAAGATCACGGGCGGCCGGCTCGCGATGCGCGATGTCCTCAAAGGAGTGGACGCGCAGGGCAGCGCCTGGGAGGAGAAGGTCAATCAGATCCGCGTCTACTCCGGCGCCAAGTATCAGGCGGTTGATGAGGCGCTGCCCGGCACGGTCTGCGCGGTGACCGGACTCAGCGCGGCCTGTCCCGGCCTCGGGCTGGGTGCGGAGCCGGCGGGGCACAATCCGTAGCTGACGCCTGTGCTCAGCTACCGGGTGATTCTGCCGGAGGGCACCGATCCGGGCATCGCTTTGCGCCAATTGCGCGAACTTCAGGAAGAAGACCCGCAGCTGTCACTGGGCTGGACGGAGCAAACGCGGGAGATCCGTCTGCAGCTGATGGGTGAGGTTCAGCTGGAGGTGATCGGGGCACGGATTTTTGAGCGCTTCGGTCTTGCGGTCAGCTTTGACGCGGGCCAGGTGGTGTACCGGGAAACTATTTTATCGCCTGTGATCGGCGTGGGTCATTTTGAGCCGCTGCGCCACTATGCGGAGGTGCACCTGCTTCTGGAGCCGCTTGCGCTGGGCAGCGGGCTCATGTTTGAAAGCGTCTGTTTGGATGAGGTTCTCCCTCGCAGCTGGCAGCGCCTGGCGCTGAGCCATCTGGAGGAGGGGGATCTTCGCGGTGTGCTGACGGGTTCGCCGCTGACGGATGTTAAGATCAGCCTGCTAAGCGGCCGCGCGCACAACAAGCATACCCAGGGCGGGGATTTCAGGGAAGCGGCGCTGCGGGCGCTGCGCCAGGGGCTGATGAAGGCAAAAAGCCAGCTCTTGGAGCCCTGGTACAGCATCAGGCTGGAACTGCCCTCCGCCGCTGTGGGCCGGGCGATGTATGACCTGCAGCGTAACGGGGAAGGCATCACTTTGGAGGAGAATGACGGAGATATGGCGCTGGTCATGGGCAGAGCCCCCGTATCCTTCGTGCGCGGATATGCCGCTGATTTTCGGGAATATACCCATGGCGCGGGCAGACTGAGCTTCAGCTTCTATGGATTCGCGCCTTGCCCTGATCAGGATAAGGCGGTTGCTTCCTTTGGCTATGACCCTGAGCGGGACGCGGATCATCCGGCGGATTCTGTTTTCTGCTCGCAGGGTGCCGGAGAGATCGTCAAATGGTACCAGGCTGAAAATTTCATGCATTTGGACCGGGACAGCTATCCTCCCCAATACTCAAAGAATAACAGGGGTTCCTTTGCCGGCAACGGCGCGAACGCCTATCAGGTGACGCCTGAGGAGATGCAGGCAATCTTTGAGCGGACCTATGGAAAAGTCAGGGAGTCCGGCTTTGAACCGGTGAAGAAACGTCCCAAACAGGCGGAGAACGAGCCTTTGAGCCCCCGCGCGCCGGCTTATGAAAAGCCCGATTACTTGTTGGTGGATGGCTACAATATCATCCATGCCTGGCAAGAACTGAGCGCCATGGCAAACAATGACAGCATGGATGCCGCCCGCCAGGCATTGATGAACCGGCTGAGCAGCTTCAAAGGCATGGATGAGCGGGAGATCATCCTGGTTTTTGACGCGTACCGCGTACAGGGGGAGGCACAGCGTATCACA
>JAEWRJ010000148.1 GCA_023460055.1 Bacillota bacterium | reverse complement strand
GTGCGGGGTATCCCGCTGTCCATCCCCTATAAGGGGCTGATGGAGATACATGGCGAGTGCATCATGCGGCTGAGTGATTTTAACCGCTATAACGAAACGGCTGCTGAGCCGCTGAAAAATGCCCGGAACGCCGCCGCCGGCGCGCTGCGCAATTTGGACCCGCGCGTGACGGCATCACGGAGGCTGAGCGCTTTTTTCTATGAGGTCGGCACCATAGAGGATCCTCCCTACGATGATCAAACGGACATGTTTGCCTTCATGAAAGAAAACGGCTTCCCCATCTCACCGCTGCTGTGCGTGTCTGAGGATGCTGAGGAGATCATCGCATCGCTGAAGGAAGTTGAAGCCAAGCGGGATACACTTGATTTTCTGATTGACGGAGCGGTCGTCAAGGTCACCGACAAGCCCACCCGCGCGGTATTTGGCAATACCGATAAATTTCCCAGGTGGGCTGTGGCCTATAAATTTGAAGCGGAAGAAAGCACAACGACCTTGCTGTCGGTCACCTGGGAACCGGGCAGGACCGGCAAGATCACGCCGCTTGGCCATGTCAGCCCGGTGGATTTTTCCGGCGTTACTGTGCGAAAGGCGACCCTCAACAACTGGGGCGATATTCAGCGAAAAGGCTTGTTTATCGGCGCGACGGTATGGATCAGGCGCAGCAACGATGTCATTCCGGAGATCATGGGGGCTGTGGATGACGGGGTCGCGGGTATGCCGATCGAAAAACCCGCGCGCTGTCCGGCATGCGGCAGCGAACTTAAGGAAATCGGCGCGCATCTGTTCTGCCTCAACCGCGACGGGTGCAAGCCTCAGGTGGTTGCCAGGCTGTCGCACTATGCCGGCAGGGACGCGATGGATATCGCGGGCTTCTCCGAAAAAACAGCCTCGCTGTTCTTTGATGCCCTCAGCCTTCAGGAACCGGATGCCTTGTATACCCTGACCCGCGAGCAGTTGCTTGGCCTTCCCGGATTTATGGATAAAAAGACGGACAGCCTCATCGAGGCCATCCGCTCAAGCAGAGAATGCCAGCTGGACGCCTTCCTGTTTGCGATCGGTATTCCCAACATCGGCCGCACGACAGCCAGGGAGATCTCCGCCCGCTTCGGCAGCCTGTCAAGGGTGCGTGAGGCGTCAAGAGAAGAGCTGTCAGAGATAGACGGCGTCGGAGAGGTGCTGGCTGGGAGCATTGAGGATTTCTTCCGCGATCCCGACAATGTCCGTCTGATCGACAGCCTGCTGGTGCTTGGCGTCAGGCCGCAGGAGGCGAGGGATGACGGTGAGGGGAAGGATACATTCAAAGGACAGACGCTGGTGGTGACGGGTACACTCCAAAGCATGGGGCGCGATGAAGCGGAGGAGACGATCCGCCGCCACGGGGGCATGGTATCCTCTTCTGTCAGCCGAAAGACCACTTACCTTGTCTGCGGTGAAAAAGCTGGCAGCAAGCTGGCAAAGGCGCAGCAGCTGGGCATCCCGGTGCTGGATGAAGAGGCCTTCCTGGATAAGATAGGATATGAAACGAATAAAAATTGATCCTGCTGTTATATGTGACAAAAAAAGCTCTGCCGGTCGGCAGGGCTTTTTTGTCCGGTTATAAGGGCAATTACTTGATCTCGACCTTCGCGCCGACTTCTTCGAACTGCTTCTTGATCTTCTCGGCTTCAGCCTTGGGCAGGGCTTCCTTGATGGTCTTGGGGGCGGACTCAACAAAGTCCTTGGCTTCCTTCAGGCCCAGGCCGCTGACGACTTCGCGGACAACCTTGATGACCTTGATCTTCTCGGCGCCGGCATCGGTCAGGATGACGTCAAACTCGGTCTGCTCTTCAGCAGGAGCGGCAGCAGCGGCCACGGGGGCGGCAGCGGCGGCCACGGGGGCGGCGGCGGAAACGCCGAACTTCTCTTCCAGCTCTTTGACCAGCTCGGCCAGCTCCAGGACAGTCATGGACTCAATTGCGGACAGGATTTCTGCGCGATTCATGATTTAATTCCTCCAAAAATTAATAGATGGTCTGTAGATGGTACGGGGGATTACTCGGCCTCTTTCTGCTTACGCACAGCGTCGACAGCATAGACCAGGGAACGCAGTGTTGCGCTCAGGACACCAACGAAGTTGGTGATCGGCGCGTTCAGGCTGCCCATGACCTTGGAAATAAGAACTTCCTTGCTCGGCAGCTTAGCCAGCGCTTCGACAGCGGCGGGGCTCATGTAGGTTCCTTCGACCAGGCCGGCCTTGATGGTGAACTTGTTGTTGGCCTTCTGCTCGGCCATGTAGTCGCAGATAACCTTGGCGGGGGCAACCGCGTCGCTCATGCCGAAGGCAAAAGCGGAGGGACCCTCCAGCACCTCGTCAAGGCTGAAGATGCCCAGGTCATCCAAAGCTCTGCGGACCAGGGTGTTTTTGAGAACTCTGTACTCGACACCCGCCTGGCGGAACTTGGTACGCAGGGCAGTGATTTCAGCAACCGTAACGCCTGAAGAACTCAGCACGATAACGGATTGGGCATTCTTAAGCTTCTCGGTGATCTCGGCCACCGTCTCACGCTTTGCCTGCGCGTTGGGGGATAGCTTGACTTCGTGTAGTTTGCTCATGTGATTTCACCTGCTTTCAGGCTGATAATAAAGAAACCCTTGTGCATGGGCACAAGGGCATAAATCATCATGCTTCTTGCGCCTCGGCTGGCTGACAATGTCATTACGCGTTTAAACGCACCGGCTGTCTTTGGCACTGGCTTCTCAAAGCCTTGAACAGCTTAGCACAGGAAAGGTGAACTGTCAAGCGATTTTCTTAAAAATCCGTGAAAACGCCTTGACATCGTTACTATTCACCCCTGTCTTAGCTGAGAGGGTTAAAAACATTTTTAAATATCCCAAAAAACCAAAAGGAGTTTTCGTATTTATCACGAATAAG
>JAEWRJ010000147.1 GCA_023460055.1 Bacillota bacterium | reverse complement strand
ACCACGAAGCCTGCGGGCGCCGAAGTTTCTTCCATGATGTAGGTACCGGGCTCAAGGCCGATAACCTTCTGCACAGCTGTTGATGTCCAGGAATCAACCAACTCAAGAGGCTCGCCTCCGGTCCGGTACACCTTCAGCTCAGCGCCGGGCAGCTCTGTCGTCCCGTTGACCGCTGTCTTGGAGAAGTTGATAGCGTAGGCATCCTTCATACGCACCGTCGCGTTATTGGCCGCCACCCACGCTTCTCCCTGTTTGATGTCAACGCTGCCGTCAGCATTGACACGGAAAGTGATGCTCTCAGCAATCACGAAGCCTGCGGGCGCCGAGGTCTCTACCATGGTATAAATGCCCTCAACGAGCAGGAAGTTATGAGCGGTGGTTGTTGATATCCACGAATCAACTGGCACCCCGGTGCCGGTTTCTCCCGCATACACACTAAGCCCAGCGCCAACCAATTCCTCTGTCCCGTTGATGGCTGTCTTGGAGAAGGTGATTTTCTTTTTCAGAGAACGGTTTACAACATTCAAGCCATCTTCTGTTTTTTCGTAGCCCTCAGGCACGTAGTCTCCACCGTTCTGGTCTACCTCTTTGACAAAGTAGGTATAGGTGTTCCCATCCAGATCGGTGACCGGCAGAGTGTTCCAAACCGCCGTGGTGGTCTCACCGTCCAGTTGCTTCAGCCCCGCGCCCGGCACCCTCTCAGGGGTGCCCCCCTGTACAACAGGCTTGCGCCACAACTCAAACCAGACATTCGGCCTGGTCCCATCCAGCTCTTCAAGGCCGCTCCAGCTCTTGGAAGCGGTTATTTGTGTATGGTAGCCGCCATTGCGGGTGTTGGTAAAGGCCAGGGTCACATACCGTCTTCCGGGGGCGGTGCCTTCCAGCGTTACAATCGTTTCGTAGGCCGGGCCGGTGTATCCATGCGGCGCGGCCTTCTCTTTGACGGTGTATGCCCTGTTTAGCAGCGCGCGGTCAAACAACATCGCGGTTCCATCTTCGCCTGTCGTGGCGGTAGCCACTAACAGCCCCATGGTGTTGTATAGTTCAAAAACAGCGCCTTGCAGCTTTTCACCGGTCACATCATCAGTCTTATTGATAGAGATGCTGCCGACTTCCCCCTCGACCTGCTGCCCCGACCCTTGCCAGCTGGTGTTGACGCCGCCGCTGCCGCCCGTGTGCTCCTTGCCGCTGCCGGAAAAATTGATGGTATTGCTGTATTGCCTTTGCCCGCCGGTGATTTGCGTACGGAAGCGCAGGATGTATGGCTGCGCGACAGGGTCGACCGGCATAATAAACTCAAACTCACGCGTCTCAGCGTTGTACTTCACATTTGCCGGGCCAATGGCTACCTCAGCCCCCTCCGTCAGGCTTCCGTCTGCGTTAAGGGTGGCCTGATACAGGTGGATATGGTCCAAATCCAGGGCCAGCCCATCCTGAAGAGTATCCGTCATCTTCACATCGCTGAGGCTAAGATTGGCCTGATTAATCCGCACCACCCAATCGATAAACCGATTGCCTGCCGTGTAGTGATGGCCTTTGTTCGCCACAGTTGTGGTAAAGTTTCCCGGCACGGTGATCTCTTTGCCACCAGGCAAGTCTGTATGGGTCACACCGACCCTGTTGTATACGGTATGCTGCCCGTTCTCATTTAGCAGGATATCAAGGTTTGTCAGCCTGGTGGTGACCTTTAGCTGCACCGTGTCGCTGACAGTCCCCAGGCTGACCCTGACACCTGTCGGATATGCCGCCGCATCAACCGGATGCGCGCCTGCCGGCGTTACGCTTTCTGCCGGCAAGGCACTGCCATCCCCATAGGTGATGCTGACATATTCGTAACCTGCCGGAATATAGTCGGTCACAACGACACTCGTCAGGCTGTTCTTATTTTCATTGATTGCGATGTTCCAGCTCAACTCACGAGTCAGGTGATTATAGCTTCCAAAGGTCTTTCTCAGGACAACGCTGTTGATCTCCTTTTCCGCGGTCGCGGGAATGGGATCCCTGCCAGTTACTGTCAAGGTGGCCGCGTTTGTGTAGATCTTATTTTCGTTGCTCTGCCAGACCTTTTTATCCTTGATCTGGGTCTTGAACTCAATGGTAAAAACGTCCGAGGTAGTACCGGTGTATTGGATTGTCAATATTCCGGTACCCGCCGCGTACGACGGCACCGGGGTACTCAAGCCTGAGGGGGCGGGTGCCTTGATATTGTAGCTGCCGATCACATAGCTCTGGTCCAGAGGGATGGTATCGGTGATCAGGGGATTGGTGATGGAAATACGGTTGCGGTTCACCCGCAGCTGCCATGTGATCTGTCCGGTGGCCGCATCATACCCCGCGGCCCATTTATCCAGCATGGAGAAGGGTACGCCTACGCCAATGCCACTGCTGTTGGCGCCATCACCGCCGTAGGGCCCGCTGTGATCAACTTCAGCCGTGTTTGTAAACGTAGCGCTCGATGTGTTTGCACCATATTGGCTGGGATCAACAGCAGTATAGTATGTCAGCGTCTTGTGTTCAGCAATCATGCCGAGGTCTGCGGTAAACACTTGCCCATCAACCGAAGCTGCCTTCGTATCGACAGGCGAAGTTGTGCCATAAGCCACCATATCCAGAGACTGCGGATTCAGCGTCAGCCCGGCGGGCAGCGTATCCTTGAAGGTCACCCGGCCCATGTCAAGGCTGAGGGGGTTCAGATCCACCGTCCACTTGATGCGCTTGTTGTCCTCCTCATAAGCGCCGCTCTTTTTGAGATACTCAATCGGGATGATGACAGTAGCGGGATCGGATTCTATCACCCCGGGCACCCCCGCCCATTCATAGTCTGCAGTCGCCTTGTTTGTATTGGGGCCCACAGAACCCATGGTTTGAAAAGTGATGGTGCGTTTGTCTGTTACAGGGTTGGGGTTGGTAAAAGTCCAGCTCAGCTCGCCGTTATTATTGTTAAAGGTGACCGTAGAGGAGGGGGTTATCTGAAAACTGCCGACATAGGTCTGGCCCGGCAGCAGCACGTCTTTCACCACCAGGTTTGTCAGAGGCTTGCTGTTCTCGTTGACCTCAATGGTCCAAGTAATACGTCCATTGCCTGCGTTATAGCCGCTTTTTTTAATGGCAGGAAGATCATTGTTTTCAAATTCGACATTCACGGTCCCATCATTCTCGCCGCCAAAGTCAAACTTAATTTCCGTCTCGCCTCCTGCCCCGATGTCGTCTTTGACAAAGCGCAGGTTCATCCAAAAAGAACCCTTGATGTTCGACAGCCTGCTTGCCTCTTGTGTGAACACAAGCTTGATGCGATTGTTCGGACCATTGACCACCTGCCAGGTGGCCAGTGCAACGCTGTCATACACTAAATCAATCGGGGCAAAGGGCGCCACCTTGATCTGCGGCGGCAGATCAAGGAAATATTCATCGCCGGCATCAATGGAACCCTCGGCATCATGAGGAAGCTTGAAATCATACTTCAGCCTGAAGTAGGAATCCAAAGGGACGGGGTTCGGCTGTTCGGCAAGCGGCTCGCCGTTGTCATCAGTAATAATGATCTCCACGCCTGTAATCAATTGGAATTTATCACTCAGGTCGCTTGCGTGAGCAATAGGGATAATCCCCATCATCAAAATGGCCGCCAGCAATACCGACCAAAGTCTGTTATACCAATTTCTCATACCGCACCCTCCAAACCTTTATATCTGGTTTCTGCCAGCCAATGGCAGAGCATTCACATATACCATATCATTATAACCAAAGAAAATAAAAAAGGAAGCGGTTTTTCTTGAAATAACCTGCGTATGTATATTTTATTTTTTCCATCAAAAGAAATTTCAGTGTTGTTTATTGCCTATTTTTGCTTGTTAGCATTATCAGGACATGCTATCATACAATTATCTCAATTTCGCTGTTAAGGGGGTATCCGCGTGAAGATTGGCCCCATGATAGAAAAGCTGCTGAACATCGCCCCAAGGAACAAAACTGATTTTGCCTTGTTCATGAACATGTCTCCCAGCAGTTTGAGCAAAATCCTCACGGGAAACCGCCTGCCTCTTCAGAAAGAAAAGAGAACATTCTACCAGCAGGCCGCCGCTTACTTCAGCAAAGCGCTATGGGCCCCCAACTGCTACGCTAAATTAACAGACATTTTCCCCGTGATCTATGATTTCAGCTCCATCCAAGAGCTGGAACAATTTTTGATCCAGGCTCTAAAATACACGCTTGATATAGAATATGCTGCTGAAAACAATGTAAACCTTGACTTTCCCGATCGGGAAGAATGCTTTTTGGGGCCCCGGCTATCCCTGAATATGATATGTATTTTGCTGTCCGACCACATCAACAGCGTAAGCGGGAGCCCGCTGGAGCTTTATATCAACTTTCCGCTATTTTCCGATAGCTCCTCGGACCTGCTTGGCCGGCTGATTTTTGCGAACTTGTCCCGCGATTGCAGCCTTTCCTTTCATTGCTTCATCAACTCATCCTATATGAACTCCGATCAAAGCGTCATGGGCTTCCCGTTTCTCCAAACCGCGGTAAAAATGCAGGAATACGGCGATCTGTATTTCTGGACTGCTAACTGGAATAACAATCAGCCTTTCCTGCTGCTGAAAGGCCGCTTTCTGCTGGTGTTCACAACCCTGATTGACGGCTCACAAACAATGACCATGATTGCCCACAAAAGCTTTCTTGCCTCCTTTTTCACCTCCCTCATGAGGCAGGGGCCAAAGAGGGTGAGTTTTTCCGGCGCGGAGGCTTCCGCCGGGCTTCAGGCAAGACCGGATCTCATCGATGGATTGATTCGCGAAGGCGTTCAGGCGGCGTATATATTTATGCCTCTGGGTTTTCTGCTGAAAGGCGAAGACCTCGATGCCCAGCACGCGCCTGACTTTCGGCGGCATGAAGCGGCAAAGCTGTTCGACCATATTCTCAAGTCCAGCATTCCCCTGTACATCACGCAGGATATGATGGAACATTTTTATAAAACCGGCAGGCTGATCCTGCCCCTGGCGGGCATTGTCAACATCTCCCGCAGCAAACGCCTCCCCTACCTGTCACGTCTGAGTGCACATTTAGGCAACAGAGACGCGGACTCAGTCATCCTCCTCAACTCTAACATGCCTAAGCTTGCTATCCTGCAATGCAGAGAATATACTGTTGTCTATGTAGCCGACAGCCGATGCCGCAACGAAAAATTTCATGTTTTGCCAACCGGGGCCATACAAAGAGGGCTGAACAGAGAACTTGCGTCCGGCCGCCTTAGCCCTTTGCCTTTGGATGAAGAGATGTGGGGCACGCTGCTGCAGGAACTGCGCGCGTTGGGATAATCAATTGTATCATGCTGCCTGCAGGGCTTATACTGATAAAAAACTACCCGCAATTATCACATTTTACAGTAATTTGCGAGTAGTTTTTTAATTTTTCCGGGGATACGGCTTTCGCTTCGACCCCTTTGCTGTGCTCTTTTTCCAATCCCGCGCAGCGGGGAAGCGGCTCAGCGCGTCGCTTCGGCCCGCTTCGCGGTTTTAATTCCCTTCCAGGCGTACATCACCAGCGCGATGGCAATAACGCCGTAGCAGAGGAACACACGGAAATACTCGCCTACCACGGGATCTCCGAACAGCACCGTGCCCGCGTCCTGCGCCACGACGAACAGGGTATGAAACAGCAGACAGCCGACGATGGCCTGGGTGTTGGTCGCGCGGTTGATGCTGGCTCCTCCGACCAGGATCGCGGCGCCGGCGTACAGGCCCACCATCTCATGGGCGGAATAAGTCTGCAGGGTACCAAGGTTCTGTATGAACAGGATCTGCCCCCAGCCGGCGAACACGGTGGACACCATAATGGCGATCAGGCGCACCCGGTTGACATTGATGCCGGCCGCGTTGGCAACAGAGCGGTTCTGGCCGACAGCCCGGAACTGCTGGCCCAGGCGGGTTTTCATGATGCCCGCGTTGAACAGGCACAGCAGAGCGATGAACACAAAGGTCAGCACCGGTACAAAAACATTTGAGAAATGCACGCTGACCATCGGCAGGCTGTACACCCCGCACATCACCGCCGGCAGAACAAGCAGGGCGATGAAGCGCTTTTGGCTCATTTTCTTCGTCAGATACAGAGCGATAGCCCCTAAGGCGATGATACCGCTGACAATATACAGCGCCGTGCCAAAGTGGAGCCTCAACACATTATCCACCGCGCCCTGCAAGCCGTTGATCGTCAGATCCAAAGTGTTCCGCACGCCGGTCGCGCCGACGATGGTCACCTTGGAACTCAGCGGGATGATCATGCCAAACACAAAGAGGAACAGCAGCTGATAAGCTCCATTGGCGAAATAGCCCAGGATCAGGGAGCCGATGGTTTCCTGCCCCTTCATGCGGTTAAGCAGGGAACCGATCAGGAAGCCGAAAACACCCGCCAGAGGGGCCGTGATGAGGGCGGCCACCAGGATGCCGCCAAGCCCGGTCAGGCTCCAGTTGATGGCCAGCAGCATGCCCACCTGCGCCGCCATCGCGCCGATGGTGATGGCAAAGTTGATGCCCATGCCGGAGACAATCGGGATGATCAAGCTGAGCACAATGAACAGGTTTCGCACCAGGCGGCTCATGATCTGGTAGAGTATGTCATTCATCGGCCTGCCGGAGATGACCGTAAAGGTGACCGACAGGATCAAAAAGACATAGGTAACGATGTATTCCTTGAAGTGCTTGCCCGCGTCAAACGGGCGGCTTTTTAGTTCATTCACGTCCCTTACCTCCCGCCTGTGTCAGGGCATAGAGTATGATGCCGTTTGAAATCAGTATGCGCATCACCTCGGACAGACCGCCTACATCGATCATGGCGTTGGCCACCTGAATGCCCATTGCCAGAACCCCCTGAAACAAGAAGGTGCCCAGGATGACATGATATACCTTGGCTTTGGAGACCGTCGCGCCGCCGATGAGGATAGCGCTAGCCGCGATAAAGCCCATCTGCTGGGGTCCGGTATATAGCTGCATAAAGCCAAAGGACTGCGAGTAGACGATGATGCCGACCGCCGCGATGACGGTGGACAGCGTGGTTCCGATCACGCGCATTTTATCCACATTGATGCCGGAGGCCGCGGCAAAAGCCGGGTTGCCGCCCGCGGCCAGCATGGCCACACCGGTTTTGGAGCGCTCGTACAGGTACATCGCCAGGCAGCATATCATAAGGAAGAGCAGAAGCCCCGTAGGTACCGATATGCCAAATACTCTGAAACGCAAGAAATTGTCCAGCAGCCCACCAAAGGAGGACCCCATGTTGTGCATGGTGCGAAGGCCGGTGCCTAGAGCCCAGGTCAGCTTGGGGTTACGGAAGGGCAGCACCATCCATGCGATGCAAAACAGGGATACATAGCTGAAGCCTACATAGGTGGATACCGTCATTTCACTGCCCTTGAGGCGGTTGAGCAGCAGGCCGTAGCCCCAGCCAACGGGGATGGCCAGTATAACAGCCAGAATTACCGCAAAGACAAAGGCGGGCCAGCCTGTCATGTTGTTTTCCATCGCGATCAGGGTGGACAGCAGGCCTGAGATGATGCCGATAGGCATGCCCAGGTTGAGGGAGATACCGCTCTGGATGCCCGGCAGCATAGCCAGCACCAGCACGCCATACATGCCAAGCCTTTGCAGCACGTTGCTGACCATGCCGGGCAGGGCGATATTATACAGCCCGGCCAGCACCAGCAGCAGCACAAAGAACATCAGGATGACAAAGCGCGGCATCCCCAGCTTCTGCGCGGCCTGCTTGTAAAACAGAACCGCCAGCCCCAGCACCAGAAGGCCGAAGCCGACATACAGCATATTTTCCGCCCCGCGCAGCAGCTTCATGCGGAAGACATCATCCTGTTTGAGCACGCTGACAGCGCCGTTATGCACGCTGCGATCATAAATGCTCTCAAAGCTGTCGCCTTTGGAACGCACAGCCTCCATTATCTGGCGTGAAGAGGACGCGATGAGTTCCGGTGTCAGCAGCGGGTCAAGCAAAGACACTTCCACAAGCAAGGCATCCAGATAAGGTATAGCCTCCTGCTCCAGCGCGCGCGCATCGGCGCTGGGCACAAAGCCGGTCAGGTCATCGATAACGGGCCGAACGGCATCCACCGATACCGGGATGGCCTCCGCGGCAGCCGGTTCCGCCGCTTCTTCTATGGCAGGCGCGGCGTCCTGCTTGGATAGCAAGAAGGCCTGTTCATCCTGGCTCAAGGCGGCGTAGTAGGCCTCCAGCTTCTCATCCAGCGCCGTGATGGCAGCGGCCAGCCCTGGGGAGTCCAGGGTATAGAAGCGCTCCAGATACCGGGCGGCATCAACGCGGGCCGCCGCCTCCTGCTCGGCTACATAGGTTGACCGCTGGCTGCGGCTCATGCCGTTATCCTTGGCATAATCATAGGCCGCGTCGCTGGCGTCCTTCACCATCTTATCCATGATGGGGCGAACCGCAGCCGACATCACCGAGTAGGCGCGCATCTTGTTGAGCGTTTCAAAGGTACCTGCATTTGACCGGCCGCTCAAACCGTATACGCCGGTGCCGATCATCCCCAGGGCAATGACAAAAATGAGGATGGATGCTACCAGCAGGCTCTTTTTAATCTTCATGCGATCTCCTCCTTGATGGAGATGCCGCTCATAGCCAGGCCGAACTCCTCATTGCTGTCGGAGGGCTTTAAAATGGCCGACACCTTGCCCTCTGTAACGATAGCAATCCGGTCGCAGATGCTTTTGAGTTCCAGCAGTTCCGAGCTGACCATCACGATCGTCAACTTCATGTCGCGGTTAAGGCGCAGCAGGGTCTCAATCACAAGCTGCTTGGCGCCGATGTCGATGCCGCGCGTCGGTTCCGATACAAACAGGAACTTGGGATTGAGCGCAAGCGCCCGGGCAATGCAGACCTTCTGCTGATTGCCGCCAGACAGGGTACCCGCCCACTGCTGGGGGGATGTCGCGCGTATATCCAGTTCCTTCATCATCCGCTGAGCCGTTTCCCTGATCTTTCCCGTATGTTTCAGGCGGAAAGGGCCAGGCCTGAGGAAATCGCCGTTGATCTGCATGGCGGAAAAAGCGATGTTGTCTTCTATCGCCTGATCAAGCAGCAGGCCCACGCCGCGCCTGTCCTCCGACACCATGGCCATGCCTTTCTTAAGGCTGGAGCGCGGATCATTCAGCGCGATCTCCTTGCCAAAGAAGGTCACTTTGCCTTCGGCCGGGTAAATCCCCATGATGCCGTTGGGCAGACCGATCTTCCCCTGGCCGGCCAGGCCGCCGACGCCAAGGATCTCTCCCTCATACACATCCAGATCAAGGCCGCTTAGCTGCTCGCCGGGCATATCGACATAAAGACCCCGCACAGACAGCGCGATCGGCGCATCCTTTTTAAATTCGCGCGCGTGGTCCGATGCGGCGCCCGCTCCCTCACGGCCTACCATCAGGGAGGCCAGTTCTCCGACGCTTGTCTGGCTGACATTCTTGCAGGCAGCCAGCTTGCCGTCGCGCAGTACCGTGACGCTGTCAGCCGCCTTCATTACCTCGCCCAAACGGTGGGTAATGAAGATGATGCCGATGCCTTCCGCGGCCAGCGCCTGCATGACGCCGATCAATATATCGGCCTCTGACTCCGTGAGCACCGCGGTCGGCTCGTCAAAGACCAGCAGCTTGACACCGGATTTATCAATCTCCCTGGCGATCTCCACAAACTGCATATGACCGACCGGCAGGTTCCTGATCAGCTCCGATTCGGAAATCTTAATGCCGATCTTGTTGAGCGCGGTTTGCGCGTCTTTGCTCATCTTCAGGCTGTCCAGGCTTTCCAGACTGCTGCCAAGCACCCGGCTGACCGGGTTGGGCCGGGAGATCTCGCGGTTGAGCTTGATATTCTCCGTCACCGTAAAACCGGGTATCAGCATAAACTCCTGATGGACCATGCCGATCCCCAGATCGATCGCCTGATGAGGCGATTGGATATGGACGTCCTTGCCATCCACCTTGATCTCGCCTTTAAATCCGCCGGTACCGGTGATCACCGGCATGCCGAACAGTATATTCATCAGGGTAGACTTGCCCGCTCCGTTCTCTCCGAGCAGGGCATGTATTTCTCCGGGCTTGATATTCAGGCTGACATCCTTGAGCACCTGGTTTTCACCATAGCTCTTGGATATGCGATTCATCTCCAACACAAAGTCGCCCACGCGCCTTCCTCCTGTCACAAAGGGTAAGTATATTCATGGTCAAAGCCCGCAGGGCGGTTCCCGAGGGCTTTAATGTCCGGGCAATGTTCACTTTTAGAATAAGAGGCCCCGCCGAACGCTCGGCGGGGCCTGAGCTGTTTACATTACTGGGGCAGGTAATCCGCGAAGTTGATGTTGTCAAACAGCAGCATGAAATACTTCTCATAGACCTTGCCGTTATCATCTTCGTAGTTGCTGAGGGTGGGCCCGTTGCTTACTTCCGCCAGGGAAGCAGCCAGCTGATCAGGGTTGGTCTTCTCGGTGAACTCGCCGTTGATATACTTGGTCGCGTAGTTGAACGCGCCGTTGATGATGGACATGTTCACAGGCGCGGCCCAGGTGGAGAACCGCTCTTCAGCGTCATGCTCCTCGAGCACTGCGGCAGCCTTGGCGATGTAGGTCTCGATATCGCCGTAGTCTTCAGGCTCTACAGCCAGGCCCAGGGAAGCGGGGAAGCCATGGAAGGGGCTGGGGCAGCAGGGCAGCGGATAGAAGGCATTGGGCTGATCGAGGATGGCTGCCTGCAGGGCTTCCTGCATGCCGCAGTTGGTGCAGAAGAAGGCAACCTTCTTGCCGGCATATTCCTGCATGACCTTCGGCACATCTTCCAGGATGAAGTTCTGGGCGCCAACCATGCCGGCGTCGCCGGTGGGGTCGGGCGCGTCACGCTGCACCAGCTCAATACCGGCGCGCGCGGCTTCATCCTTCATGATGTTGTAACGTGCGACGATGGTCTCATAACCCATGTGGCGGGCGAAGGAGTAGTGGATCAGCACTTCCGCGCCCCACTCCTTGGCGGTCTCGACGATCTGAGCGCCGCCATTGATTTCATCAACACCCATGACAACATCCGCGGCGGATGTGATGGACTGGGGATCCTCGGCAGGCACGCCGGCCATCAGGAGGATATCATCGCGCTTCATCTCAGTTTTGATCTGGGTGAAAGCGGCGGTCGCCCCCTGAACGGCCTGCACCATGATGATGGCCTTGACCTGCGGATCAGCCGCGAAGGCCAGAATCTTGCCGATGGTGGTTTCTACTTCGGCGGCAAACTTGTCAGGATAGGTATCGGTCACGACGATATCGGGATACTGTTCCTTAAGCTTCTCCGCGGCGCGGTATTCTTCCTCGCCCTGAGTGGTGGTGCCGGTGATGATGGCGATCTTATAGGGCTCCTGGGAAGCCATCGCAGGGATCATCATGGACAGGGTGAGAATCATCGCGAGCAACAGGACAAGGGTCTTCTTCATGCTTGGTTTTCCCCCTTTTATCATTCCGCCGGATATTTAAACGCTGTTTCCCGGCCGATGAAAGTATTTTACATGAATTTACACCCTTGTCAATACAGATATTGCATGCTTTGATCCGACTTGATTCATTTTGAAGGGGTCGCCCCCTTGTTTTTCCCCTGTTTTCTCGCTGATTTGCATTATATGCCCTATGAAGTTGATCATCGCCGTACGAAAGCGCCATATTAATAATTATCCGATAAACGTTAGCTTATGCTAACCAATTAAAAAGACCGCGGAAGGCCCAAAGTGGCGCGTCCCGCGGTCTTTATCAGCCCGGTGCCTGCTGGGCTGAACGGCTTACACCCCAAAGGAAATATTGATATCCCTGGCCGAGGTGGCCATCGGTCCGTTCCAGATAACCGGCTTGGATACGCCCGCAATGTCCTTGAGCGGGTTGGCGACGATCTCGCGGCCGCGCACAGCCATGGTGACGCCGTATTGGTCGTCCTTGATCATGCGCGCCGCGTGGGTGCCAAACTCGGTGGAAAGCACGCGGTCGTAGGCACAGGGCGTGCCGCCGCGCTGCACATGGCCCGGGATGACCGTCCGCGCTTCCACGCCGCAGATCTCCTGCAGCTGCAGCGCGATGCGGTGGGATATGCTGTTGTAGGGGCTTTGCGCGCGGGCCTCCTCGCGCTTCTTCTTCTTCATCTCGCTCTCTTCCATGTCCATGGCCCCTTCCGCCACGCAGACGATGGTGAAGAACTTTTTTTGCAGGATACGTTCGTTAACCACCTCAGCCACCTTGTTGATATGGTAGGGGAACTCGGGCAGCAGGATCACGTCAGCACCCCCGGCAACGCCCGAGTACAGCGTCAGCCAGCCGGATTTGTTGCCCATCAGTTCAATGACCATCACGCGGCCGTGGCTGTCCGCCGTGGTGTGGATGCGGTCGACCACATCGGTGGCGATCTCCACCGCCGTATGGAAGCCGAAAGTGAAATCCGTACCCGCGATGTCGTTATCGATCGTCTTTGGCAGGCCGATGACATTGAGCCCTTCCTCCGCCAAAAGCGCTGCCGTCTTGTGCGTGCCGTTGCCGCCCAGCGTGACCAGGCAGTCCAGCTTCATCTGCTTGTAGTTGCGCTTCATTTCATCGATCTTGTCAAAGCCCTGGCTGTTGGGGCCGCGCATCTCGCTGAAAGGGGTGCGGCTGGTCCCCAGGATGGTGCCGCCGCGGGTGAGTATATTGGAAAACTGGCTTTTCTCCATCAAGCCGTAATCGCCCTCGATCAGGCCGCGGTACCCGTCGCGTATGCCGATGATCTCCGCGTCAAACATATGGTAGCTGGCCCTGACCACGCCGCGGATAGCGGCGTTGAGCCCCGGGCAGTCCCCGCCCGCTGTTAAGATGCCGATCCTTTTTTTCATATCCATCCTCCTTGGGATAGCCAAGGGGCTGCCTTGGCAGCCCCTTGAGTAAGTTTATTTGATGCCGAACACGCCCAGGATATTGCGGGTGATAGACCTGCCGACGGTGTAGCCGGCGCCCGAGGCGGTTGAGCGCGTGAAGCTCTGCAGCATGCGCTCAACGGTGGATGGCTGCTGCCTGGGCTCCTTGGCGGGCCTGGCCTCTTTGCCTGCCGGCTGGGCCTGGGGCTCGTACTGGCCGGTCTTGGGGTTGTAGACCAGCACGGGCGGGGTCTCCTGCGGGGCAGGCTGCTGCGCCGCGGGCTGCCCGGGCTGAGGCTGTGCCGGGTACTGCGGCTGCGGCGCGTAAACGGTCTGGGGCTGGGCTGGCGGCGCGTAGGTGACAGGCCTTTGCATCTCGCGCTCCACATAGCCGCCGGTGGCGGGGTCATAGACCTTGAATGTCATCACCTGCACCGGCTGGGCAGGCATCTCTTCCTGCGTCTCCTGCTGAACAGGGATCTGCTGCAGCACGCTTGTCTGCTTGACGCCGGCCGCGGCAAAGCGTCCGGACAGCAGTTCGTAGGCGCTCTCGCCGTCATAGGTTGTCTCATACTTGCCCTTGATGTCGCTGGTCTGGATCAATTCGCCGCGCAGGGTATCGCTGATGGCGCCGATAAAGGACTGCGGAGGCAGGATGATGGCCCGCTGGACAATGGAAGGGCTGCCGTCCTCCTGCAGAAAGCTCAGCAGCGCTTCGCCGGTGGCCAGGTTGGTGATGGCCTCCTGCGTGTCAAAGGCGGGATTGACCCGGAAAGTCTGGGCGACCGCGGCGATCACCTTCTGCTCCGCCGGGGTGAAGGCGCGCAGCGCGTGCTGCACGCGGGCAGACAGCTGGCTCAGTATGTTGCTGGGCACGTCAGCCGGATTCTGCGTAATGAAGAACACGCCCACGCCCTTGGAACGGATCAGGCGGATGGTCAGCTGGATCTTGTCAAGCAGCTCCTTGGGGCAATCCTCAAACAGCAGGTGCGCCTCGTCAAAGAAGAAGACCATCTGCGGCAGATCCTCATCGCCGCGCTCGGGCAGCAGCTCATACAGCTCGCCCAGCATCCACAGCATGAAGGCGGAATACAGCGCAGGCCGCAGGAAGAGCTTGTCAGCTGACAGGATGTTGATCATGCCGCTGCCTTCCCCGTCGCGCACAAACCAGTCGTTGATGCTGAGTGCCGGCTCGCCGAAGAACTGATTGCCGCCCTGATCCTCCAGCACCGCGATGGCGCGCTGGATGGCGCCGATGGTGGTCTTGGAGATGTTGCCGTACTGCAGCGTGTAATCCTGCGCGCGCTCGCCCACATAGGCCAGCATCGCTCGCAGGTCCTTTAAATCGATCAGCAGCAGGCCTTCTTCATCCGCGATGCGGAATACCAGGTGAAGCACGCCCGCCTGAGTCTCGTTGATCTGCAGCATGCGGGCCAGGAGAAGCGGTCCCATCTCGGACACCGTGGCGCGCACGGGATGGCCGGACTTGCCGAACACATCCCAAAAGGTCACCGGGCAGGGGCGGTTGGTGTAGTTGGTCACGCCCACCTGCTCCAGCCGGGTGACGATGCGTTCCGTACGCTCGCCGGGCTTGGACAGGCCCGCCAGATCTCCCTTGACATCCGCCATGAACACAGGCACGCCCAGCTGCGAGAAGCCCTCCGCCAGCACCTGCAGAGTTACCGTCTTCCCCGTGCCGGTCGCCCCCGAGATCATCCCATGACGGTTGGCCATCTTGGGCAGCAGGCACACAGCGCCCTGGGCGCTGGTTCCGACCCATATCTTGTTGTTCAGCAGCATCTCCAGTTCCCCCCTTCAAATATACATAACTTATTGATCTATTTTATCCGGGTATCAAGCGATGAGTCAGGATACCGGGATTTTATGATACATTGACGACTATGGCAACAGCCTGGGCGGACATACCCTCGCCCCGCCCCTCAAAGCCCAGCCCCTCCGTTGTCGTCGCCTTGACGGATACGCGGTCAAGCGGTATGCCCAAGGCCCGCGCCAGGTTTTCCCTCATCAGGGGGATGTAAGGCAGCAGCCTGGGCCGCTGCGCCGCGATGGTGATATCACAGTTGTAAGGAATAAAACCATGCTTTGCCATGCGCCGCACGGCTTCCTTTAAAAGCCCGATGGAATCCGCCCCGCGGAAGCGCTCATCCGTATCGGGGAAGTGCGCGCCGATATCGCCCATCGCGCAGGCGCCCAGCAAGGCGTCCGTCAGCGCGTGGGCGGCCACATCCGCGTCGCTGTGGCCAAGCAAGCCCAACTCATAGGGAATATCCACCCCGCAGAGGATCAGCCGCCTTCCCCCCTCCAGTCTGTGCACGTCATAGCCAAGCCCCACGCGGGGAAATTGCTCCGCCATCATAATCGCCTCCGCTCTTTCAAGATCGCCCGGCAGGGTGAGCTTGATGTTGTCCCTGTCCCCTTCCACAAGGCATACGGGCATGCCCAGGGCCTCCACCAGCGAGGCGTCATCGGTCGCGGGGCCGCGTCGCTCCCTGTAGGCCCGCTCGATCAGCTCGCGCTTGAAACCCTGCGGGGTCTGCACCCCGCGCAGCAGGCCTCTGTCCAGGGTCTCGCAGGCCCTGCCCCGGGCGTCCACCCGCTTGACCGTATCGGTTAAAGCCAGAGCGGGCACGCCCGACCCATGCAGTTCCGTACTCTCAATGACGGCACGGATCAGCTCTTCCTTGACCAGCGGCCTCGCGCCGTCCTGAACCAGCACCAG
>JAEWRJ010000146.1 GCA_023460055.1 Bacillota bacterium | reverse complement strand
TGTTTTTTTGCGTGCGTGTTTTTATGAATTCCCTTTTTTTCTCACTCTGTTCTGCAGTTCCGATCACAACAACGCCATTAACGCCTTCAGAATGAGCGCTTGTTTTGCATTATGCGGAAACTCAAGATGAGGAGCGGGGGAACGGTCTCTCATAGAGACGTAACCCCGTCCCCCTACTCTTCCCTCTTATCCCCGAAGAAGAACATAGCGACGGTGCCGGGGCCGGTGTGCGCGCCGATCGTGGTGCCGATGTTATAGATCTCAGGCTTGCCGTTCATTTTTTTGAACTTCTCTTCCACCAGGTCTGCTACCCGGCGGGCGTCTTCATAGCAGGCGGAGTGGCATATATAGCACTTTCCGGAATAATCCAGGCCGCCTTCCGCGTGCTTTTCCATTTTGCTGACGATCTCGCGGGTCACTTTGCCCTTGCCGCGGATCTTGAAGCGGGGGCGCAGGTGGCCGGTATCATCCATATTGAGCAGGGGACAGATCTTCAGGGCGGTGCCAAACCAGCCGGCAGCCTTGGAGATGCGGCCGCCCTTGACATAGAAGGTGAGGTCGGTGGAGAAGAACCAGTGGTGCAGGGTAAGCCTGTGACCAAGCGCCCAGCCGCGCAGGGCGTCAACGCCCATGCCGCCGTCGCGCAGATCGGCCAGCGTATCCATCAGCAGGCCGTAGCCCGAGGACGCGCCCAGGGAGTCGATGATATACAGCTTGCGCTGGGGGTATTTTTCCCGCAGCATGGACGCGGCGGCCTGGGCGGAGTTAAGTACGCCGGATATGCCGCTTGACAGTGTCAGGTGCAGCACGTCGCGGCCGGACTTGAGAAAGGGCTCAAAATGCTCGATGAATTCTTCCACGTTCACCTGGGATGTCTTGGTATCCGCCCCTCTTTCCATCGCGGCGTAAAAATCCGGATAGGATATGCTTTCGCCCAGGTCGTCCGTATACTGCCTGCCGTCCAGCGAAAAGTGGAAGCAAACATAATGAATATCGCGGCGCGTAAAATGTTCCTTCGTCAGGTCGGCGGTGGAACAGCAGCTTAGCACGTAGTTTTCCATAAAGCACCTCGCGTGATCAGATTTGTACACATATCATACACTACTTTCGCGGGTTTGTACTGCTAAAACGCTTTCCAGCTTGCTTTTTGCCAGCTTGGTTTTCATATGCTCCGGCCCGTAGTTATTGTCAAATACGGGGATGGCAGTTTCAAAAAATGGCTTTGCTCTGAGGGGATCGCCTCCCTGCAGGTGCAAGAGCCCCAGGTTCATGCTGATTTCGGCGATGCAGATATGATCCCTGTCCGCCAGGGGGCTTGCGATCTCCAGGGCTTCCTCATATAGCTTAAGCGCTTCCTCCGCCTTGCCGCTGTCGCGCAAGACGCATCCCAGGTTATTCATCAGCGCGGCCAGCTGGAGGTTTGGGACTTTATGAAGCCTGCGATGCATGTCAAAGGCTTCCTTGTTATAGCGGATCGCCTCGGGGTAGCGTTTCATCCGGTAGTAGGTGTTGCCGATGTTGTTGAGCGTATGCTCGATGATCACGGCATCGCCGGGATAGGTTTTGCGAAACGCGTTCAGGGAATCAAATGAGTAAGGCAGAGATTTTTCATATTCCCCGGTCTGGTAGAAGGCGATGCCCAGATACTGGTTGATCTGAGCCAGCTCAATGAAATCGACTCTGTCATACCAATCCCGGATGATGCGTTTATAGTTCGCTATGCTGTCCTCGGCCTCCCCTGTCCTCCCGCATAGCGCGCAGAACATGGCTTTTGACTTGTAAAGCGCCGCCGCGTCCAGGCTGTTGGGGGATCCGTGCAGTGATACATAGCGCAGCCCCTGATCCGCCCAGGCGATGCCCTGGGGATAGTCTGTTGTAAACTCCTGGATCATCGACATGTGCGCGCATTGCACAACATAGTCTTTTTCCTCCCAAGGCCCTTCGGCTAAAATGGCGTACAGCGCGTCTTTTTGCTCGTTCATCGCCAGGGACCAGGCGAAATAGAGGGCCAGACCTGCGGCCGCTGCCCGGTTGGGGCAGTCCCGGGCATCCGGGAAAAGCCGAAGCACCTCCTTTACATGGTGCTGGGCGTTTTCAAAGGTCCCCGCGTTGCGCAGGAGGTTTAGATAAAGCGTGTGGCAGTCAAACAGGAAGGCCGGGGAACCGGAATTTTCCGCCACCCGCATACCGATACCCGCCAGCTGCCCGGCCGCGCCCGTGATCGAGCGCTCAACCAGCATGTAGGCGGTATCCATCAGAACGCGCAAGGATCGCGGGCTGTGATCCGCGCTGTTTCTTAAAACAAAGTGCGCGATATGCACATAGTCCCACTCCCTGAGCTTATTCATGTCGATCTTTGCTGACAGCAGAGCCAGAAGGCCCGGAAATTCTTCGACGGAGGGTTTGTTTTTCAGGATCGCTTCCGCGATGACGGGGTGCATCGAGTAAGAGGAGGCGGAAGACTGAAGCCATCCGGAATAGCAAAGGGATTCCAGCTCATTGGATAAGGTGTCCGGGTCCCGTGAGATGTCCCTCAGCAGCTCGCGGCAGGACTGAAAAGAGTATAGGCGCGAAGGCAGGAGGGAGAACAGGCGGAGCAGGCGCTGCTTTTGAGCGTCCAGCCGGCTGAGGCCAAACAGGGATTTCAATATGTCTTCAACCCGGACAAGCTCCGCCTCCCGCGTATAGCTGCCCTGCAGGCCCTTCAGTTCCAGGGCTTCATGCAGGTCCGGAATGGTGATGTGCTTTGCCCGGGCCATTTTGCCGATGATGGCGCACATCAAAGGATGCCGGTTGAGTTTCATGTTGATGATGGCATCCAGCTCAAGGGCTGCGGATCCTTCCGCTTCCTGTCCGTAATGGGCTGTAAAGATGCTCAAAGCCGCCGGATAGTCCGGCGCTGTGAGGGAGATGACCCTGAAATCCATCAAGCCTGTCAGGCGGGAGGTCATGACAATATCACAGTTAAGAGCCGACAGATCGGCGAGCGTCTCATCCTCAGACCTGGGCGTATTCATGCCGTCAACCAGCAGCAGCGTACGCCCGCCTGCCGGCGTGTTCAGCTGGTCGGCGCACTCCTGGTACTTCATCAGCTTGGATTGGCCATGCGGATCCGTAAAGGAGCGGATAAAGCTTTCGTGCAGGTTATCCTGATACTGCACGTAAGCGACCCGGGAAAAGATGCCTTCAGACAAAATATCTTTGAGGACCTGGCGTAGCAGCTCGGTTTTCCCGATCCCGCCTATGCCGGAAATGATCATTTTGCCGCCGCGGATGATCTGGCTTTTCAGCCTGTTCATTTCTTCCTGACGGCCGAAGAAAAGCCCGTCCTCCAGCGGTTCCCGGCAAAGCTCGCACATCCTGCCGGTCAGGCAGACAGGCTGGGGAAAGCCGGTGCCGCGGTTTCTTTTCTGGTACACCGAAAAAAGCGCGGGGAGCTGGAAGGCGGAGTCTGTCCTCAGGCTTGTCAGACCTTCGTTGTTCATCTGCGATCCGAAGAAGGCGTGCAGAGAAAGGACGGACAGGCAATAAGCGTCAAAGAATACCAGCTTATCCGGTTCCCCCTCATACTCAGGCTTTTGCCACAGCAGGTTGGTGAGGAAACTTTGAATGGCTGGGGTGACATCGCCGTCATGATGACGGATGAGCTTGCTGAAGACGAGAAGCCGGGAGTGAAGCAGTGCGGAGCTGTACTCTGACGAAAGCAGAAAGCGCGCCATGCGGTCGGTGATATTCAGGAGCATGGCCGGGTTGACAGCGGCGGCGGCTGCCTTGAAATAGTCCGGATAAAAGTCATAGGGCCGCGTGCGGTTGAGGATGTCGCTCAAATAGCGGGGGCGCTCGTCATCCTCTGCCCAGAGGCGTTTTCCCACCGGGGTGATCGCCAGATCACCCGATAAGATGCCCCGCCAGAAGCCCAGCAGGGTGACGCCCTTTCTCATCGATTTCCTGATCACCGCCCTGGAGGGACTCGGATAATCATCCTTTGTCAGCAGCTGATAAAGGTTTTTCAGGGATAAAATATACGCGTCGCTTTCACCTTTCACAAGAACCCCCCGAGTAAGTTTTTTATTATGCTTAATATTATGACTGCGAGCGGAGGTTTGTCAACTGCAAGTCTACCCTTGGATTGTCATAATTTAGCAAAATTTAGCTCATTATTTGCAACCTTCCGGGCTGTTCCTATCTATAATGACCTTGGCTGCCAAAGGATCAGGATGGCACTCTTCCTTAGCAGCGTACCCCTTTAAAGCTTCCGGGTGCCCTGCCTGGGGGCTTTATTTGTTCAAAATGCAAGGGAACACCTTGAAGCCGCGGCGTGCTGCCCCGCGGCTTTTACATGTACCCGCGAAGGGGTAGAATAAAGGGGTGCCGGATGCTACAATATGTTCAGATATTCACGGGATTTCATCTATAAACCGCGCGGACGGTATGGATCGGGGAGGAAAAGAGATGCCAAGGCTTGTGGAGTGCATTCCCAATTTCAGTGAGGGGCGCGACAGGGCGGTAATCGACGCGCTGGCGGAGGAGGCGCAGAAGGTACCGGGCGTTACCCTGCTTGACGTGCAGGCGGACGAGGGGCATAACCGCAGCGTGCTGACCCTGGTGGGCAGCCCGGAGGGGATGGAAGAAGCCGCGGTCGCCTTGGCCAAGGCTGCCGCCGGGATGATCGACCTGCGCCGCCACAGCGGCGAGCATCCGCGTATGGGCGCTGTGGATGTGATCCCCTTTGTGCCGGTCATGGATGTGACGATGGAAGACTGCGTTGAGCTGTCGCGCCGCGCAGCGCGGCGGGTATGGGAAGAGGCGCACATCCCTGTTTTTCTGTATGAAGAATCCGCGTCGGCGGCCCATCGGGTCAACCTGGCGGATGTGCGCAGGGGCCAGTTTGAGGGCATGCCCGCCAAGCTGAAGCTGGCCGAATGGGCGCCGGACTTTGGCGGGCGGGAGATCCACCCGACAGCGGGGGTGGTGGCCGTTGGCGCCAGAAAGCCCCTGGTGGCCTTCAACGTCAACCTGGATACGGATAATGTGGAGGTGGCCAAGGAGATCGCTAAGGTCGTCCGCGCCTCCTCCGGCGGTTTCCGGGGCATCAAGGCCCTGGGGCTGCTGCCTGTGCCCGGCGGGCGCGCGCAGGTGAGCATGAATGTGGTGGACTATGAAGCGGCGCCGCTTTACCGGGCGGTGGAGGTGATCCGCATGGAGGCCGCGCGTTGGGGCGCTCGCGTGATGGGCACGGAGCTGGTGGGGCTGACCCCGGCCAAGGCCCTGATCGATTCGGCGGCCTACTACTTGCAGCTTGAAGGCTTTGACGGACGCCGGCAGGTGCTGGAGTATCACCTGATCGGAAACGGAGGAAAGAATCATGAGTAAACTGATCGATAAGAGCCTGAGGGAGTTTGTGGATCTACTGGCGTCAGGGGAGCCGACGCCGGGCGGCGGCTCTGCCGCCGCCATGACGGGGGCGCAGGGCGCGGCGCTGGTCGCCATGGTCTGCGGCCTGACCGCCGGCCGCCAGAAGTACGCGGAGCATGACGGGCTGGCCCGTGAAACGATCATTGCGGCGAATGCTGTCAAGAGTGGCCTGCTGGAGGCGCTCGACCGGGACAGCGAGGCCTATCAGGGTGTGGTGGCCGTGTTTTCCATGCCAAAGGACAGCGAGGAAGAGAAGCGGGCGCGCAAGGCCGCCATGCAGCAGGCACTGAAAGCCAGTACGCTCAGCCCCTATGAGATGATGAAACTCAGCGTGGCGGGGCTGAAGCTGGCCCGGGCCATAGCCGGCAAGTGCAATGTCAACGCCGCCAGCGATCTGGGCGTGGCGGCGCTCAGCCTGCGCGCCGCGCTGGAAGGCGGCTGGAGCAATGTGCTCATCAACCTGGGCGGCATCGAGGATGAGGCCTTTGTCAGGGAGTACAGGGAAAAGGGCGAGGCATTGCTTGCTGAAGGGCTGCCCATGGCCGCCGAAGTGGCGGACTGGGTAAAGGGCGCGGTGCAAGCCTGACAGGCCGAGCAGGCCGGGAGGATCCGCATGAGCGAAGAAATAATGAAGCCTGATATGGAAAGCGTGCTGCATCAGGAGATCACGGACAGCCTGCCCGGTGAAGAAGAGGCGAAGGTCGAACAGTATTTCCAGCAGCTGGCGCGGGAAGAAGGCGTCCCGCTGCAAAACGTGCTGCCCCAGCCCGAATCCGGTCGGGACCCCGACAACCGCGTGATGGTGCAGGGC
>JAEWRJ010000145.1 GCA_023460055.1 Bacillota bacterium | reverse complement strand
TGAAGCGATCACGATCACGGCGGCGAGCGACAGCTGGACCTATGACGGAACGGCGCATATGAACCCGGCAGTGAGCGTAACGAGCGGCGCGATGCTGGCGGGCGATGAGCTGGTTGCGACGGCGACCGGGAGCGTGACCAACGTAGGGGACACCGCGAACGGAAACAACCCGATCGCGACGGGATACAAGGTCATGCATGGCACGGAAGACGTGACGGCAAACTACACGATCACGCCGGTCGCGGGTACATTGACGATCCTGCCCAAGGACGTGACGGTCACGGCGCAGGACAAGGAGTTCACATACACAGGCGAAACGCAGAACTGGCCGCAGTACGATGTGAACGGCCTGATCGGATCTGACGCGATCACGGCAGCCGTGGAAGGGAGCATCACGTTCCCGAGCGATGGCATCGTAACGAATGAATTGAAGAACCATGAGTTCACGGCAGGCAGGTCGGAGAACTACACAGTGGGCTATGTAAATGGCAAGCTGACAATGACGAATAACTCATCAGCGATCACGCTGACAGCAGCCAGCAATAGCTGGACCTATGACGGCGAGGCGCACAGCGACAAGGGATATACGGCTGAGTTCGGCGAAGGCCTGACGGGCGAGAAGCAGCCTGACGGAAGCTACCTGCTGTCAACTGGCGACAGCCTGACAGCGGTTGTGAACGGCACGATCACGAACGCGGGAACCGCGATAAACGAGGTCACCTCCTATGCGGTCATGCGCGGTACGGCCGATGTCACTGCCTTCTACACCATCGGCACTGCCAACGGCACCCTGGAAGTGACCAGGAAGGCGCTGGAGATCACGGCAAACAGCAACAGCAAGGAGTACGACGGGACACCGCTGACCGACAATGGCTACAACAGCTCGGCCCTCGCGGCGGGTGACAGCTTTGTGAGCGTCACCGTCACGGGCAGCCTGACGGATGTCGGCTTCAGCGACAATGTACCTTCTGCCGCGTCTATCCAGAGCAGCGCGGGCGAGGATGTCACCGGCAACTACGATATTACCTGCAACAACGGTACCCTGACTGTTGTGAAGAACACAAGCCAGATCACCATCACGGCAGACAGCGCCAGCAAGGAGTACGACGGGACAGCGCTGACTGACAGCGGATACACGGCGTCGTTCGGCGAAGGCCTGACCGGCGAGCAGCAGCCTGACGGGAGTTACCTGCTGTCGACGGGCGACATACTGACGGCGGTGGTAGAGGGCACGATTACGGATGCCGGAACCGCAGACAACCTGGTAAAGAGCTACCAAGTGAAGCGCAAAACGGTAGACGTTACAGATTTCTATACATTCAAAGACAGCAAGAAAGGCGAACTGACGATTACGCCGGTTGCTGGCAAAATCAGTCCTACATCAGCACCAACACCAACTCCTGAGCCAACCCCAACTCCGAATCCTGAGCCAACTCTAACTCCGACTCCTGAGCCAACTCCGACTCCGACTCCTGAGCCAACTCCGACCCCTGAACCGACCTCAACGCCGACTCCCGAGCCGACAACAATTCCTGAGCCGACCCCTGAACCCACTCCTGAATCCTAACCAGCGCCAGAATCCATCGCGGAGCCGGCAGTATAAGCGAAAATACAGATCAGCTCAGAAATCCGCGGATTATCCCCGCGGATTTCGTTTTCACGGAGATAGATACTCACCGGCGTGGTACCGCGAGCGATCCCCGGCTTCACCACAGATGACAGCCGGATGATCCAACGCTTATAATAAATCAACAAGAGCTTTCACAAGGAGGATATCAGGATGAAACTCGGCGGATCAATCGCGGGCCCTTGCGCCACCCCGGCGCAATGGGAAGAAGCGCTCAAGGCATCCCGCTTCGCCTCTGTCACCTGTCCGGTGGACTATACCGCGCCGGAGAATACCGCGCGGGAATATTTCCACGCGGCACGGCGCCTGGGTGTCGTGATCGCGGAGGCCGGGGTGTGGAAAAACACGCTCTCCCCTGATGACAGCACGCGCAGGGCAGCCATGGAATATGCCAGGGAGCAGCTGGCTTTCGCGGACAGATGGGGTATCCCCTGCTGCGTCAATATCGCTGGCGCGCGGGGTGAGGTGTGGGACGGGGCTTATGCCGAGAACTATTCAGCCGGCACCTATGACCTGATCGTGGAGAGCGTGCGAAGCATACTGGACGCGGTGCAGCCGGCCCGCTGCCGATATACCATCGAGCCCATGCCCTGGATGATGCCTGACGGGCCTGATGAGTACCTGCAGCTGCTGCGCGATGTAGATAGACCCATGTTCGGCGTCCACCTTGACTTTGTCAACATGATCAATACACCCCGCCGCTTCCTGTTCGCCGGAGATTTCGTACGCGATTGTCTTAGGAAGCTGGGCAAATATACCGTCAGCGTCCACGCCAAGGACATCATCATGGAGGGCGGATACACAACCCTCCTGCGTGAGACAGCGCCGGGAAAAGGGATGCTTGACTACGCGGATATCCTGCGCAGCCTGGACACAATGCTTGATAAGAGCACCCCCGTGCTGCTTGAGCATATGAAGACAGATGATGAGTATGCCCAGGCCTACGGCTATCTGGAAGAGATCGCCGGCCGGGAAGGCATCGCCCTGCGCTGAGACTGCGCTGAGACGCCGCTCGCCGTCCTTGACATCACATGGAGGTCTGCCTATACTCCTGTGTCGTATCATACATATTTTCAGGAGGCAAGGGATATGAACTGGGCATTGATCGGTTACGGCGGCATGGGTTCCTGGCATGCGGACAAGCTGCTTACACTGCCGGAGGTGAGGGTTTGCGGCATCTACGACATCGACCCCGAGCGTGCTGCGCTCGCGCAGGAGAGAGGCTTGCATGCTTATCCCTCGCTTGAGGCGCTTTTATCCGATCCGAAAGTCGAATGTATCACCATCGCCACCCCCAACGATGTCCACCGGGACATTGCCGTCGCCGCCATGAAGGCCGGAAAGCACGTGATCTGCGAAAAGCCGGTCACCCTCTCATCTGACGACCTGCAGGCCATGATTGACGCTTCCCTCACCTGCCGCCGCCTGTTCACCGTACACCAGAACCGCCGCTGGGATGAGGATTTTCTGACCGTCAAACGCATTTTTAACGAGAACACGCTGGGCCGCGTTTTCAACATCGAAAGCCGCGTCCACGGCTCCCGCGGGGTGCCGGGCGACTGGCGCAACAAGAAGCGCCAGGGCGGCGGCATGATCCTCGACTGGGGCGTGCATCTGCTGGACCAGCTGCTGCTGATGCTTGGGGAAGACGTGGTCTCCACCTACTGCACAGTATCCCATGTCACCAACGACGAGGTGGATGACGGCTTCAAAGCCATCCTCACTTTCGCAAGCGGCCTCACCGCGCAGGTAGAGGTAGGCACCAGCAACTTTATCGAGCTGCCCCGCTGGTACGTGCAGGGTGAAAACGGCACCGCCATCATCCGGGACTGGGCCTTGAACGGCGAGATCGTGATGGTATCCGACTGGGAGAAGCGCGACGCCGTGCCCGTGGTCACCGCCGCCGGCCTGACCAAGACCATGGCCCCGAGAACCGAGGAAACCGTCCGGCGCTTCCCCCTGCCCAAGGTCACCTCCGACGTGCGCGATTTCTACCGCAACGTGATGAAAGCCATCCGGGGCGAGGAAGACCAGTTGGTCACCCATACCCAGCTGATGCGCGTCATGCGGCTGATGGAGGCCATGGTTCTGTCCGCCCAGCGCAACGAAACGGTGCACAGCAGGATCTGAAGATACAGGAAGATATTCAGCCCGTCTCCCGGCATAAAGCAGGAGGCGGGCTGTTGCTTTATGTCCTTGCACATGCTGTAATGACGCGATGTCGATATCAAGATTCATAGCAACAATCATACGATCGCTGTATCATTTCTTCGTAATCCGAAAAATGAAAGCATGCGGCGGGTATGAGTAACTTTGTTTAGAGCAAATCACGCAATCATAGCGCTCCTGGTGTGAAGGCTTTTTGCGGAGGGCAGGGGCTGAAAGGGCAGGCGCAGATGAAACTGCCATGAAAAACCGGGAGAAAAGCAAAGAAGTCATTTGGAATATTATTTCCTTGGAGAATAACATGAAAAATCGATGAAAAAATGAGTAATTATTGATCCTTATTTCGTTATATAAGCAGAGGGAGGTGAGCGGAAGGGTGGATTTTTCTAAATATCCACATATCGGCAGTGAAAATGTGTTTACTATGCCGCCCAGACAATAGAAAGGCGCCGGTTGAACGCGGGAACCCCGTGAAACTCAGAAAGCTTCATAATGAAGAAAGGGATAAAATGATAATGAGAAGAAAAAATATAACCGTGGTAATTTGTTCCGCCTTATGCCTGAGTATCATACTGCTCACGCTGATCATTCCGGCAAGGAGTGAAGATACTTCGCTTCAAATGAAGCAGCTTGACTTCAATGAAATGAGCTATTATCAAAATGCAGCAAGCTTATATAAAGACAGCGGAAAAGCAGAGCACTGGTCGCTGAACGACAAATTACAGATGCTGAATATCATGAAAGACCATGAACTTTTGACAGGCGTGCAAGTGCCTGAACAACCACTGTCTATGGATGCAAATGATAGTGCCGGGGAACTTGAGCTTGATCATATATTAAAATCATACTTTGGAACATCCGCACCTTCTTTGTTGGATGTGTTTGAGCGTGAATGGGGACGTTACCTGGTGGATTGGACGCCTGAACAAACCGTATATTACCATCAGCTTCTTGACGAAAACGGGCTTGGGGCTGAAACGCGGATCGATTTTGCCATACCTCAGCAGGAAACCGACATTGACAGGGATCGTGCTGTAGAGGCAGCCTTCAAGCTGGCATCGGAAAAATTCGGATTAAGTGAAGAACAGCTAAACGCTCTTAGGCTTGAGGAGTGTTACTTTTCCTATATCTCAGAGGGCCAAACCGCCTGGACAATAATCTTCACCGGAAATCAAGGCACAGAAAACATCACAGGCGATGCGTATTTGGTTCGTCTTGCAGGGGATGGGCGCGTACTGCAGACAGAAGGGCCAAGCGCTCAAGTGGAACTGTTTGATGAGTTCAATCAATTGTTTTTGAACAATGGTGCCTTTGTTACGTGGTCTGTCGAACAGAAATTTGACTTCGTCAAGGTTTGGCGGGAACGGGTACAGCATTTGCTGATTGAGCAACCGGAGGTAAAAGCCCGTATTGATGGAAGCTATATGGATTACCTGCTGTCAATTGATTTCCGTTTACCCCAAGGTGACAGCATACCAAATGAAAAGGCCGCTGACATTGCGGTAAATGCGATAGCGGAGAGCTATAGGTTGTCAAGAGATGAATTGATACAGCGCTACGACACATGCTTTTCATTTGTCTCAAGGTCCGATAACAGCCTTGCCTGGCGTGTTTTCTTAGTTCCCCGCCATAGGTTTGATACACATTGCGGCTACAAAGTGGATCTTGACGCGGTGACCGGAAGTCTGATAGAGATGATTCAACAGGATGCTAAAGATTCAGAATTTGCCACATATTACGAATAAAACCACTCAGCAGCATGATAGATCGATTCGACCTGGCAGGAGCTTGGAACCATTCCAAGCTCCTGCCATCAGATCAAAAATCAGTGGGGACCGGTGAGTGAGTAGAGTCGCGCTTTCGTTTCAGGCCCGACAATTCTGTCATATCGTCCAAATTCTCTCTGTTGGAAAGTAATTACCGCGACATTTGTTCTATCTCCAAACTCTCCATCAATACCAAGAGGATATACAGCATAACCTGTGAGACCATTACGCTCAAAGTATGTGTTGAGGTCTCTCTGTACATTCTTAAAAAGTTCATAGGATACCGTTGACTGTTCATAATACCTGGAACCATAGCGAATATCCCAAAGGTCTTGAACAGGCGGATTTGGGGAGCTTGAAGTCAGATACTGAGACATCATAAAACCGCTGTATCCATTA
>JAEWRJ010000144.1 GCA_023460055.1 Bacillota bacterium | reverse complement strand
CGCCTTCTGGTCCGCGCACCAGACCAGCCGGCGATACCCATAGGTATTCCCCTGCGCGTCCTCCGCGGTGTTTTCAGCGGGGCTGACGGCGCGGATCTCCGTTGACACGCGAATCTCGCCGCCGTGATCCCTGATATACGCTTCCATGGCCTCCGCCAGTTTGCCCGTGCCGCCTTTGGGATAGCAGTAATCCAGATACAGGCTGAAGTAGCTCAGCGCGAAGAAGGCCGGCGTACTCTTGAAAAAATGCTGGGCCAGCACATCGATCAGCGCCTTGTTGCTCATGACCGGCTCCAGGCATTCGCTCACCGGCATGCTGAAGCGCTTGATCTTCCCCACATTGGCGATATAGCGGATCATCCAGGGCATCAGCTCTTTGCGCAGGTATTGAGGATCCTTCATGTTGTCCAGAAACAGCGGATTGTCGATGCCGTAGAGGATGTCCATGAACCCCATGGCCTTCTTGACCAGCGCGATAAAGGCTTCCAGCGCTTCCCTGTCCTGCGGGAATTGCGCTGTGAGCATCTCCTGGTAAGCCCGGATGCTCTCCTGCGAATCCAGGCTGACCCGCGCGTCACCCACGCCGATGGTCACGCCGCTTTTGACAAAGGGGATTTCCAGGCCCAGCTGCCGCAGCATGGGAAACAGCACGCCCGAATTTTCCATGGCGCGGATGCCGGCGTCAAACACATATCCTTTATGGCTGAAGGACCCCACCAGGCCGCCCAGGCGATCTTCCTTCTCGCACAGCAGCACGCGCTGCCCCGCGCGGCTCAAATAAGCTGCGGTGGTCAATCCGGCCATGCCGCCGCCCGCCACGATCACGTCATACGTCATTGTCGTACCTCAACTGCGTCATGATTTAGGGCCGGTCATTCCTCGCCGGGGGTCTCCTCATCCTGCGCCGCATCCGCCGCTTCTTCCTTGCGCGGCAGCCGGCGCTTTTCCCGGTACATGACCGGGGAGGTGCCAAACAGCACCTGGTCATCCAGTGCTTTGCGCTCCATGGTGACCAGTTCCTTGGCGATGGTGGTGATGTTGCGCTGGAAATCAGGCGTGTTGATGCCTTCGACCGTCTTCCCCATGCGCTTGCGGTAGTAGGAATAGTTCTTCCACAGGCTGTTGGTGATGCGCTTGGTCGTGGATGGCTTGCGCAGGATATCCAGCGCCTGGGCCCTGAATTCATCCATGAAGGCCGCGTCCGGCTGCCCTTCCATGTTGGCCAGCCGGCGGCCCATTTGGGCCGCCCAGGGGTTATCCAGCTCCTGAAAGAGGAACTTGAGCCTGGCCCAGCTGTCATAGAGGCCGGCCTTCCCGGTGATCTGGAGGTTTTTCAGCCAGTAGAAGGCCAGCAGCCTGCGCCGCCAATCCCACCACCTCAGGGGGCTTTGCAGGTCGGCCGCCGGGATAAGGAAATAGCCTTGGTCAAGCAGCAGGGAGCCGAAGATGCCCGGCGGATGCCCGCGCTTGGTGGATTTAAGCGTGGTGCGGTACACGCCGCAGGTCGGGCTGCCATCCATGTAGACATAGGCCACGGCACCCGCGCGCCGCAGGGTTTCCTGGCTGGAAAGCGAGCCATACATCAGGTCATCGGTGACCAGCCTGCCGTGCCGGTTTTTCACCTCTGTCTCCCCGCGCCACACCATGGAACCGTCCCCGCCCGTCAGGTGGATCGGATCTCTCGGCACGCCCAGGCCCGCCGCGCACTCCGGGCACACGGGGCACCACTTGAAATCATTGCGCTCGCGCCCCATCCCGGCCAGCATGTCCCAGCCCTTGGCGTTGTAACGCACAGGGCTGCCCATGCAGCAGGCGCTGATACCGATCGTGATCCGGTCAGATATGATGATGCCCGTTCTGTCCATCCCTGGCCCCTCCCCCTTTATCCTGTTCCCGGCCCCGGCCGGGACCGCGGCGGTCGATTGGATATCCGGTGTATGAAAGCTTGTACTGCTGGCGGCATTGTATCACAGCCAAAGTATCCTCGTACAGGGGCATGATCAAGTCCGGCCCGGCGCCTCTTCCAGCCCCTCGACACGCTCCAGATAGCGCCGCATGTCGAACTTGCGCTCCAGCCCTTTGGCGTTCATATAGCGGACACTGCCAAATATATTCCGCTCGCCCCAAGGCCTGTCGTGCTTACCAAAGCACCACGCGATGCCGGCGAAACTATTGGGATCCCTGCCGTCCAGGCAGTAGCGGTTGTTGAGCGACAGCGCGGTGTAAAACGCCTCCCGCGGCGTTCTCCCCCACTCCAGCAGCTTCTTGCCCCAATACATGCGCATGTAGCCGTGCATCCTGCCGGTGAGCACCATTTCGCGCTGGGCCGCGTTCCAGTAAGGGTCATGGGTACGCGCGCCGTCAAGCTCGTCCCTGGTGTATACATAAGGCCTGGGATCCTCGCCGTGCTTTTCAAGCGTTGCCCTGGCCCAGGCGGGGAGCGACTCATATTCGTCATAGGCGGGGTTATACTGCGTAAAATTCATGCTCAACTCCCGCCGCACTGTCAGCTCCTCCACAAAGGCGTCCCGGTTCTCACCCGATTCATCCTTTAAGGCCGCCATGACCTCCAGCGGCGAAATCTGCCCAAAGTGCAGATAGGAGCTCAGCCCGGAAGACAGATCCTCCCCCGGGTCGTTGGCTTGCCCCGCGTAGCGGGGGAGCTTATCCCGTATGAACGTGTCCAGCAGCCGCTTCCCCTCCGACGCCCCGCCGCGAATAGAGGCCGGCCGCAGGGACCTGTCAATGTTCAGCAGCCCCAGCGCGGCATCGATGTCCGTCAGATCCAGCGCTTCAAAGGAAAGGCTCAGCGCCAGAGAGGGCAGCAGAACCTCCTCTTCTTCGGGGGGATCGTCAAAGAAGCCGATCAGCCGGCGGATCTTCGGCCGCAGGGTCGCCGCGGCGTACTCCTCCTTGTCCGAGGCCGTTTCCACCGGGACGATCACGTTTGTCTCCACCTGGGTGACCAGGCAGTCAGCCCCGCCCACCAGCGTATCCCGCCATTGCCGTTCCACGCGAAGGTAACCCCGGTCCGTTATCACCATAGCGGCCGATCTTGAAAGCGTCAGCGCCCCCGCCTCAGGCGAAGCGCGCAGCGTAAGCAGGCGGATGCCGCGCGCTTCCAGATCTGCCTGGGTTTCCCTCAGCCCCTCCAGCATGAAGCGATAGTGCCGCTCATTAGCCTCGGGAAAGCTATCCGTGACGCCGAAATACACCAGCAGCGGCTTGCGCAGCAGGTTGGCCTGCGTCAGGGCATATTCCAGCGCGTGGTTGCAGGCCGCGCGCTGCGCGCTCTGCATCCAGTACAGCACATAGGGCCGGTCTGCCAGGATGGTCTGAAGGTTGAGGGGCCGGATCCGTTCCTGCGAAATCATGGTTCACCTCCGATTGCTGAATGCATGATGAGACAGCCGAGCGCCGCTTCTCCTCAATCGCCCCCGGAGCCGGTTGAAGCGGCGGCAGCGATATCACCGGGCAGGGCTTCCCCTGATGTATCCTGAGGGAACGCCGCCTTGTACACCGTAAACCCGTACCAGGAATAGGGCAGGCGGAAGGCGCGGGGACTGCCCTCCACTTTCAGCTTGCCCGTTCTTACCCAGATGGGCACCGACACGGTATCGATCCCATCGGGGCGGTAAACCATCCACACCCGCTGATCCTTGGGCACCTCATCTAGCGACCGGACGACTAACCCGTTGGGCCGGAAGGCGTCAAAGTTGCTGAAGCCGCCATTTCCATGGCTGATATAGTAGTAATTCATATGATCGGGGTAATAGTAGCTAAAGGTCCCGATGGTGTGTTCATCCGTATGCAGGAAGATGTCTCCCGGCTGCACATCAAGCGCTTCAACGGCTTCTCGCATCGGGCCGTTGAAACGGTTGCTGAGCGTGTTCCGGATCTGCGCGCCGGATATAGCCAGAATCAGTATCACCGCGACTACGGATGGAGTCAACTTCCAGTCAAGGCCGGCCGCGCCGTACGCCAGGGCTATGATAAACAGCCCCAGCACCGGGACCATATATCGTTCCACCAACACCGGGCGGATCAGCCAGGAGGCCGCGATGCCCGTGACGATGGTCAGCAGATAGACTGCCAGGGCGATCAGGGCCATCAGCGCCCCTTTGTCTCGCTTCCAGATTTGGGTGGCCATGCCAAGCCCAATAACAATAAGCGCGATCACGAAGCCAATCGAGTGCAGGGCCGGCAGCACAGGGATGAAAAACTTGTTGCTGAAAGGGTAGGTGAACACCTGTCCTATCACCTTGCCCGTGACCGGCGGGATCCAGTAACTCCCCTTGACACGGCCGATAGCGCCTGCCAGCTTGATCAGCCAGGGAATGTATAAGAGCGTCACAGCCCCGACGGTGTACAGGAAAGGGTCAAGCCGCCTTTTCCCCGCGATCATCGCCGCCAGAAGGATCAAGCCCAGCAGAGCTACTGCCAGCAAGGCATAGTAGTGGGTATAGGCCGCCGCGGCGGTAAAGATACCGAAAAGGATCCAATCCTTCCTCTTCCCATCCAGCCAGCCAAAATATCCGTACAGCGCGCTTCCCGTGACCAGAAAAGCAGCCCAGGTGTACATCCTGGCCTCCTGCGCCATGGCGATGGTAATGGGCATCGCCAGGATAAGTACTGTATAGATAAATCCGACACGGCCGCCCAGCGCGCGCTGTACTGGCCCTATACCCAGCGCCGCCAGCGCCAAAGCGCCGATCACCGAAAAAAGGCGCAGGGTGAATACCGTATTGCCCAGCATCAGGGTAAAGACCCGAAGCGCCAGATAGTAAAGCGGCGGGTGATTATCCCCGCCTGTGACATGGATGATGCTTGAAAAAGACTGCCGAACGAGCGACCCGGTATAGGATTCGTCATACCATAGCCCCTCACTGGTGATACCCGTCAGCAGCAGAACAGCGCCTGCCGCCATGACGGCGCACCACGCCAGAATAAATCCGGGCCTGAGCCTTTTGAGTTCCATGCGTCTTGACCTCTTTGATAGTATTCCGGCGTACAGTTTCCCCATCGGTTCCGTGAAGTAAAGTCCCTGCTTGATTTTTACCACAATTTGACGGTTCTGCCAAGAGAAGAATGAAAGCAGTGACATCTATCTGCGGAAGGCCGGTCAGCACCGCCGGCTCCTCCTAAAGGTAAAGGCGGGAAGGATATCTCAATTGACATCATACCGGTTCCGACGTATCATGAAATCGGCCAATATCATCGCGAAAACGAATCGGAAGGAGACTGTTTCTGTGGAAGCCGACCCATACGGTAATCAACATCAGGCGGATCAACGCGCGCTTTTGCGGACAGCTCCCGGGACATAAAGTATCCTTCATGTCGGGACCTGCCTTGAAGCGCGCACGCCGCACGAAAGGCAGGTTTTTTGATGAAAAGAATATACAAGACAGTCGATCAGCACTTGATCACATGTCCCACGCTTGAAAAGGGCTGCTGGGTGCATCTGCAAAACCCTACAAAGGAAGAAATCGACGGGTTGACGACCCGCTTCAAGCTGGATCCCACCTATCTGTCAGCCGCTCTGGACGTTGAGGAAAGAGCGCGCCTTGAGCATGATGACGACCAGACACTCATCATCGTGGATACCCCCTTTATGGAAAAAGAAGGCAGCGGATACATCTACAGCACGCTCCCCATCGGCATCGTGCTGGTTGATGATGTCATCATCACCGTCGCGACGCAGGAGGCCTCGATCATCACCGATTTTACCGAGGAGCGGATACGGGGGTTCTCCACTGAAAGGCGCTTCCGCTTCATCCTGCAGCTGCTTAACCGCAACGCGTCAATGTTTCTTTCCTACCTGAGGCAGGTTGACAAGGCCAGCATGACCGTGCAGAACAAACTGGAAAAATCCCTGCGCAACAAGGAACTGCTTCAAATGATGAAGCTGGAAAAATCACTGGTTTTCTTCAGCACCTCCCTGAAAGGCAATGAGGTGGTGCTGGAAAAGATGGTGCGCCTCGAATCCATCAAGCAGCTCCCCGAAGGGGGAGACCTGCTGGATGATGTCATCATAGAAAACAGGCAGGCCATGGAGATGTGCACCATCTACCGTGATATCCTCTCGGGCACAATGGATGCCTATGCCTCTATCATCAGCAACAACCTCAACATTGTCATGAAGGTGCTGACCAGCTTGACAGTTCTGCTGTCAGTCCCTGCCCTCTTTGCCTCCTTCTGGGGGATGAACGTATCTGTCCCGTTTTCCAACTCGCCGTTTGGGTTCTATATTGTCCTGGCCATATCCGTCATCACCGCCTCCATCGCCTTTATCCTATTGTGGCGCAAGAAGATGTTCTGACCTTCGGGTACTTGACTGACCCGCGGCAAAGCAGCCGCTGATAAAAGAAAGAGGGACAGCAATATGCCAAGAGACGCGAAGTACGATAAGCTCCCCATCATTTCGACGCGCTTTTGCGCGCGAGCGATGGCCGGCAAGCCGGTCAGCCATGACACTCTGATGGCCCTGGTGGAGGCGGCCAGCTTTGCCCCCTCCTGTTTTAACGAGCAGCCCTGGCGCTTCTTGATCGCGCAGGACGAGCGCTTTGAACTGCTCAGCAGCTGCCTGACGCCAAAGAACCAAAGCTGGGCCGGCGAAGCCGCGGCGCTCATCCTCTTGATGAGCAAAAAGACCTTCACGCAAAACGGCAAGGACAATGCCTGGCACCTGTCGGACGCCGGATGCGCGGCCGGCTTCCTCTTCCTGGAAGCCGAGAGCCGCGGCCTCTACGCGCACCCGATGGCCGGCTTTGACAAAGAGAAAGCCAGCGAGATCTTCCGGATCCCCGAGGATCTGGATATCATTGAAGTCATCGCGGTGGGCTGGCCCAGCGACGTCGCGGCGCTGCCGGAGACCCTGCGCGAGCAGGAATACCCCAAGCCCAGGATGAGCGCGGACAAATTCCTGCTGTAAGCGGCAAGCGTATTGGCGGATCCATCAACAAGGTGAGAAATTGCCCGCAAAGGCCGATTGGGCTTTTCCTGCTTGCGACGGTCCTTTCGCCGGGACAACTGAAGGTTTCACGCAAAAACACGCCGCATCGGGCGTGTTTTTGCATACCGTTTGTCCTGATCGGGCGCTTCTTCTCTAAGCAGGTACATTCACATCCAGCGGAACTTCCTGATACAACTCAAGCATGGTCTGGGCCAGCGTGTCCGAGCGCAGCCAGGCCTCGCACAGCTCCGGGCTGCTCAAGAGAAGCGGCATGCGGTCATGATAGGGCGATATGAAGGCATCGGCCTGCCTGGTGATGATGACAAACTCGCCGTCCGCGCCGCCTGCGGGGCGGTAGAGCGCCGCCATCCGCAGCATGGCGCCATCCCTGGCCGTAAAGCGGCGGCCCTTCTTATCGGGAGAAGGCTCGTGAAACGCCGAGGCCGGCACGATACAGCGCAGGCCCTTCTTCATGGAAGATGAAAAGGTGGGCTTCTCCAGAACCGTTTCCGCCCGCGCGTTGATCAGCCGCTTATTGTCATAGGGGTTTTTGTAGCTGAAGGTCATGATGGCCAGACCGTCCGGCGCGATGACAGCCGCCGGAAGCGTCGGCACGATCAGCCCCACGGGCACATCGCGGTCGGGATACCGCTCCTGCAGCCTGCGGAGGGCCTCAACGGCTTCTTGCCATTCAGCATCCGAAATCGTCCAAAATCGACCGCACATGATCTATCACCTCCTTCATAATATATCACACGCTGACCTCAGTAAACCATCGTCCATCGGTCCAAAACAGCTCACGTTGGTGGTGCCCGATCTGCACCAGGTAACGGATACCGACACCGCCTGCCTTGCGGGCTGCCGCCGGCCGAACTTCGAGTACGCGGTCAATCTCCCACTCCCGCCCGTCCTCCCAGCGTATTTTGACGGGTGTTACTGATCCTTGGTCATCGGTATAGCAATATACGCCCAGATAGGCGCGCACCGCCTGCGGCGCGGGGATGGTCTGCTTTAGCGCGGGCATGATTCTATCCTCCTTTCGCGGTGATTAACCCGCATAAAACGGAACTGGATGGATGGTATTGTTTGTATAGGGATCGAGCAGGGCAAATTGGGGATGAGCAAGCACGGTGCCCCGCACGACAGCCTTGCTGCCGAAGCGCCGCTTGATCAGGTCGATGGTCTCGGCCAGCTCCAGCTGACGGTCGCGGCGCAAAGCATGGCCGAACAGGTCCAGCTGCAGGGGTTCATTCGCTTCGGCCAGGCTGCTGACGGAGACACCGATGGACCGCAGTGGCAGCATACGCGCGTAACCGCGCTCAAAGTAAAGCCGCATGGCCGTATCCGTGATCTCATCTGCCAGACAGGTGTAATGGCCGATGGTCAGCTGGCAGCCCCGGACCCGCAGGGCGGTATCGCGCACATGGATGGATACGCAGCGTCCGGCCATGCCGGCCTCACGCAGGCGCATGGCAACAGAATCGGACAACTGTGTAAAAACGCATTTTACATCGCCATCCGACACCATATCGACCGGCGTGGTCATGCTGTTGCCGACGGACAGGGCATCACGCGTGACGGTGACGGGCATGACGGGCGTATTGTCCAGGCCGTTGGCGTTGGCAACATGCAGCGTGCCCACCTTTCCAAAACATATTTCAAGCATGCCGGGCGGTGAGTTGGCGATATCCCCGATGGTCAGGATACCAAGATCCCGAAGCTTGCGCCCGGTCTTGGGGCCGACGAACAGCAAATCGCTTGCCGGCAGCGGCCAGACGATTTGCCTGTAATTGGCTTTGCTGATCATTGTTGTTGCGTCCGGCTTCCTGTAATCGCTGCCCAGCTTCGCGAAAACTTTGCAAAAGCTGACACCGGCGGACAGGGTAATGCCCAGTTCCTCCCGCGCCCGGCGGCGCAGCAGGGCAGCCAGATCATAGCCGTCTTGCAGGGTGATGCCGGGGCCGGTGATCTCCATCCAGGCCTCATCCAGACCATATGACTCTACCAGGGGTGTATGCGCCATCATCATGGACCTGATCCTGTCGGAAAACCGCTTGTACTTCTCAAACTCCGGCGGGATCACGATAAGCTCCGGGCAAAACTTCTTGGCCTCAAACAGCGCCATGCCGGTCCTGACGCCTTTTTTCTTTGCTTCGGGCGAGCTGGCCAGCACGATGCCATGCCGCATGTCAACATCGCCGCCGACCGATACGGGCAGCCCGCGCAGGTGCGGCGAATACGCCAGTTCTACCGAGGCGTAAAAGCTGTTGGCATCCAGGTGCAGAACAACACGGTCCATATCACTCCCCCCCTTCTTAATGAGAACTTACGTTCTTATTATAAACCTTCCCATACGCGCTGACAAGCGGCTACATATAGCGCAGGGAGGATGAAGGGGACACAAAAACCCGGGGGAATTGACGGGTATACTTAATCGAGGACCCTTTCACCCTGCCCGCCGCGCTGAAGGAGCGCCCGCTATTTGAGCTTTTTCCTGACAGGCCCATATGAAAAGGAGTCATGGACCATGACAATACATAATAAACGAACCGTGAACTGCCTGCTCGCCGCCCTTTTTGCGGCAGCAATACTCACCCTTCCCATCCGCGCCGCCGGCCAATCGCTGCCGCCCGTGGAGGGGAGGAGGGCAAATACCGCCTACGCGCCTGCCTTTGCCGGCCAGACACGCGCGCCCGGCATCAAGATCCAGGCGCCTTATGAGGCGGAGATTGTGGCCCAGGGGCTGCGCAGCCCCTGGGGCCTGGCAGCCCTGCCGGACGGGCGCATCCTGATCACAGAGAAATCGGGTTCCCTGCGCGTCGTATCGCCGGACGGGCAGATCAGCGGCGCCATCACGGGCTTCCCTGCCCTGGCCGATGAAGGGCAGGGCGGCTTGCTGGACCTGGCCCTCTCCCCGGACTTTATGGAAACCGGCCTTGTCTACTTCACGCTTTCTGAACGTGCTGCGGGAGGATCGGTCACCGCGCTGGGCCGCGGACGGCTGAACGAGGCGGCAGGCCTGATCGAAGACTTCGAGATCCTCTACCGCGCTTTGCCCTATCATACAAGCGCCGGCCATTTCGGCTCCCGCGTCGTCATTGATGATGAGGGGCTGATCTACCTGTCCACAGGCGACAGGCAAAGGGATGAGACCCGCCCCAACGCACAGAAGCCGGACAACGGACACGGCAAGATACTGCGGCTCGCCCCGGACGGACAGCCCGCCCCGGGCAATCCCTTCATCGGAAAGCCGGACGCCATCCCGGAACTTTACTCACTGGGGCACCGCAATGTGCAGGGCATGGATATCGACCCGCGCACGGGCGAGGTGTGGATCAGCGAAATGGGCCCGCGCGGCGGGGATGAGCTGAACCTCATCCGCCCGGGGCTGGACTACGGCTGGCCTGCCATCAGCTACGGCATCGAGTATAGCGGCGAGCCCATTGGCCCCGGCCAGACCGCTCGGGAGGGCATGGAACAGCCCGTATACTACTGGGATCCTGTGATCGCGCCCTCCGGCATGGCCTTTTACAGTTCAGACGCCATGCCCGAATGGCAGGGCAATCTGTTCATCGGCGCCTTGGCGGGGCAGCACATCAGCCGCCTTGTGCTGGAAGGCGGCCGGGTGATGTATGAGGAGCGCCTGCTGACCGGTGAATCTCAGCGCTTCCGTGATCTCCTGGCCCACCCCGACGGCTCCCTCTACGCCATCACCGACGCGGGCAGGTTATATCGCGTCGGGCCGGCCCGGTAGTACGCAAATAATGAGAGCGCCCCCCCGGCCGGCGGGACGCTCTCGGATCAATATCCTATATCAGTTCACCCTGACCGCCGCGGCCGTATGGAGCAGGCTGTCCCCCTCCAGCGCGTAGCGCATCGCGTCCAGCAGGTGATCCTCGCCCTGGGAGATGGGGAGGCTGCTGCCATCGGCGCCCTTGCGCCAGCGGTAGCCCTCCAGCTCTTCCATCATGTTCACGCAGCTGTGATCTACGATGATCTCCATGCCCTGCAAAAAGCGCAGGCCATGCCGCAGGCTGTCCGGCCCCTTGCGGGCAGGGATGGCCGCGATGCCGCGGCGGCGCAGCTCGGCAATGCTCTTGGGCTCCGCGCTGTCGCAGATGATGGGATGTCCGCCGCAAAAGCCCTGAAGCCTGCGGGCCAGTGCCTCATTGCTCAGGCCCTTCTCCCGCAGCTCCTCCAGCACATAGATCCTGCCCCGGCCGATATCCGCGTGCAGGCGGATAGCCGCCGCCGGGTCCGCCGCATAGCCGAAATCGAGGCCGTGGCGCAGGCGGTCGGCGCTCTTCTTCAGTTCGTTCAAATCCTCCGCGTGCCAGTTTGGCAGAATCGCCCCCGCCTGCTCGCCCCACTCCCCCAGCGTGTAGACCCTGCGGAAGTATTCATCCCGCTCGCTTTCATAGTTGCGCCGGTCATCCTCCGTTAAAAAGCGGTTATCCCGGTAGGTGGTCCTGAGGATCAGCAGCTCATCTTCCACCAGTTCCCGCTGTCCCTCCTGCCAGCCCGTGAAGAAATGGCGGTAGATCCAATGCCCGCGGCTGACGGGGTTAAAGCTCATCGTCAGGCGCTTTTTGTGGGGGCTGTACCCGCGCAGCCGCTTTTCCAGCTGCTTCATATCCTCATACCGGCATTCGGTCGCCTCCTCCATCCAGATATCGGTCAGAGCGCCTCTTTGCGGCGTGAGCGACTTGATCTTCTCCGTATCGTCCAGCCCCAAAAAGAGAATCTGCGCCCCGTTATCCCGGCAGGTCAGCGACAGATCGCTGCGGCTGAGCGTAAAGTGATCGGCGATGCCCAGGCGATGGGCCGCCTTTTGCACTTCATTGAAGCAGCTGTGCCGCAGCGTACGCGCCACCTGCCGCACGATCAGGGTATTGCGGCCTGTCAGCGCGTCCAACGCCGCCCGCCCGGCCAAAAACACGCTTTTGCCCGAGCCCGCGCCGCCAAAGTAGATCTGCCGGAACTGTCCGGCGCTCAGGCAGGGCCTGTAGCACTGGTTGAAAGCCCCGGACGGGATGATAATACGCCTCTCTCCGCTCAAACGTCCTCCTGAAGGCTTAACACCCAATCACCCGCCGCCTCCTTCACGGGCTCCGGCTCGGGCGCTGACATGGTGATCACCTTCATCAGATCGCCTGTGCTCATGTCTCCGCCCTCCAGCCGCTCCTTCAGCTGACGGACAGCTTCCGCGCGAAGGGTTTCAAACCCGCTCGCCCCCGCGGTCCGCCGGGACCGCTTTTTTGTTTGTTTCGCTTTTACTTCCCCATTCTCCATGGCCTTCCTCCTTCTATAATATGATCCGCTTCAAAGCTACCAAGAGTTTCCCGCTTTGGCTACTGACATGGACTGACAAGTTTTGCTTGTGCGGCGCGCTTTCGCGTGGTACAATTTCCGTTGTAAAGGAAATTATGGAATCTTTCCCTCAAAACAGAAATTATTCGTCGAACCACGTGACCACAATTTCCTTCATAACGGAAATTTCATAAAATTTCTCTCATGACGGAAATTCAAAAATGAAAGAGGCGGTTCTTTGACCACATATTTGGCACTGATCGGCGATCTTAAAAAATCCCGGCACATCACGCAGCGGGCGGATGCCCAGCGGGAAATCAAGCAGGCGCTGGAAGATATCAGTACCGCCTACCCCCGGCTGTTTGCTTCCCGCCTGACGCTCACGCTTGGCGATGAGTTTCAGGCCCTGCTCCGCCCCGAGGAGGAGGGCTGGACACGCATGCTGGACGATCTGGAAACGCGGCTGATCCGCTATCCCTTCCGAATAGGGATGGGACTGGGCGGCATCAGCACCGCCATCGACAGCAGCATAAGCATCGGCGCGGATGGCGAGGCTTTCTGGCATGCCAGAGACGCCATCAGCTATGTACACGCTAACGACGCGGGCGGTAAAGTGAATACGCGCCTTATCGGCCTGAAGGACGGTTGGGATGACACGTTCAACAGCCTGCTTGAAGCAGCTGATACCATTAAATTCGGCTGGACAGCCCTGCAGGACGAAACATTCCGCGGCATGGTCAGACGAGGCATCTATTCGGATAGTTTTGAGCAGAAAGCCTTCGCCCAGGCCATCGGTATATCGGAAAGCAGCCTCACCAAGCGCTTGTACGCGGGCAATATCAAGTTTTACATCAGGCTGCGGAAAACGGTTGAAAGCGGCGTCAGGAGGCTGCAGCATGAAGCTTAGTGATGCAAACATCCTTTTCCTAATCATTCACGTCGTCGCCGACTTCTATCTGTTTTCTATCGGTCTTGGGGCAGAAAAGGAAAGCAAAGACAATGCATTTGCCTGGCATACAGTCGTATATGCTATCGTCATGCTGCTAAGCGCTCTGGCGCTGACACTGATCCAAGGCGACCCGCGGATGATGTGGGCCGGCTTTGCCCTGTCCGCGCTGCACGCGGCGGCCGATCTAATGAAATATCGCATATCCAAAGCAAAGCGCATGGAAAACCCAAACGCTCAGGCATGGCTGTATTTATCAGATCAGCTGCTTCTTATTTTCTGTGCCGTATTGATCACAAACCGCTTCACTGCAGCCCTGCCCATCCCGGGCCTCACCCTGCGATGGATCCTGCTGCTCAGCCTGATCCACAAACCGGCCAATGTCAGCTTTAAGAAAATGCTCTCCAAATACGAGGCATCCGGGGACGCGGTCAGGCCGGACACTCTCCCTGGAGCGGGGGCTGTCATTGGCAGCCTGGAACGGGTGCTCTGCGCCATCTTCATCTGCCTGGGGCAGTATGCCTCCATCGGCCTCATATACACAGCCAAATCCATCGCCCGCTTTAAAAAGATAGAAGAAAATCCGAAATTCGCGGAATATTACCTGATCGGCACGCTGTATAGTATACTGTTTGTGGTCGCGTGCTATCTGCTGGTCGTGAAGACGCTGTAGGAGCGGCAAAGCGATGGGAAACCCTTGGGAAGCGGTTGGAAAGCGATAGAAGCTTTACGAGGCTTCAAGCCTCGAACCCCCATTGCTTCCCCATCGCGTCCCTATCGCTTCCCTGAACAAATCAACGCACAAGGAGTAGCAACATGAGCCTTGCCGATACCATTTTTATCGATAACTGCCGCCGCATCCTCAAAGAGGGCGTATGGGATACAGACCTGCCCGTCCGCCCCCGCTGGGAGGACGGCAGCCCGGCCCATACCGTCAAGCTGTTCGGGCTGGTCAACCGCTATGACCTGTCAAAGGAATTTCCCATCCTGACCATCCGCAGGACCTACCTGAAAAGCGCGGTGGATGAGTTGCTGTGGATCTGGCAGAAGAAATCCAATAACGTCAACCATCTGAACAGCCGCATCTGGGACCAGTGGGCGGACGAATCCGGCAGCATCGGCCGCGCCTACGGCTACCAGCTGGGCGTGAAGCATAAGTACAAGGAGGGCGAGTTTGACCAGGTCGACCGCATCCTCTATGACCTGAAAAACAACCCGGCCTCCCGCCGCATCATGAGCAATATTTATGTCCATCAAGATCTGAGCGAGATGGCATTGTATCCCTGCGCCTGGAGCATGACCTTCAACGTGTCGGGCAAGACCCTCAACGCCATCTTAAACCAGCGCTCGCAGGATATGCTGGCGGCCAACAACTGGAATGTCGCCCAGTACGCGGTGCTGGTCCACCTTTTTGCCCAGGTCAGCGGCCTCGTGCCGGGTGAACTGGTGCATGTGATCGCCGACGCGCATATCTATGACCGCCACATCCCTCTGGTGGAGCAGATCATCGGCAACGAGCCTTACGCGGCCCCCGAGCTTCGCGTCAACCCGGACATCACCGATTTTTATGCCTTCACGCCGGATGACATCACCCTGGATGATTACCGTTACCACAAGCTGGAAGGCCGCATCCCCATCGCGGAATAAGGAGAGCCTCAGATGCAGACTATTGTCGCTGTCGATCAAAACTACGCCATCGGCTACCGGGGCGGCATGCTCTTTCACCTGCCGGAGGACCTGAAATATTTTGCCCGCATGACACGCGGCAAGACGCTGGTCATGGGCCGCGCGACGCTGGAGTCCTTCCCGGGCGGCAAGCCCCTGCCCGGCAGGCCGCACATCGTGCTCAGCCGGGATAAGAACTTTGCGGTGCCCGGCGCCTCTGTGGTACACTCACTGCGCGAACTGCGGGAAGCCATCGCCAACTATGCGCCCGATCAGGTCTTCCTGGTCGGCGGCGGGCAGCTGTACGGCCTGCTGATCGACTGCTGCGACACCGCCTACGTCACACGCGTGCGGGCAAAGGCGGACAAGGCTGATAGCCGCTTTCCCAACCTGGATGAACGCCACGGCTGGCGCCTGGCGGAAGAATCCGAGCCGGTTGAGGATAACGGCTTCCTATATACCCATTGCCGCTATAAAAACTCAAACGTTTTACCCATAGAATCTGCCGATCCATATAAATAAGGAGGAGGATACTGCCATGTCGGACATCATCGAATTCAGGTATGATACCCAGCTTTTGATCGAGGGCACCGGCCTTGACGAGGAGGCCATATTCGACCACATCCAAAACAACATTGTCGGCGACAGCCTGCTGGCCGTAGGCGACGACGAACTGATCAAGGTGCACTACCACACCAACGAGCCCTGGCAGGTACTGGAGTACTGCGCGGGTCTGGGCGATATCTATGACATTGTGGTGGAGAACATGCAGCGCCAGTCGGACGGGCTGGACGGCTGACACAGCCGGGCCCCCGGCGCGCGACGCGCTGAGGAGATATTGGAGGTGCCGCTATGAGCAAAATGCCTGTTCTGTTCGTCGGCCATGGTTCGCCCATGAACGCCATTGAGGACAATGAGTTTACCAGGAGCTGGGAAGCGCTGGGCCAAAGCCTGCCGCGCCCTGCCTGCATCGTCTCGGTTTCCGCTCACTGGTATACGCTGGGCACGCGGGTGATGGACGCCGGGAACCCCCGGACGATCTATGACATGTACGGCTTTCCCGATGCCCTGTACCGCGTTGTCTACGCGGCGGCAGGCGCGCCTGATACCGCCCGCCGCGCGGCCGCGATGCTGACCCCTCCGGCTGAGATAGACAACAGCTGGGGCATCGATCACGGCACCTGGTCGGTTCTGTGCCGCATGTACCCCAAAGCAGATATCCCCGTCTTTCAGCTGAGCGTCAATGCCCGCGCCTCCATGGAGGAACACGAGGCCATCGGCCGCTCTCTGCGCGCCCTGCGCGATGAGGGCGCTCTGATCATGGGCAGCGGCAACGTGGTGCACAACCTGGCCCGCGTGGACTGGCACACGCCCGGCGGCTTCCAGTGGGCGGGTGAGTTTGACGGTTACATCAAGCGCGCCATCCTGGAAGGCCGGCGGGATGATGTGCTGCATTATGAGCGGGCGGGCAAAGCCGCCTCCCTGGCCTTCACCATGCCCGATCACTACGCCCCGCTGCTCTATGCCCTGGGCGCGTCCGATGAGCATGACAGCATCCGGGTATTCAACGAGGCCTGCGTACTGGGCAGCCTGTCCATGACAAGCTATCTCTTCGGATAAAGGAAGGGCGCTTCCCATCCGGCATACAATATGATTGCAAATGAAAAGACGGCCTTCCAGCCGTCTTTTCATTTGCACGCGCCCTAACGATTACTTGAAGAAATACCTCTTCTGCACGCCTTCCAGCGCCTGGCCGTGCCGGGCCTCGTCCTTGCACATATCGTGCAGGGCGCTGTAGATCTCGTTATAGCCAAGCTCCTTGGCCAGGAGCGCCAGAGCCTGCTTTTCCTTGCAGGCGTTCAGCTCGATCTCGACACGGTTTTTCACGTTCTTTTCGACGTCGTCCACCAGCTGCTCACCCAGGATTTCACCCAGCCTGGACGCGTGGCCGACTTCTTCCATCGCCATACGCTGGAAGGAATTGGCAATTTCGGGATAGCCCTGCCCATCGGCCTGACGGGCCATGGCCATATAAGCCCCCGCTTCAATGCATTCCTTCTCATACTGCTTGCGCAGTCCGGCTACGACGCGCTCATCCATGCCCTGCGCAACGCCCAGCGTGTGCACATCGGTCCACTGAGGGGTCTCCTCCAGCCTTTCAAACTTATCCTTGCCCACCTTGCAAACAGGGCAGAATTCCGGCGGCTCATTCCCCTCGTAGACATACCCGCACACCTTACAGATCCATTTCATTCACCGCGACCTCCTTATGCTGTCGACTGGATATTACCCGCCCTCCCGCGGACATAAACGCCCGGATAAGGGTCTTTCAGGGCAATTTGTTATGAAATGCGCATGTCCCGGCGTACCCTCTCCCGCAGAGATTTTAAGTTAAAAAAATATTTATTCATTTTTACGCAACATTTTGCCCTTCTCATGCGTCATATATGATGAGAGGTGATAAACATGACAAAACTTCTAACGCAGATTACACGGGAGAACCGAAATCAGACAGTGATTGCCTACAGCGAAGAGGAACGCAAAGTCTATGTAGACGGCCGGCCTTGCCCATTGACCTCACAGGAGTTCCGCCTGCTGATCGCGCTTGCGGCCGCTGCCGGCAGCGTGCTCAGCCGCGATCGGCTTCTGTGCGCCGCCTGGGATTATATGGCTCCGGGCAAAAGCCGCACGGTGGATGTCCATGTTCAGCGCCTGCGCAGAAAGATGGGCGGCGAACTGTTTGAGACCGTACACGGAAAGGGATATAAGCTGCGCGCCATCCCCTTATCCATCTGAAAATATATCATGAAATAAAGATCAAACAGCAGGCCGATGACGCCCCGGCCCGCTGAAAACCCGCCTTCAAACCCGCCGCCGGATTACTTTTCCGGCGGCGGGTTTTCGCGCTCAAAGTAAAAAATAATGAGCAAGGATAGCAACAATAGATATTATATGGTATAATTCATAATTATCTATTAAATTATCCTAACTAAACTCTCCGGAAAGGTGGCTGATGAATGCACAAAGTATTAGCCGAAAAGATGAAAGAGTCGGCCATGGCGGTGCTGCCCATCGGCGCGATCATCCTGATCCTGCATTGCTTTGTCGTCCCGCTGCCGGGCATGACGCTGCCCATGATGCTGATCGGCATGTTCATGCTGTTTTTGGGTATGTCGCTGTTTTCAATCGGTGTGGACATAGCCATGATGCCCATCGGCCAGCATGTCGGCAGCGCTCTGATCGCCTCGCGCAACCTGCCGCTGATTGTGGGTGTGCTGTTTGCCTTCGGCTTCGTCGTTACCATCGCGGAGCCCGACCTGTCTGTACTGGCCAGGCAGGTGGCCTCTATCCCCGATACGACCCTGCTGGTCGCGATCAGCGTGGGCGTAGGTCTTTTTCTGGTGCTGGCCGTACTGCGCATCCTGTTTCACTGGCGGCTGAGCCGCCTGCTGGCCATCGCCTACCCGCTAATTTTTATCATCGCGATCTTCTCAGGTGATTATCTGGCCGTCGCCATTGATTCCGCCGCGCTGACCACCGGCCCCGTCACCGTGCCCTTCCTGCTGGCCATAGGCAGCGGTTTTGCCGCCGTATCAAGCGGCAAAACCTCGGATGAGGATAGCTTCGGCATCAGTGCCATCTGTTCGGTCGGCCCCATCCTGTCTGTTCTGCTGCTGGGCACCTTCTTTGACTCCTCCGGCACGCAGTACATCGCCCAGGCGGCGGAGCCTGTCACCACCTACGGCGCGATGGCCCTGATGTTTCTGGACAGCCTATGGCACGCGCTGGGCGAGATCGCCATGATCATCGCGCCCATCGTCGCGGTGTTTATCCTTTTCCAGGTGATCAAGCTGAAGCTTTCACGCACCGAACTGATCAGGATTTTTGTGGGCCTCGTGTACCTGCTGGCCGGCATCACCATCTTTTTCGCGGGCGTCAACAAAGGTTTCCTGCCGGCCGCGGCCGCCCTGGGAGAGGAACTCGGCAGGCTGAATAACAACTGGATCCTGATCCCTATCGCCTTTGTCATCGGCCTGGGGGTCGTACTGGCTGAGCCTACCGTTTATGTGCTGACCAACCAGGTGCGGGACATCACCAACGGCGCCATCTCCAGGCGGCTGATGCTGTCGGGCATGGCGGCTGGCGTGGGGGTGGCCATGAGCCTGTCCATCACCCGCATCCTCTTTGGCTTCTCCATCTGGTGGATTTTGATTCCCGGGTATATAATCTCTCTCAGCCTCAGTTTCTTTGCCCCGGGCATGTTTGTCGGCATAGGCTTTGATTCGGGCGGCGTCGTCACCGGCGCCATGACAGCAGCCTTCGTCGTGCCCTTCTCCATCGGGGTATGCTCCGTCATCCCCGGCCGGAACATCGTAGCGGATGCCTTCGGCACCGCCGGCGTGCTGGCCATGGTGGCCCCCATCATGATTCAGCTGCTGGGCATCAGCTACAGCCGCAAGCTGAAAAAGGCCAGGCTGCTCGACGCCCAGGCCGTCGGCCACAGCGCGGAGGAGGCCTAAGCGGGGACCGAGACAAAGGCTGCAGAGGCCTGACACGAGAAAGGATAAGCGCATATGCATCAAAGCCAGCCCGTGAGCCTGCTGTGCCTGATCAGCGAACTTGGCAAACGCCAGAAAGTAACGGCCATCCTCGAAAAACATGAATCGCTGTTTACGCTCGTGTCCTATGGCAAGGGCACGGCCAGCAAAAAGATACTCAATTATCTGGGCCTTGGCGAAACGGGGAAGATCATTTTTATCAAGCTGCTCCCAAGCGCCAAGGCCAAAGAGCTGATGAACGCGCTGGATGAGGGCCTGCAGCTGGATACGCCAAGCCACGGCATCGCCTTCATCGCGGACGTGGATCAGGTATGCTTTCACAGGCACATCGACTGTGCCGGACAGACAGACGGAGGGAGTTCCACCATGCCCAACGAATCACCCTATCACCTGATTTTCGCGGTGCTCAACCGGGGATATACCGAGGAAGTGATGGCCGCAGCACGCGCGGGCGGGGCCACAGGCGGCACCTCGCTGCACGCGCAGGGCTACGGCATGGCCAGCATGCAGAAGTTTTTCGGCGCGACCATCGCCCCGGAAAAGGAGATCCTGATGATCGTCACCCAAAGCAACACAACCGCCGCTGTAATGGACAGCATCGCCAAAGAAACCGGCCCCGAAACCGACGCCTGCGCCGTCTCCTTTTCCATCCCCATCAGCGATGTAAGAGGGCTGCACAGGGTGGTCAAGGGCGCGTAAGCGGCTCAGCCCGGCAGATCAGCCCTCCGTTCCCATGCCGTTATATTACTGATTCCAAACGTAAATGCATCGTTGCATCGGTTCTTTTGCCTCGGCGCTGTGTCGCCGCTCAGTCAGCGTAGCTCTGCTACGCTTCCCCTCGTCTGCTCCGTGCGCGGAGACAAAATAACTCTCTGCTTTGGATGCATTAACGTTTTACATCAGTATAAACTTTATTTCATCGCGCAGCGGCTTCCATAGCGGGAGCCGCTTTTTGCCGCGCGCGTCTCGTCAAAATTATTATACTGAAAACATTCATGACAAAGCACTGCCGCGCCCAAGGGCGCGGCAGCATAGATACCTATTCTGTTGTCGGGTGTTATCGGTTGCCGTTCTTCCGATATCTATCTTCAAGACATCTTTTCGATATCATCATCAGATATCGCCGGGCTGCGCGATGATCAGGTCCGTAGTTTCCATTCCGGTCAGGTTCCAATTGATTCCAGTGTGGGTTCCGCCTTACGCAGCCCGGCACCGAGTCCTTGGGTTACCTTGGTTTATCCAGAAAAGTCCATTGAGATCCATGAAAACATCGTCAAGTACCTGCGGAAGACTCCTTCAGCCACCGATGACCCAGACCCTTCTTGCTTCCTTTGCACCCCCGCGTTGATCATCCTCAATGGGATGGACTGTGGGGTGTTCCCGTCAAAGCCTCACAGCTCCACTGTGAACCGGCTTATCGGAGGATACTGTGACCCTTAAAAAGTTCTTACCTGACGGGGGCGCAGTGAGCAGATGGGTTCCAATAAGGTTTCAGTATTCAGCAAACCGCCCTCCTTTGAACCGTGTACTTGGTCTTCCCCTGGTTCGTCTGTATCATAACACCGTCTTTCATATTTGTCAACACCCTTGGCGTATTTGGTTCAAGTTTTTCCTCTGGGTGTGTTTCTTTGCAGGATTTTATACCAAATCCTGCAATTCCGGCGGCAGAGGAGACCGTGTTTCCACCCATTCCCCGCTGAGAGGATGACAAAAGCGCAGCCGGAAGGAGTGCAGGGCGAAGCGCCCGGGCAGCCGCTCATCCTCATGCCCATAGAGAAAATCACCCGACACCGGGCAGCCCAGAGCGGCCAGATGCACCCTGATCTGGTGGGTGCGGCCCGTAAGCAGCGCCAGGCGCAGCAGGCTTCGCTTTTCTCCCGCTTCCAGCAGCTCATACTCCGTTGCGGCAGGCTTGCCCGCCGCATCAACCACCCGCTTGATGCCCGGCCCGTGGCCGATGGGCAGATCAATAACGCCCTTTTCTTCCTCCGGCCTGCCGTCCACGACGGCCAGGTATTCTCTGACAAAGCCATCGGTATGCAGCAGACGCTGCATACGCTGCTGAATATGGGCGTTTTTTGCGGCCATCATCAGCCCGCTGGTGCCCTTATCCAGGCGGTTGACAGGGCGGTAGATAAAATCCTCCGGGCAACCCAGGTAGGAAAACACCCTGTTCTCCAGCGTTTCGCCGCCCTGCCGGGACGCGACCGAGGGCAAAGGCGCCGGCTTATCGATGATCAGGATGTCCGGATCCTCCCACACCACACGCAGCGCCTCGCTGCCGGCGGCAACCCCGGGGCTCGCTTCCGCGGGAAAACAAAGCCGCAGGCATTCCCCTGCCCGCAGGATGTAGTCTGTATGGCGGGGGATGCCGTCCACCAGGATATGATCCGAGAACTTCATCCGCTTCAGCTGCCCGTAAGATACCTTCAGCTGTCCCAGCGCCACGCTTTTCACGCTGCGGCCTGCCAGCCCGGATGAGATCATCACGCTCAATTCATGCATAAAGGCATCATAAGGATAGCCGCGTCAGCCGTCAAGCGGTTCCAGCCTGTCAGCCGCAAAGCAAGCGCTTTGATTCTCCGGCGTTTTATGCTATTCTTTACAGGCAATCATCACCGCCGCGCTGGGAGGGATGGCTATGTCTGAAGGGAGCCCTCAGGACGCTGTTTCCATTCTTCGCCCCTGGCTTGGGGGTGATTTTGTAGAGCGGCAGGAGCGGCTGCTGGAGCGCGTCAGCCTCAATCTCGCGCACTTTCATCCCCAGCGGGATACCCTGCAGTACAAGGCGCAGGAGCTGGACAGCCTGCTGTTCATGGCCGTGCGGGAGGATACCAAGGGCCGCATGACCCTGAAGCTTGATAACGGGCAGTACATGCGCATCCGGGTGGAGGATTTTGCCATCCTGGCGGATGAGCTGCTCTATCTGCTGCTGCGCGCCCTCCCAAAGAACGAGGAAAACTTTCGCCTGATCCGCGATTATTCCATGCGGCAGGGCTCGCTGTCGGCGCTGCGGGCACTGTACCGCGATTTTCTGCCCTTTCAGACAGAGGAAGAGCTGCGCATACTCAAGCGCGTGATCACCACCTGCCACCCGCCTTTCCGCTGGCGCGGCTGGCTTGAAGCATAGGAGAAACATGACAAAGATCATCGCCATCGCCAATCAGAAGGGCGGCGTGGGCAAGACCACCACGGCCGTCAACCTGGCCGCTTGCTTGGCCGAGCGCGGGCAAAACACTCTGCTGATCGATATGGACCCGCAGGGCAACGCCACCAGCGGCCTGGGCCAGAAGGCCGGCAGCGTCACCGTGTACGAGGTGCTGGCAGGCAGCTCCGGCTTTGGGAGCGCTGTATGCGAAACCGGCGTGAAGAATCTTTCGCTGCTGCCGGGCGATATCCGCATGGCCGCGGCGGAGGTGGAGCTGGTCGGCCAGGAGGAGCGCGAGTATCAGCTGAAGCGCGCGCTGGAGGGCGGGCTTGCCCCCTACCGCTTTGTCATCATCGACTGCCCCCCCTCTCTGGGCCTGCTCACCATCAACGCCCTGACGGCAGCTGACAGCGTGCTGGTGCCCATTCAGGCGGAATACTACGCCCTGGAGGGCGTCAGTTCGCTGATGAGCACCGTCAGCCGCATCCAGCGCTCAGTCAACCACGCGCTCAGCGTGGAGGGCGTGGTGCTCACGATGTATGATGGGCGCACCAACCTGTCGCTGCAGGTGGCGGCGCAGGTGAAGAAGTATTTCAAGGGCAGCGTGTTTTCAACGCTGATTCCGCGCAATGTACGCCTGGGCGAAGCGCCAAGTCACGGCGCGCCCATCCATGTCTATGATCCAAAGAGCGCCGGAGCCGACGCCTACCGCGCCCTGGCGCAGGAATTGATCAAACGCAACGCTTGAATATAACGAGGGAACGATGAAGAAGAACGCTCTGGGCCGGGGCCTTGATGCCCTGATGCCCCAAGTAGACGAACAGGTCGCCGGGCAGGATGTGGACATCAACCTGCTGGATATCAACCCCGGCCAGCCCCGCAAAGCCTTTGACAAGGAGGCGCTGGAGCAGCTGGCGGACAGCATCCGGGAGGTCGGGCTGTTGCAGCCCATCCTGGTGCAGCGGGTGGAGGGGCGCTACCGCATCATCGCCGGCGAGCGGCGCTACCGCGCCTGCCGGCTGGCGGGCCTGAAACGCGTGCCCGTTGTGGAGCGGGAGATGTCAAACGAAGATGGCATGCTGGCCGCCCTCATCGAGAACCTGCAGCGTGAGGATCTCAACCCCATGGAGGAGGCCGCCGCCATCCGTCAATTGATGGACACAGCCGGCCTGACGCAGGAGGAAGCAGCCAGGCGGCTTGGAAAATCCCGCCCCGCCGTCGCCAACACCCTGCGCCTGCTCACCCTGCCCGCCGGGCTTCAAAAGCTGGTGCTCGAGGGCAGCTTAAGCGAGGGCCATGCCCGGGTACTGGCCGGCGTGAAGAGCGCTGCCCTGCAGGAGCAGCTGGCCCGGCGCGCCATCGTGGAGGGGCTCAGCGTGCGCGCTTTTGAAGCGCTGTGCAAAAAGGCCGGCGAGGCAACACTTGAAAAACCCGCCCCCAAACGCCTGGCGCCGGAGCTTGATGACTTTGCCCGCAGGCTGCAGCGGCTGACAGGTGTGCGCGCCAGCATCAAGGGCGACCTCAACAGGGGCAGAGTGACGCTCAGCTATGGAAGCGCTGAGGAACTGGACAGCCTGTACCGCGCGCTTGAGCAGGTGCTTCCTTGAGGCAGGGGCAGCAAATGCGGGGCAACCTGCTGCTGCTTTTGGCTTCCCTCATCTGGGGGACCGCCTTTGTGGCCCAAAGCGTGGGCATGGAGCATATCGGCCCTTTCACCTTCATGGCCGCGCGGTCCATCATCGGCGCGCTGTCGCTCGTGCCTGTGATCCTGCTGCAAAACGCCCGCAAAAAACACCTGGACCAGCCTGTAAAGATGAGCGCAGGGAGCAAAAGAAGCCTGCTGCGAGGCGGTATCCTCTGCGGTCTGCTGCTGACGGTCGCCGCCAACCTGCAGCAGGCGGCGCTGCTCTACACCACGACCGGCAAAGCCGGTTTTTTGACGGCGCTGTATATCCTGCTGGTGCCCATCGCGGGGATTTTCATGGGCAGGCGGGTGGTGCCCGCCGTATGGCTGGCCATCGCGGTCGCCGCCATCGGCCTGTACCTGCTCAGCGTCCAGAGCAGCCTCACCATCGATCCGGCTGATCTGCTGCTGATCGCCTGCGCCTTCGTGTTCACCGGGCATATCCTGGCCGTGGATCATTACTCGCCCAAGGTATCGGGCGTGGCGCTCAGCTGCCTGCAATTCTTAGTGGCGGGCCTGCTCAGCAGCGTGATGATGTTCCTGTTTGAGTCCCCCAGCGTGCCGGCTTTGCTTTCATCGGCGCTGCCTCTGTTATATGTCGGCGTGCTGTCAAGCGGCGTCGCCTACACCCTGCAGATCATGGGCCAGCGCCTCACCACGCCCGCGGTGGCCAGCCTGATCATGAGCGGCGAAGCCATCTTTGCCCTGGTCGGCGGCATGCTGATCCTGGGTGAGCGCATGACGGGCCGCGAAGCCCTGGGCAGCGCGCTGATGTTCATCGCCATCATCGGGGCCCAGCTGGCGCAGATCCCGAAAAAGGAGAAAAAACTTGAAACTGTTTGAATCATTTACCCTTAAGAATATAACGCTCAAAAACCGCCTGGTCATGCCGCCCATGTGCATGTATTCGGCAGAGCCCGGCACAGGCCTGGTGAACGATTTCCACCTGGCGCACTACACAGCCCGCGCCATCGGCGGAGTTGGCCTGGTCATCGTGGAAGCCACGGGCGTCACGTCCGAAGGCCGCATCACCGACCAATGCCTGGGCCTGTGGGATGACGCCCAGATCGAGGGCATGAAGCGCCTGGTGGACATGGTACACAGCCAGGGGGCCAAAATTGCCCTGCAGATCAACCACGCGGGCCGCAAATCCCAGACCGCCGTATTCCCCCACCTGGCCCCCAGCGCCGTCCCTTATAATGAACACCCGGTCGACTACGAAGAGATGACCCCGGCGCAGATCGACGCGGTCATCAATGCCTTCGCGCGGGCCGCCGGACGGGCGAACGAGGCGGGCTTTGACGGCCTGGAGCTTCACGGCGCCCACGGCTACCTGATCCACCAGTTTTTAAGCCCCCTCTCTAACCAGCGGCGGGATGTCTATGGCCAGGATAGGTCACTGTTCCTGCGCCGGGTGGCGGACGAGGTGTCCGCGCGGTGGCCGGAAGAAAAGCCCCTGTGGATCCGTATCTCCGCGACAGATTGGCTCCGGGGCAGCGTGGCAGTCTCCGATTGGGTAAACTGGCTGAACACGCTCGAGGGCAAGATCGACATGGTGCATGTCTCCAGCGGCGCGCTGCAGAAAGCCGATGTACACGTCTATCCCGGTTACATGCTGCCCCTGGCTGAGGAGATCAGGCGCGGCACCGGCCTGCCCGTCATCGGCGTCGGCTTCATCGATGAGGATCAGCTGATCATGAATGCCCTGGAGGAAGGCCGCTGCGACCTGATCGCCCTGGGCCGCGAGTTGCTGAGGAACCCGAATAAAATGAACGACCTGGCCCTGCGCTTTGGCAGGGAAGACCTGGTCACCAAGGCCTACAGGAGAGGATACAAAGAGAAATTGTGAACCCTGATGGGTTTTATGAATCGCCGAATCCGGAGCGCCATGACCTGATAATCATGGCGCGGGAGGGACTGTATCCGTGAGTAAAAAAGTGACCGCTATCCTCTACGCCGTTTTCGCGGCTGTGCTGTACGCGCTCAACATGCCCTTTTCAAAGCTGCTGTTAAAGGAAGCAGGGCCGGCTTCCATGGCGTCGCTCCTCTATTTCGGCGCGGGCATCGGGATCGGGCTGATCTATCTGCTGGGTGGAAGCAGCCGGCATGCCGGGCATGAAAAGCTTGGACGCAAAGATATACCGTCCACCGTTGGCATGATCGCGCTGGATATCATAGCGCCCATCCTCCTGATGATCGGCCTGACAAGCGCGACCGCGGCGAACGCCTCCCTGCTCAATAACTTTGAGATCGTCGCCACATCATTGATTGCGCTGGTCGTGTTCAAGGAGGCGGTCTCCGCCCGCCTGTGGATAGCAATCGCGCTGATCACACTGTCCAGCATGCTGCTGTCGGTTGAGGATCTGTCGAGCTTTGAGTTTTCCTATGGTTCCTTGTTCATCCTGGCGGCGGCTGTATGCTGGGGCTTTGAAAACAACCTGACCAGGAAGCTTTCCTCCAAAAACACCTACCAGATCGTCACCCTCAAGGGCATCTTCTCCGGGCTGGGTTCGGCCATCGTGGCGCTCATCCGCGCGGAGCGGTTCCCCCAGGCGCGGTTCGCGCTGGTCACTCTGATGCTTGGCTTCGTAGCCTACGGCTTGAGCATTTTTCTGTATGTCAGGGCGCAGAAGGAACTGGGCGCGGCGAAGACCAGCGCCTACTACGCCATCGCGCCTTTTATCGGGGCTCTCCTGTCCTTGGTCATCATCGGAGAAGCGATCAGCCGCCTGTATGTCCTGGCGCTGTTGATCATGCTGGCAGGCTCCGCCATATCCGTCCTTGATACCATTGTGATCCGGCACAGTCACCCGGCATGATCAGGAGTTATGGACGCATATAAAGGCGACCTTTGGCTTGCTCACGCGGGGAACCATCCTTTCGTGCGGTTGGCGATCTTCACAAGCGCCAGCATCACGGGGACCTCCACCAGCACGCCTACGATGGTGGCCAGAGCCACCGGGCTTTGCGCGCCGAAGAGGGAAATGGCCACTGCAACCGCCAGTTCAAAGAAGTTGGACGCGCCGATCATGCCGGCGGGTGCCGCGATGTCATGCCGGAGCTTCAAAGCCCTGCTCGCGAAATAGGCGATAAAGAAGATCAGGAAAGTCTGGATCGTCAGCGGAACGGCGATCAGCAGGATGTGCAGGGGGTTGTCAATGATCACTTTGCCCTGGAAGGAGAAGATGATCACCAGGGTCAGCAGCAGGCCGGCAACTGTGATGTTGCTCCATTTGGGCAGGAACACATCCTTGAAGTACGCTTCTCCCCTGCGCTTGATCATCCTTGTGCGGGTGATGATGCCGCCGGTCAGCGGGATCACCACAAACAGCACCACGGACAGGATCAGCGTATCCCAGGGGATCTGCACCCCGCCCACGCCCAGCAGGAAGGCCACGATGGGGGTGAAGGCCACCAGGATGATCAGGTCGTTGGTAGCAACCTGCACCACAGTGTAGGCGGGGTTGCCCTTTGTCAGGTGACTCCATACGAACACCATCGCCGTGCAGGGCGCAGCACCCAGCAGGATGGCTCCGGCCAAGTAGCTTTTTGCCAGGTCGGCAGGGATCAGGGCTTTGAACACCACATAGAAGAAGAACCACGCGATGCCAAACATGGTAAAGGGCTTGATGAGCCAGTTGGTCACCCAGGTCACGTACAGTCCCTTGGGGTTCTTTCCGACATCCCTGACGCTCTGGAAGTCTACCTTCAGCATCATGGGGTAGATCATCAGCCATATCAGGATGGCGATGGGGATGGACACATTGGCATACTCAAATCGCCCCAGGAAGGCCGGAATGCCCGGCAGGTACTGCCCGATCAGCACACCCGCGGCCATGCACAGCAGCACCCACAGGGTCAGGTACTTCTCAAAAAAGCCGATGCCGCTTTGTTTCTTTTCCATAATGCCTCCGATTGTCTAATATCTGGAACCGGTGTCCCTCAGCCGCGCGCCTTGCGCAGGATGGCCGCGACTTCATCGGGCTTCAGCATTTTGCCAAAGGAGACGACCTTGCCATCGACCACAAGGGCCGGTGTCGTCATCACGCCATAAGCCGCGATCTTGGAAAAATCCGTCACATGATCGATGGACGTGTCCATGCCAAGCTGCGCCAGGGCCGCCTTGGTTGAAGCCTCCAGCGTGTTGCACTTGGCGCAGCCGCTGCCCAGTATCTTGACCGAGGGCCCTTCTGATGCCGTGGTCTTCTCCTTTGCCGTGTTCCCCGGGGCGCAGTCCGCGCAGCCCTCGCAGCATGATAAAGCCGCGGGTTGTTCCTTTCGTTCCAAACAATGCCATGTTGATGTCCTCCCGACTATTTTTATGGATTTTTGTTGACAGATGACATATAGCGCTCCCCTCTGTAGTCTTTGCAGGCACAGCCTCCACAGCCATTCTCCTTCACCGGCCGGCCGCAGCGCGGGGCCCAGGACATGAAGCACTTCAACCAGTTCAAGGTCTGTCCCGATACACCGCTCGCAGGTGTTCAAATCGAGGCAGAGATATTCAGCCAATGTTCCCTTGCCGGTTCCGAGTTCAGCGCAGGCATCGGGTCCATGACTGAGCACAGTGTTTCAGCCATATAAACGGCCTCCTTACAGTATGTATCCCTGAATAAAGTTGAAGAAATACCCCACGATGATGATGCCAATGGAACAGATGGCGATGAACAACGCCAGCAGCCTGGGTTTGACAGCCTTTCTCAGCATGATCATGGAAGGCAGGGACAGCGTCGTCACAGCCATCATGAAGGAGAGGATGCTGCCCAGCAGCGCCCCCTTGCCCAGCAGTGCCTCCGCGATGGGGATGGTGCCAAAGATGTCCCCGTACATCGGCACGCCGATCAGGGTCGCCAGCACCACGCCAAAGGGGTTTCTACTGCCAAGGACAGTTGAAATCCACGCTTCGGGAATCCAGTTGTGGATCACCGCGCCGATGCCGACACCAATGAGAATATAGGGGAAGACTTTCTTGAAGGTGGCCAGCATCTGCTCCTTGGCGTACACGATACGATCCCGCCTTGTCAGGTCAGGTGATTCAATATCCACCTTCCCCGCGGTCAAGATAAAGCTTTCCACATGACGCTCCATATGCAGCTTTTCGATGATGGTACCGCCGATCACCGCGATGACCAGCCCAAGCAGCACATAGATGATTGCCACAGGCGCGCCGAAAATGCTCATCAGCAGCACCAGCGAGCCCAGGTCCACCATGGGCGAGGAGATCAGGAAGGAGAAGGTTACACCCAGCGGCAGGCCCGCGGAGGTGAAGCCGATGAACAAGGGGATGGACGAGCAGGAACAAAATGGCGTCACCGTACCCAGCAGGGCGGCAATGACGTTTGCCCCAATGCCATGAAAGCGGCCCAATATCTTCTTGCTGCGCTCAGGCGGAAAATAGCTTTGGACGTAGCTGATCAAGAAGATCAGGGTGCACAGCAGCATGACGATCTTGATAACGTCATACAGGAAAAACTGGAGGCTGCCCACCCAGCGATTCGCTATATCCAGGCCGGCCGCTGACAAACCCTCGCCAATCAGCACGTTGAGCCATTTCATCCCCAATACTTGATTCTGTATAAAATCCCATATCATGCTGACTGTTCGAACTCTATATTATCTCTTTTCTTATTTGATCATACCTTCGGCTTCGTCCTGGCGCTTTATGTTGTCCCGCAGCATTCCATCCGCGCGGTGCTTTCCTCCTTAGCCACCTCGGTCAGCCTAACAAGCAGGTCCGCCGCCGCCCGGCTTCCCTCCCCGCTGATACGGTAATAGGTCCACTTGCCGTCCTGGCGCCCCTCTACGATGCCCGACTCACACAGGATTTTCAGGTGATAGCTGAGGGTGGACTGCGGCAGGCCAAGCGGCTCGTACAGCTTGCAGACGCACTGTTCTCCCCCCTGCAGGATCTCCAGTATCTTCAAGCGCTTATCATCGCACAGCGCCTTGAAGACCTTCGCGTTCTTAACATAGGATGATGACACGGCATTCTCCAAATCAATAATAGTTGATATGATGGATTATAAGCATGCCGCCCCTCCATGTCAATGAGCGCGCAGTATCCTATCCAAATAATCATTTATAGGTTAATTCCCCGAGTAACTTCCACAGTGGACGAGAAGGTGGAATGTAACCTGGGAAACCAAATGAAGTAGAATTTAGTCTGGGAAGCTCTCGGGGGATGGAGAGAGAAGACAGACTTAAGGATAACAAAGAACAAGCATCTGGCTTTGGAAACACGCAATGAGATTCAAGAGTGTCTGGACCACGGGATGACTTTCAACGCCATTGGACGAAGGATCGGCAAGGACCAGACAACTGTATCCAAGGAGATGAAAAAGCACATCACCGTCAGAGCGTCAAACTACGTCAGACGCAATGAGCAGTATTGGATGACTTATCAAAAGAACTTCCTGTCATATCTCTACCATTCCTCCCCCAAATACCGTATAATTCCTCCATGACCATTACGACTGATTTGCTTAATTGGTACGATCGGAACAAGCGAGTTTTTGCCTTCCGCGGAGCGCGTGATCCTTACCGTATCTGGATATCGGAGATCATGCTGCAGCAGACGCGGACGGAGACAGCGGAGGGTTATTTTATCCGCTTTATTGATCTGTTTCCGGATGTATTCGCGCTGGCCGGGGCTCCTGAGCAGCAGGTGCTCAAGGCCTGGGAGGGGCTGGGGTATTATTCACGCGCGCGCAACCTGCACAAGACCGCCCGAATCATAGCGGAACAGGGCGGCCTGTTTCCCCGCACGGCGTCGGAACTGCAGGCGCTGCCCGGCATCGGCCCCTATACAGCGGCGGCCATCGCTTCCATCGCTTATGACGAGCCGGTGCCCGCGATGGATGGCAACCTCAACCGCGTGCTCAGCCGCTTGTATCTGATAGAAGAGGATATCGGCATCCCGTCCGTTCGCCGAAGGCTTTATGAATTGGGCAGAAACCTGATGCCCGTGCCCCGGGCAGGGGATATGAACCAAGCCCTGATGGATCTGGGCGCTACCGTCTGCCTGCCGGGCACGCCGGATTGCGCCGCCTGTCCCCTGACTGCCCACTGCCGGGCATACCGGGAAGGCGAGCCCGAGGCCCTGCCTGTATTGCCGCGGAAAAAGCCGCCGAAGGATGTTCCCATGGCAGTCGTGCTGCTCAGACACAAGGGCAGGATATTTATTGCCAGACGAAGCGAGGCCCTGCTCAAGGGGCTCTATGTATTCTACTTGCTGGAAAACCATGATACACCATCAGATATTCAGAAAAACCTGAAGGCCCGTGGCATTCACCCAATTAGTCTCGCGCAGATCGGTCAGGCGAGGCATGTCTTCACCCACCGGGTGTGGCATATGACGGTTTACCTAGCTGATGTACAGTGTGATCAGACGCCCTGCGACGGCCTTTGGGTTGACGCGGATGAAATGGATGACCTACCCTTCCCGACCGCCATGAAAACGGCGAAAGCGCTGGCGAAGGACTGTTTGAAGATAGGTTAATCAATAACCCGGCAGAGTAATCGGCATATATTACATGTATACCGCGACCGCGCAGCACAGCAAAAAGCGGAGGCTACGGGGGATTCATAAATCCTCGCTCAGCCTCCGCTTCATTCGGACTATTCAGCTTTACAGTTCAGCCTCCAGCCGGACGCACTTTCCCACAACCTTCAGATCAGCCATATTGACGATCTCGCTCTCAAAGGCCTGATCATACTTTTGCAGCATCACCTGAAAGCGCGGCATCACTTTCATCATCCGCAGCATTTTGCCCTGCGGGGTCTCTATCAGCATCATGGTGTTATCCTGCGGGGAAGCAGCAGGAACAACGAGCACCAGGTCATTCTGATGCACGCGGAAGCCCCGCATGTCGTCATCAGGCGCTTTGAAGTAATACACCTTATCCTTGGGCGCGCCCTCCACCTTGCCCTCCGTGACGGGCAGCAGCCGGCTGCCTACTTCCTTCATCACGGCATTGTAAATGGGCACATGCTGCAGGACGCCCGACAGCGCGTCCAGCCAGATGGAGCCGGCCAAGCCTTCCCCTTCCTTATCGCTTGCCTTCCCCTTCTCGGGCGCTTCACGTTTATCCACCGTCTTAACGGCACGGGGTATCGCGCTTTGAAGGTCCACAGTGCTGGCAATATCATCCAGCGTAAAATCTGTCTCCTGGGGCTGTTCCATCCCCATGGTCTTCAGGATGCGCCGCGCCTGGTCATCCCTGATGATGCGCGTGCCCGCCTCCACTTCCAGTATATAGCTGACGCTGACCCCGGACTTTTTCGCCACGGTCTTGGGGTCAAGGCCCCGGCGCGTCCGCTCCAGCTTGATCAGATCACCCAATCTGCTCATATAAAACCTCGCTTTGAGTTAATGTTCCTCAAGCAGAATATCATGCCCCTCTTTTGATGTCAAGAAAGGCTTTAGCACTCTCGCTATGTGAGTGCTAAAATTTGCTTGATTTGCGCATTGTATGGTGATATACTATCAACGAACAACACAACGGAGGGAAATCATGAGCGAGCATCAAACATTCAAGCAGGGCAGTATCAGCATCGATGCCCAAAACATCATGCCGGTCATCAAGCGCTGGCTGTATTCGGATAAGGATATTTTTATCAGGGAGCTGGTATCAAACGGCGTTGACGCCATCAGCAAGTATAGGATGATGGGTAAAGGCGGGGATGAGGATCTTCGCGTCACCGTCACGGTGGATAAGGAAGCCGGCACCATCACCTTCACAGATAACGGGATAGGCATGACTGCCGAGGAAGTGGACCGCTATATCAACCAGGTAGCCTTTTCCAGCGCTGAAGAGTTCTTAAAAAATTACACCGCGGGCGACCAGTCAGGCATCATCGGCCATTTCGGTCTGGGCTTCTACTCCGCTTTCATGGCCGCAAGCAAAGTGACGATCGATACCCTCTCCTGGCAGGAGAACGCTGCACCCGTTCTATGGGAGAGCGAGGACGGCATGGCTTTCAGCATGTCAGAAGGCGAAAGACAAACACGCGGCACCACCATCACCCTCACCATATCGGAAGAAGAGAAGGAGTTTTTGGACGGTTTCCGCACCCGCGAGGTATTGAACCGCTACTGCGGCTATATGTCCGTGCCGATTTATTTCGTGGACATAGAGGCCGACAAGCGCGCGGAGGAAGCCGCCAAAAAGGATGACAAAAAGGCGGATAAGGCCGAAAAACCCGCCCCCGCCCCTATTAACGATACGAACCCCATCTGGCTGAAGGCGCCCAAGGATGTCACCGCCGAGGAGTACAAGGATACCTACCGCAAGCTGTTTAACACCTTTGAGGATCCGCTGTTCTGGGTGCATCTCAATGTGGATTATCCCTTTAATCTCAAGGGCATTCTCTACTTCCCCCGCATTAAGCGCGACCTGGCCGGACAGGAGGGCGAGATCAAACTGTTTAACCGCCAGGTCTTTGTCGCCGACAACATCAAGGAAGTGATCCCTGAATTCCTGATGCTCCTGAAGGGTGTCCTCGATTGCCCCGACCTGCCGCTGAACGTTTCCCGCTCCTTCCTGCAAAATGACGGCTATGTGCGCAAACTCTCGGCCCATATCACTAAGAAGGTGGCTGACCGCCTGAATGGCCTGTTCAACACCGAGCGCGAAACCTATCAGGGGTATTGGGACGACATCAACCCCTTCATCAAATACGGCTGCCTGCGCGACCAGAAGTTCTACGACATGGTCAAGGACAGCCTGCTGCTGAAGACTACAGCCGGCGAATACCTGACCGTTAGCGAGTACAAAGCCCGCAACGATGAGAAGACCCAGAAAAAGGCATTCTATACCACAGATGAAGGCCGGCAGGCCGCCGGCATCGCGCTGTATTCGGCTCGGGGCATAGACGTCGCGCTAATGGACAGCCTGATCGATATCAACTTCATGGGCTTTTTGGAGAATGCCGAGGGCGTGGAACTCAGCTTTGTTCGCGTAGACTCCGACACAGCCGGCTTGACCGAAGAGAGCGAGGAGGGCAAGGATCTGAACCAGGCCGAGGTACAGACCGCCTTCCGCGAAGCCCTTGAAAATAAGGAGCTGGAAGTGAAACTCGAGTCTTTCGCCGATCCTGAGCTGCCCGCTATGCTGACCGAAGACGAGCAGATGCGCCGCTTCAAGGAAATGAGCGCCGTATACGGGCAAAGCTTCGCCATGCCCGACCGCTACACCCTGGTGCTCAACCGCCGCAACCCCACCGTGCAGCGCGTCGCGATGATGGAGGACGGCGAGATCAAGCAGATGATGCAGCAGCAGATCTTTGACCTGGCCAAGCTGTCCAGCCGTCCGCTTGAAAAGGAAGAGTTGAAGGCCTTCCCGAAGAGAAGCAACAAGCTACTGGACGTGATGACAGAATAGTTCCTGATCCAAGCAGAATGCCTGTCCCCACACTTATACGCGGGGACAGGCATTTTTAATGATCTTAGAAAATCAACTCATCCTTGACCAGGATCGCTTCGCTGTGCAGCAGCGCCCGCTCCTCCTCGGTGAGAGGCTCGCTGTATGCCCTGCCAATATGATCCAGCATAAAGCCCAGGTGCTCAGTATCCCCCGGAGGCACAAGCGTATCAGCGCCCTTAAGAACAGCATATTTCATTGCCGCCAATCCCAGGGCATCATTGCCATATATGGGCTGGCACCAGGATTTGGGATATACCTTCTCTTCCCCTTCGCGCCACTTGCGCCTAACCAGGGTCTTGAGCGCCAGCAGGCCGATACCCCTCTCCTCTATCAGGACGGCAAGCCGATCACCCCAGCCGCGGTTGATGCCGAGCGCCCAGTTCATGGGAAACAGCACCGTTTCAAACGGATAGAGTGTCAGGGCCTTGAGCGCGACATCCTCGTTATGAGCGGAAAAGCCCACATGGCGGATGATTCCCGCTTGCTTGGCCCGGACAAGGGTCTCCATCGCGCCGCCGGGGCCGAAGGCTTCATCCAGATCGGCATCTGTGCTGAGAGCATGAAGCTGATATACATCAAAATAATCTGTTTGAAGCAGGCGGAGGGACTCTTCCATCTCAGCTTTTGCGCCCTTTGCGTCCCTCGCCATAGTTTTGCAGGCCAGATAAACATTCTTGCGGTAAGGCGCAAGGGCCGGTCCTAAACGTTCCTGTGAGTTGCCATAGGTAGGCGCGACATCAAAATAATTGATCCCCGCGGCTGCAGCGCCAGCCACATTTTCATTTGAATCCTGCTGCGTTTCGTTCATATTGATAATGCCCCCGAATACGACAGCGGAAACATTGATGCCGGTTTTACCCAGCGGATTGTACAGCATATATCCCTCCCATTAAATCCATTCTGTTTTCTCAAATATATCACAGGGTACGGAGCCTGTACAAGCGCTGCCGTCTTTTCGTTTTTCCCTTGTATGCGGCACCACAGTGTTTGTTCATATGCTACAATGTAAGTGATTCCAAATCATGGCCCAAACGGGTGGAGGAATACGATGTTCGGTGTACTTGTGAATGCCCTGGCCGTCATCGCCGGAAGCGCCATCGGCCTGCTGCTGCGGCGCGGGTTGCCGCAGAAATATACAGATGGGCTGATGCAGGCGCTGGGCTTGTGCGTCATAGTCATCGGCATCATGGGATTGAATACCAAAGTGGACAGCATGGCCCTCATCCTTTCCATCGTGCTGGGCAGCGTCATCGGGATTGCCTTGAACATTGACGGAGCGATCAGGCGCTTTGGCGACAGCATGGACAGGAGCTTTAAAAGCAGCGCTCAGGATGGCGGTCACACCCTGGGAGAGGGCTTTGTCACCGCTACTCTTTTCTTTTGCATCGGGGCAATGACCGTCACCGGCTCCCTACGCTCCGGTCTGGAGGGGGATCACAGCATCCTCTACGCCAAATCAGCGCTCGACTTTATCTCATCCATCCTCTTTACCAGCGCTATCGGCATCGGTGTCATGCTGTCCAGCCTCTCCGTGCTGGTAATCCAGGGAGGCATTGTGCTGCTGGCCCGGCTGGTCGCCCCACTGTTCACAGATCCTGCTATCGCGGCTATCTCCTGTGTCGGCTCTGTACTGATCCTGGCACTGGGTCTCAATATGCTGAACATCACCAAGATTAAGCTGGCTGACATGCTGCCCTCCCTGGTTTTAGCGCCGGTGACAGCGGCATTGATGGCAATGTTTTAAAGCAACAGCAGATTTGTTCCTATAAAAAAAGAGCTGCCGGGCTTTCACCCGGCAGCTCATCTTCGCTGAACTAATCAGCGGCCACCACGCATGGACGCAAAGCAATCGCTGCAGTAGATGGGACGGTCGTTTCTGGGAAGGAAAGGCACCTGCGTTTCGGCGCCGCACTGGGCGCAGATGGCAGTGTGCATTTCACGCGGAGCACCGCCGCTGTTACGGTTGGTCTTGTGGGATTGGCGGCATTCCCTGCAGCGTGTGGGCTGGTTCTGGAAGCCCTTCTCGGCATAGAATTCCTGTTCGCCTGCGGTGAACGCGAATTCCTGGCCGCAGTCACGGCACACCAGAGTTTTGTCTTGGTACATGAGTGGTATCCCCCTGAATTTTAGATGGGCTGACGCACGCTGACCTGGTCTTTGACCCCACACTCGCCGGCAGGAGCTTAGCTACCCGTGCTTAGACTCTCACGCCGCTCTCTCGGGCACGTATGCCCGGCCGGGCTTACCTCTAGACCGCACCATGCTCGCCGGAGTTTCTCCGGCTTACGTGGACCGCTTCGCCTGCGGCTGGCATCGGCTTTCAACCACAGCCGCGCATCAACCGTGCTCATTATAAAAGTATTTGGTTAAAAACGCAACATAAAAGTATATGATTGAACACATGTCGCAAAACATAAGCAAAGCTTTAAAAAAAGCCCCTCTGCCCGCTGTGCAAAGGAGTGCATAACCAATTTTTACAGGATACCAGGAACCGCGGCAGCTGCCGCCTGCCCAAGGCTGCGGTGGGATTCCCCTGTGATGTGCAGGCCATCGGCACTATCTGTCTTCGTGATCTCTCCCGCATCCAGGAACCAGCAGCCCTTTTCAAAGGCAAGCGCTTGATAGGCGGATTTGAACAGCCGCGAGCGCCGAACGCCGGCTTCCTCTCCACGCGCGGTGTAAAAATCCTTGCGGCCATCCGGCTTGATGATATGCGGCGGAGAGATGATCAGGATACGCGGAGGGTTATTCCCTTCGCCGCACTCCTTGCAGCCTTTGATGATATCGACCAGGCGGGAAATGCCATCCGCCAGGTGATGATCATCCGGATGAAAGCATAGCCTGAGATCGTTTGTCCCCAGCATCAGGATGACCAGATCCAGCGGCCGGTGAGATAGCAGGCAGGGCAGCAGATAGGGTTCAGCGTTTTTATAGACCGCGTCGGGATCGGTGTAGATGGATGTGCGGCCGCAAAGACCTTCCTCTATAACCTCATAGCCCTCACCCAGTTCTCCCGCCAGGACACGGGGCCATCTTGTCCCATTATCGTAGCGCGCGGACGGCATCCCCGTCTCAACATAATCCGCGACGCAGCCCCATGTGTTGGAATCTCCGAAGCAAAGAATTGTTTTCGCCATAGCATCAAAGGAAGGCCATGGCTGTACGGTCCCCGGGCAGCCGCGGCATGTCATATAGGAAGTTTAGCAATGATTGATTGTCCACTTGGTTCCTCCTGCACTTTATGAATTGGGGCTGCCATTCGTTTGAACGGCAGCCCCAAGAGTATGACGAATGGACTTACTTTTTCGCCTGCTTTTGCTTGATAGCGGCCTGCGCGGCGGCCAGACGGGCGATCGGCACGCGGAAGGGCGAGCAGCTCACATAGTTCAGGCCCACATTGTGGCAGAACTCGATGGTGGACGGATCGCCGCCATGCTCACCGCAGATGCCCAGCTTGAGGCCGGAACGGGCGGAACGGCCCTTTTCGGCGGCCATCTTCACCAGGCTGCCGACACCTTCCTGATCCAGGCGGGCAAAGGGATCGCTCTCCAGAATCTTGGTGGTGTAGTAGGCATCCAGGAATTTCCCGGCGTCATCACGGCTGAAACCGAATGTCATCTGGGTCAGGTCATTGGTACCGAAGGAGAAGAACTCAGCCTCCTCAGCGATCTTATCGGCGACCACGCAAGCGCGCGGGATCTCGATCATCGTGCCTACCTGGAACTCGATGCGCTCGTTCTGCTCGGCAAAGATCTTCTCGGCTGTCTCCAGCACGATGGACTTGACGAACTTCAGCTCCTTGACGGTACCGACCAGCGGGATCATGATCTCAGGCTTCACATCCAGACCTGTCTCGCGGCGGACCTTCAGCGCGGCTTGAATGACGGCACGGGTCTGCATCTCGGCGATCTCGGGATAGGTGACGGCCAGGCGGCAGCCACGGTGGCCCATCATGGGGTTGAACTCATCCAGCTCGTTGATCTTGGCCACGATCGCCTCGCTGGAGGTGCCCAGCTCCTTGGCGATGG
>JAEWRJ010000143.1 GCA_023460055.1 Bacillota bacterium | reverse complement strand
ACGCGCTCCCCGAAGAGTACGGTTACGACAGGGAATCCTATATTGATCTGCTGATCGATCAGATGCTGCCGAAGGTGGCAGAGGAAAAGCTGGCTGAATTTTGCGACATATTCTGCGAGTCGGGTGTATTTTCAGCCGATGAGGCAAGGCGCGTGCTGAAAGCAGCACAGATGCTCGGCCTTGGCGCAAAGATCCACGCGGATGAAATCAATGCTATTGGAGGCAGTGAACTGGCAGGAGAACTTGGTGCCGTATCCGCGGAACACCTGATCGCCGCAACGGATGAGGGAATTGCCGCTATGGCCAGCGGCGGGGTGATCGCCTGCCTGCTCCCGGCCACTTCTTTTTACCTGGGCAAGCCCTATGCCCGCGCGCGGGATATGATGGCTCAAGGAGTGCCTGTGTGCTTAGCAACAGACTTTAATCCAGGCAGCTGCCCGAGCTTTAACCTGCAGCTGGCCATGAATCTTGCCTGCTGGCATTACCGCCTTCTGCCCGGCGAAGTTCTGACCGGAGTAACGCTGAATGCCGCGGCGGCCATCGGCCTTCAAAAAGAAATCGGCACGCTCGAGCCGGGAAAGCGCGCCGATATCGTTGTGTGGGATGCCGGCAATCTGGATTACATTTTCTATCGCTTCGGTGAAAATCTTGCAAGGATGGTCATCAAAGACGGGCTCCTCGTCTGTGAGAATTAGCCTTATTCAAAATCCGGTATCATCTCTTTTATCATCCGCAGCAGATCACCGCTGCGGATGATGCTGTTCATAGCATTGATATCCAGTCTGATCTCCCGGTCACGATCATAATATGGAACATATCGGCGCACATACGCCTGAATTGCCGCATGGACAGGGGAGGGTTTTCCCTCGACTAGATCAAGCCCCTGGCAGGCGCACATCAGCTCCATGGCCAATACGCTCAGCGTATTCTCGACGATCAGGCGAGCCTTGCGGGCTGCCGTCGCTCCCATGCTGACGTGATCCTCCTGGTTGGCAGATGAGGGGATGGAATCCACGCTGGCAGGATGGGCATAGACTTTGTTCTCAGACACCATGGAAGCAGCCGAATACTGAACGATCATCATGCCGGAGTTAAGCCCGCCCTGCCGTACTAAGAATGCCGGCAAACCGCTAAGCTGCGGATTGACCATGCGCTCCAGCCTGCGCTCAGATATATTGGCAAGCTCCGCCGCCGCGATTCCCAGATAATCAAAGGCAAGCGCCAGCGGCTCGCCGTGGAAATTGCCGCCTGATATCACTGCGCTGTCATCTGAAAATATCAAGGGGTTGTCGGTCACAGCGTTCAATTCATCTGTTACTATGTCAAGCACATGCGCGAGCGCAACACGTATGGCACCATGCACCTGGGGAATACAGCGAAGGGTGTAGGCATCCTGTACGCGCAGATTTTTTGATCCTTCAAGGATCTCGCTGCCCTCACACAGCAGCCGAAGGTTGCGGGCGACAAGGGTCTGACCCTTTTGGGGGCGGACAGTTTGCACCCTGTCTTCAAAAGCATCGGTCAGCCCCCGCAGCGCTTCCAGTGACATAGAGGCAATGACGTCAGCGAGTTTTGCAGCCTGTATCCCATCATACAGGGCGAGCGCACCAGCCGAACACATAGCCTGTGTCCCATTGATCAGCGCCAGCCCCTCCTTGGCGCGCAGAGAGTAGGTCGGAAGTTTTGCCCGCTTCATCGCCTCAGCTCCTGGCAGGCATTCTCCCTGATATTCTGCCTCACCCAGTCCCAGCAACACCAGCGCCAGATGAGAAAGCGGAGCCAGATCACCTGAAGCTCCCAGGGAGCCCTTCTGCGGCACAACCGGATGGACATTCAGATTCAGCATATCCGCCATCGTTAAAACGATCTCGGGGCGAATGCCGGAATAACCGCCGCACAGAGCGTTAGCACGCAGAAGAAGCATGCCTCTCACGGTTTGCGCGGGATAAGCTTCGCCCATGCCTGTACAATGGCTGAGGATCAGGTTATTTTGCAGCGTGTTCGCGTCATCCCGGCTGATGGACACGCGGGAAAAATCACCAAACCCGGTATTGATGCCGTAAGCCGGCCTGCCGCTTTCCACTATATCCTCTACAGCCTTGCGTGACCGTGCCATACGTTCGATAGCCCTATCGGCAATTCTGATCTGAGCGCCAAAGCGCGCAACGGCAATAAACTGTTCTAAATCCAGGTGATGGCCATCAATTTCAATAGTCTCCCCAATTTGCGGCTGCATGAAACACTCCTTGAGTATCTTTTAGTATCAAGATTCTAACATGGCTATGCCGATAGGCGCAATCAGGCTGAAAATACATAAGAGATTTTTAATAAATCACATGCGGATCCGAATCAAATCCAATGTCTAATCGCTTGGAAAAACGTTTCAAACCCTTGACAAGCAGGGGAACGCATGGTTTAATATTCAACGCTTGGAAGTTTAGCATATGTAAACAAATGCGAAACGAGAGCGGCTTTCAGGCAGGAGGGGATATGGATATTGGAGCTAACCTGCGCAGCCTGCGCATTGCCCGCAACCTGACTCAGGAAGAACTGGCTGACAGGGCGGAACTGAGCAAGGGCTTCATTTCACAGGTGGAGCGCAACCTCACCTCTCCCTCTATCGCCACGCTGACTGACCTGTTGGAGTGTCTGGGCAGCAGCCTGTCAGATTTCTTCGCGAAGACATCGGATGAAAAGATCGTTTTTTCGCCCGATGATCACTTTGTTAAAGAAGATGAAGAAGGCTTGAAGGGAGAAATCACCTGGCTCGTGCCCAATGCCCAGAAAAATATGCTGGAGCCTATTTTAGTCAAGCTCGGCCCGGGAGGGTCAACGCAGGAGATGCCGCCCCATGAAGGGGAGGAGTTTGGCTACGTGCTCTCCGGCGCTGTGCAGCTGACGATCGGGCTTATGCGGCTTAGAGTATCGGCGGGGGAAAGCTTCTGCCTGCATCCGCGCGATACGCACCTGATTACAAACCCCGGCAAACGCAGCGCCAGTTTCATCTGGATATCAACGCCGCCATCATTTTAACATCGGAGGCTCTCATGCAGGAAAAAACAAGGCTGATCAGACTTGAAAACATCTCGAAGGAATACGATGGCACGCCCGTGCTGAACGATATCAATCTATATGTGCGCAAGAATGAGTTTCTGACCCTGCTTGGTCCTTCCGGGTGCGGGAAAACAACCACGCTTCGAATCATCGGCGGCTTTGAAAAGCCGACAGCCGGACGCGTGCTGTTTGACGGTCAGGATATTACAGATCTCCCGCCGTATAAGCGGCGTGTAAATACCGTATTTCAAAAGTACGCGCTGTTTCCGCACCTTAATGTATATGAAAACATTGCCTTCGGCCTCAAGGTTGCAAAACGGCCCAAAGATGAAATAAACAAGCGCGTGGACAGCATGCTTGACCTGGTCAATCTTCGCGAGTACGGCAAACGCCGTGTGGACTCTCTCTCCGGCGGCCAGCAGCAGCGCGTAGCAATCGCACGAGCCCTGGTCAATGAACCTGAAGTACTGCTGCTTGACGAGCCTCTGGGCGCCCTTGATCTCAAGCTGCGCAAAGGCATGCAGCTGGAACTGAAACGTATGCAGCAGCGCCTGGGCATCACTTTCATCTTTGTGACCCACGACCAGGAAGAGGCGCTGACCATGTCTGACACCATCGTCGTGATGAAGGACGGAAATATTGCCCAGATCGGCACGCCCAAGCATATTTACGATGAACCAAAATCCGCATTTATCGCCAACTTTATCGGCGAAAGCAACATTATCCGCGGCCGCATGGTGCGCGACGAGCTGGTCAATTTCTGCGGCGCCAACTTTACCTGCGTGGACTTTGGCTTTCCCGCTGACTCCCCGGTGGATGTATTGATCCGGCCTGAAGATATCGTGATCCTCGGCGAGGATGTCGGGCAGCTGACCGGAACGGTGAAGAGCGTTCTTTTTAAAGGCGTTCATTATGAGATGATGATCGATGCGGGCGGCTTTAACTGGAAGGTGCATTCCACCAGCATGCAGCCGGAGGGATCCGTGGTAGGGCTGTCTATTGTGCCTTTTAACATCCACATCATGAAGCCCATGCAGGAGGAGACGAACAATGAATAGCCCAAGTCTGCCTTCCTGGTCATTTTGGCTGATGGGGCTTGGCCTCGCCGGCTTTGTATTGCTGCTTGTTCAAATGATCCGCCGCAACAAAGGCATCAGGCGTTCATTTTATGCCTGGCCCTATACGCTTTGGATGATCATTTCCACCATCGTTCCGCTTATTCTGATCGGATACTATGCCCTTACGAACAAATCGGGGCAATTTACGCTTGAAAACTTTGCCAACTTCTGGGATAGCAACAGAGGAATGAAGAACGAGCTGATTGCGCAGGGCTTTGACCCCCAGGCGCTTGGCATGGGAGCCAGGGGAATGGTCAACGTTGATACGCTTGTGTATTCACTTTGGATGGCCTTCCTTTGCACAGGGATTTCCTTTCTGGTTGGCTATCCCGCCGCGCTCATCATGGCTGACCGTGAATTCAAGCTTGGCGCGACGATCGTTGTGCTGTTCATCATCCCCATGTGGATGAACTTCCTGCTGCGCACGATTGCCTGGATGAGTTTGCTTGAGGATAATGGTCTGATCAACACGGTCCTGCAAAGCCTTGGTTTTGGCAAAGCAAAGCTGATGTATAACTCGCAGGCTGTATTGCTTGGCATGGTGTATAACTACCTGCCCTTTATGGTCTTCCCGATCTATAACTCTTTGAGCCGCCAGGACAGCAAGCTCTCGGAAGCCGCGATGGATCTGGGCGCCAACAAATGGAAGACATTCTGGCGGGTCATCTTTCCCATCAGCATGCCGGGCATCGTCTCCGGCATCACGATGGTGTTTATGCCGTCCGTCACCACCTTCTTTATCCCGCGCGTGCTGGGCGGCGGCAATACCGAGATGTTCGGCGACCTGATCGAGCGCACCTTCCTCAGCGCTGACGACTGGAATGTCGGCAGCGCGCTGAGCCTGGTGATGATGGTACTGATCCTGTTAAGCCTCGGCCTGCTTCGCAAGGTCGATCCTGAGGGAGAAGGGGGGAGCCTGATCTGATGAAGATACTCAAGCGCGCCTATCTGGCCATCATCCTGCTGTTTTTATATGTCCCCATCGCGGTGCTGATATTTCAGTCCTTTAACGCGGGCGTCAGCCGCGCCAAATGGGAGGGTTTTTCCCTGCGCTGGTATGCGCAGCTGTTCCAGAGCCCCAATATCATGGAAGCGCTCTATGTTACAATCAGCATCGCGCTGCTTGCTTCAATGTTTTCAACTGTTCTGGGAACCATGGCCGCTATCGGCATCCATGCCATGAGCAAGCGCCCGCAAGGCCTGATGATGACGATGACAAACATCCCCATGACGATGCCTGACATCGTAACGGGTATATCATTAATGCTCCTGTTCATTTTTACAAAGGTGGAGCGCGGTTACGTGACGATGCTGCTGGCACATATTACCTTCAATACGCCTTATGTTGTGCTCTCGGTGCTGCCAAAGCTCAAGGAAATGAACAGCTTCAGCTACGAGGCGGCGCTTGACCTTGGGGCTACGCCCGGCTACGCGCTCAGGAAGGTGATCCTGCCGGCCATTCGGCCAGGCGTAATTACGGGAGCCATTCTGGCCTTTACGCTGTCGCTTGATGATTTTACGATCAGCTACTTCACGACCAGCCCGCTGGTACAGAACCTGTCCACGCTGATCTACTCCGAAGCGCGAAAGGGTATCAAGCCCACGATGAACGCGCTGAGCGCTCTGATGTTTGTCGCTCTTCTCATTTTACTTCTTGTGGTCAACCGGCGTACTGCCGAGTCAAAATAAGTTGATCAAATATCCTTAAGGAGGTACCTGCGATTGAAAAAGATCTATTCTCTGGTTCTCATTGCCCTGCTGATGCTTGCCCTGCTGCCAGCCGCCCATGCGGAAGGTGTTGTCAACGTATTCAACTGGGAAGACTATATCGACCCGGAAGCCCTGACGATGTTTGAAACAGAAACCGGCATCAAGGTGAATTATATGAACTTCACCACCAACGAGGACATGATGGTTCAGGTGCGCACCAATCCCTCCGCGTTTGACGTGATCTTCCCGTCAGACTATGTGATCGAGCGTCTGATCAAGGAGGATCTGCTGCTGGAACTGGATATGTCCCTCATTCCTAACGCGGCGGGCACGCTTGAGTGGCTTCAAAACCCATCCTATGATCCGGATCATCAATATTCCGTCCCCTATATGTGGGGAACGGTCGGCATCTTGTACGACACCACCCGTGTCAACGGCCCCATCGACAGCTGGGCTGTACTGTTTGATGAAACTTACAAAGGCGAAGTATTCATGCTGGATTCCATCCGCGACAGCCTCGGGCTGGCGCTGAAGTATCTTGGCTATTCGATGAACACGCGTGATCCGCTTGAACTCAACGCTGCCAAGGATCTTCTGGTCAAGCAGAAGCAGGATGGCATTGTCAAGGCCTATCAGGTCGATGAAACGAAGGACAAAATGGTGGCAGGGGAAGCCATCCTCGGCGTAGTATGGTCCGGAGACGCGCAGTATGCCATCGACCTCAATGAGAATCTTGCCTATTCCGTGCCAAAGGAAGGCTCCAATGTCTGGGTCGATGGCATGGTGGTTCCCAAGGCAGCAAAAAATCCCGAAAATGCCAACATCCTGATCAACTTCCTGAGCAGGCCGGACATCGCCAGGATGAACCAGGATTACATTCAGTATTCCACCCCCATTCAGGGAGCCGTTGACCTTCTGGGAGATGAATACCTGGAGAACGCCAACCTGAATCCCACGAAGGAAGTTATTGATACCTGTGAGTTTTTCTATGACATTCCTCCGGAGTTCATGACGATCTACAACGCGCTCTGGTCGCAGGTGAAGAACGCCCGGTAAATCCGTTCAATTTCTTTCAAATCAAAACCGCCGGCATAACCGGCGGTTTTGATTTGATCAATAAATTCTGCGCTTGAGCAATGAAACGGTTTAGTCCATTCTTGAGTAATTCGGCGCTTCCTTGGTGATAAAGATATCGTGCGGATGGCTTTCGGTCAGGCCCGCCGAGGTGATACGCACAAACTCGGCGTTTCGCCTCAATTCCTCGATGGTTCTGGTGCCGCAGTAGCCCATCGCGCTTCGCAATCCGCCCATGAGCTGGAATGCGGTATCGGAAAGGGCGCCCTTGTACGGCACGCGTCCTTCCACGCCTTCGGGAACAAGTTTTTTGGCATCTTCCTGGAAGTAGCGGTCTGAACTGCCGTACGCCTGTTCCATCGCGCCCATGGAGCCCATACCGCGGTACACTTTAAAGCTGCGGCCCTGGTAGATCTCGGTCTGACCGGGGCTTTCCTCTGTACCGGCCAGCAGGCTGCCCAGCATAACGGCGCCCGCGCCTGCGCCTATCGCCTTGGCGATATCCCCTGAATACTTGATGCCGCCATCAGCGATGACCTTTACGCCATACTTGTCGGCTTCCTCGGCGCAGTCTGCCACTGCTGTAATTTGCGGTACACCAATGCCTGATACAACGCGCGTGGTGCAGATAGAGCCTGGGCCGATGCCCACCTTGATCACATCAGCGCCTGCGCTGATCAGGTCTCTGGTAGCGGCAGCTGTAGCGACATTGCCCGCGAACAGCGTGATCTCAGGAAAGGCGGAGCGGATACGCTCAACCGCGCTGAGCACTGAAGCGCTGTGGCCGTGGGCAGTATCGATCGAAATAATATCAGCCTTCGCGGCAATCAATGATCGGACGCGGTCCATCATGTCCTGGGATACGCCGACCGCGGCAGCGCACAATAGCCGGCCGTTATGATCCTTGGCTGAATTGGGATATTTGGTGGTTTTTTCGATATCTTTGATGGTGATCAGGCCGCGCAGGTGGAAATCCTTATCCACGATGGGCAGCTTTTCAATGCGATGCGCGGCCAGAAGTTTCTTGGCTTCCTCGAGCGTAGTCCCTTCGACGGCGGTGACCAGGTTCTTGGTGGTCATGACCTCGCCGATGGAGCGGCTGTCATCCTCTTCAAAGCGCAAATCGCGGTTGGTGAGTATGCCCACTAAAATGCCATTTTCATCCGTGATCGGCACGCCGGAAATGTGGTAACGGGCCATCAGCGCCTTGGCATCGGCGATCAAATGGTGGGGGGACAGGTAAAAGGGATCGGTGATCACGCCGTGCTCACTGCGTTTGACTTTATCAACCTCCGCGGCCTGCCTGTCCATGCTCATGTTCTTATGAATCACGCCCACGCCGCCTTCACGCGCCATCGCGATCCCCATACGGGCATCGGTGACGGTATCCATGGCAGCTGAAATGAGGGGAATGTTCAGCCGGATTTTTTTTGTCAGCTGTACAGAAACGTCCACCTCTTTGGGCAGTATATCGCTCTTTCTGGGAATCAGTAAAACATCGTCAAAGGTAAGGCCTTCACGGATTTGATTTGATAACATCTTATTGCACCTTCCTATCTTCTTGAATGCCGGCACCTTGGTCGTGCCCACCCAGGGCTCTGATACACGCGAGGCTGTAGTATACCATGGCTGAGAGAGTCAGGGCTGTGGCCAGCCAAAGGACATATACATGGAACGGTGCCGAAAAGTTATGTCTGAAAAAGGCCAGGATCATGCCTGCGACCATCGTGAATTGGGCCGTCTTGCCGACCGGCTTTGAGTAAACGACGATCTTGCGCCGCAGCATGCAAGCCGCGCCCGCAACCATGATGATCTCTTTAATTCCAATGATGATCAGGATGATAAGCGGGACTGCACCCTTTAATACCAGCGTCATCATCACGCTGACCACCATCAGCTTGTCAGCCAGAGGATCAAATAGTTTTCCCCAGTCGGTAACCTGGTTGTAATGCCTGGCAATATACCCATCCAGCAGGTCAGTTATGGAGGCGGTAACAAAAACAATGAGAGCAGCTGTCTCATTGTCACGAACCATCATCAGCACCCAGTAAATGGGAATCAGCAAAAGGCGCAGCATGGTGAGGATATTCGGCGCATTCCAGATGTTCTGTTTGCCCTCTTGCATGTTGGTTGCTCCTTTCAAATTCACTTGATTATATCATCCTTTTCACTTGCCGTACAGGGCATGGCAGGGATAGGCAGGGACTGTAAATGGTGATAGAATAAGGTAAAAGTTTATGAGAGGGAGTGTGCCGATGAAGAAATCAAGCTACACACTGATCGCTTTTCTGGTCATCTGTCTGGCCTCTATCGGTTATTTGGTGTTTGAAAAGGCGGGGGACCAGCGCCAGCTCAAGCTGCTGGACGCCCAGATAGAGGACTTAAACAAGAATCTGGATGCCCTAAGAATCGAAAAGCTTGCCTGGGAGAATGAAAAATCCCGCGTTGCGCAAAGCCTTGGTTCGGTTCAGGGTGTACTCCGCAGCACGCTGGATGAGCTGGATGTAGTTGTTGAGTCCATTGGCAAGAGCCTGAGTACAAAGTCCCCGGGCATCCATGAGACAGAGGAGCCTGTTCCTGATGTCATGACCGCTTCGCCCTACTCCGGTCCGAGTCCAAGCATGATTCCCTCACCCGCGGCTAAGGAAACGCCTTCGGACAAAGTTCCCCTCAAAGCGACAAGCTCGCCGAAGGTAGTCACGCCATTTGCTACAGCGCGGCCTTCTCCGGCTTCTTTAACGCAAACACCATCAATTTGACCATATGAATCAAACCGGCCCCCGGATCGCACAGATCAAAGGGCCGGCTGATTTTTATTGCGCTTCTTTCGCGGATGAAGAGGTAATTTTGAACCCGCCGCTTTGATCGGCATCAATTACGAGTGTGCTGCCTGCAGCGACGCTTCCCTCTACCAGGGTTCTTGCGACCAGGGTTTCGATCTTGCTTTGCAACAATCGCTTCATTGGACGAGCGCCGTAGACCGGATCATAGCCTAATGCCATCATGCGGTCAACCGCCTCATCCGTCAGATATAGGCCAAGGTCCTTAGCCTTCAGGCGGCCTTCCAGCCGTTTGAGAAGCAGGAAGATGATCTCCCGTACCTGGTGTCTTTGAAGCGGGGTGAAGAATACTGTCTCATCCACGCGGTTGAGGAACTCGGGCTTGAAATGGCTTCTCAATAATCCCTGTACACGGTCTTTTGCGCCGGGCGTCAGGAAGCCTTCCGCGTCAATTCCGTCAAGAATCTGGCTGCTGCCCAGGTTGCTGGTCATGATCAGAATAGTATTCTTAAAGTCCACCGTCCGGCCCTGGCTGTCTGTTACGCGGCCGTCATCCAGTATTTGAAGCAATACATTGAATATATCCGGATGCGCCTTTTCCATTTCATCAAACAGTACAACGCTGTAAGGATGACGGCGTACAGCTTCAGTCAGCTGTCCGCCTTCCTCATAGCCCACATATCCGGGAGGAGCGCCGATCAGACGGCTGACACTGAATTTTTCCATGTATTCCGTCATATCAATTCTGATCAGGCTGCGCTCATCGTCAAACAGGTTTTCCGCCAGCGCTTTGGCCAGCTCTGTTTTGCCTACGCCCGTGGGTCCAAGGAAGAGGAAACTGCCGATAGGCCGCGCCTCATCCGATATGCCGGCTCTGGACCGCAAAATAGCATCAGAAACCAGCTGTACCGCCTCGTCCTGGCCGATGACGCGGCGGTGGAGTTCTTGCGGCAGGCGCAAGAGCTTTTCGCGATCTGACTCTATCAGCTTGCTGACCGGAATACCCGTCCAGCGGCCGACGATGCGCGCGATTTCCTCCTCAGTGATCTTGTCACGAACCATGCCGGAGCGTTTTTCTGTTTTTTCCTTTTCCTCCTGTTCCCTCAGCTGCTGCTGAAGCTTAGGCAGCTGACCGTATTTAAGCTCCGCAGCCCGGTTTAAGTCATATTCGCGCTCCGCCTTGGCGATTTCTGCGCCGACTTTCTCAATTTCCTCTCGCAAGCGCTGCACCTTGCCAACTTCATCCTTTTCATTTTCCCATCTGGATTTCATTTCGGCAAAAGTCGCCCTGTCATCAGACAGCTCCTTTTGCAGGTGCTCAAGGCGGGTCTGAGACATTTTATCCGTTTCCTTCTTCAGCGCGGCTTCTTCGATTTCAAGCTGCATGATGCGGCGGCGCTTTTCATCAAGTTCCTGCGGCATGCTGTCCATCTCCGTGCGGATCATAGCGCAGGCTTCATCAACCAGATCAATGGCCTTGTCAGGGAGGAACCGGTCGCTGATGTAGCGGTGGGACAGCTGAGCGGCCGCTATCAGCGCAGTGTCCTGAATTTTTACGCCGTGAAAGACCTCATAGCGTTCACGCAGACCGCGAAGGATGGAAATGGTATCCTCCACCGTCGGCTCCTCAACCAGCACAGGCTGGAAGCGGCGTTCCAGCGCAGGATCCTTTTCTATATATTTGCGGTATTCATCCAGCGTTGTCGCGCCAATGCAGTGCAGCTCGCCCCGGGCAAGCATGGGCTTCAACAGGTTGCCCGCATCCATGCTGCCCTCTGTTTTGCCCGCGCCCACAATGGTATGCAGCTCATCGATAAACAAAAGAATGCGTCCGGCTGATTGCTTGACCTCATTGAGCACAGCCTTCAGACGTTCCTCAAACTCACCGCGGAACTTGGCGCCTGCTATCAGCGCGCCCATGTCCAGAGAATAGATGCTTCTGTCGCGCAGATTATCCGGCACGTCACCGGCGACAATGCGCTGAGCAAGCCCTTCAGCAATAGCGGTTTTTCCCACGCCAGGCTCGCCGATCAAAACAGGGTTATTCTTGGTTTTTCGGCTGAGAATGCGGATCACGTCCCTGATCTCCCCGTCACGGCCAATCACCGGATCAAGCTTCTGCTTTTGTGCCAAAGCAACCAGATCGCTTGCATACTTGCTGAGCGCCTCATAGGTATCTTCAGGATTATCGCCCGTCACGCGCGCAGCGCCGCGTACTGTATTAAGCGCCGTCAAAAAGTCATGTTCATTGATCGTAAAACGGTTGAACAGGGCTTTTACGCTTCGATCAGGCACGGATATCAGCCCCATGAAAAGGTGCTCGACAGAAAGATACTCATCCTTCATCCGCTCTGCGATCCTGCCTGCCTCCTGCATGGCTTTATCCATATCCTGGGATATATAAGCCTTGTTCTGTTCGCGTGTCAGGCCTTTTACACGGGGAATCTTTTCAATTTCCTCAAGAGCCGCGGCGCTGAGCAATGCCGCGTCCCTGTTCATCTTCGTCATCAGCTGGCTAATCAAGCCCTGGGGGTTTTCAAGCAGAGCATATAAAAGATGAGCCTGTTCCAGCGTCTGCTGGCTGTACTCGCTCGCCAGGGCTTGAGCCCGCTGCAGAGCCTCCATGCTCTTTTGTGTAAACTGATTCTGGTTCATGATTTTCCTCCGTCCGGTCGTATACTGACCTTCTTTGACCTTATTTATTATACTTTTCTGCTTTTCCGCTGTCAATAGATTTTATCCGAAAGTTCTTTGTTTTCTTGTGTTTGCCCGGTGCTTTTGCTATACTTTCATACACTGAGGTGAGTGAGATGGACGCAAGAGAACAGGGGGGCAGGCGACGGATCAGAACCATTGTGCTTCTGATGCTGTTTGCTTTTTTTCTCTATCGGATAGATCTGTTCTATAACTTGCTTTTAAATCTGATCGGCATCATGATGGCCTTTATTGTAGGGCTCATGATGGCGCTGCTGATCAACCTTCCGATGCGTTTTTTGGAGAGGCATTTGAGTTTTTTGTGGCGCAGTCCGCTGATGCGCCGGATGAAGCGGGGGGTCTGTCTCACAGCCAGCGTTCTGCTGGTGCTGTCCATGATCACCCTGTTTCTTGTAGTCATCATTCCGGAGATCGCTGTGGTCGCTGAGACCTTGATCGGCCGCGTCCCCGCCGCTATTGAGCAGCTTGAGAAATGGCTGCTTGAATACGACACTAGCCTTTTGCAGCTGGCAGGCATCGGAGAGCCCAGCGAATCCAACATACGCGATTTCGCGCAGAGGGCAGGCAACTTCATGCTGGGCGGCATTACCCAATCATCGACTGTCGTGTTCAGTGCCGCCCAAATGGTGATCAATCTTGTTATAGGGCTGGTTTTTTCAATTTATCTTTTATATTCAAAGGAAAGGATCAGAGGGCAGGTGGAAACGCTGATATCAGCCTACCTGCCTGAGAAGCACAGCAAAGGAATCAGCCGGGTGATCAGCCTGCTGGTAAGTACCTATTCGCGTTTTCTGGGCGGACAGATGATTCAATCCCTGATTTCGGCAGGTTTGATATGGGTATTCATGGAGATATTCGGTTTTCCCTTTGCTTTGTTTGCCGCGCTGATCACATTTTTATGCGCTTTTATACCCATCTTCGGCCCCTATATCGCAGGCGCGCTCAGTGCTTTGATGATCGTTTCCGCCGCGCCAAACCAAACATTATGGTTCTTGCTGATGTATTTTCTCGTTCAGCAGGTTGAATCCAGCCTCATTTACCCGCGTATCCTGTCCAACGCCATTGATATGCCCTCTATTTGGGTATTGGTAGCCGTTACGCTGGGCGGCGGAATCATGGGAGTTGCAGGAATGCTGTTCCTGATTCCGCTTTTCGCGGTTATCTACAGGCTTCTGGCGGAAGATACCAGGCGCCGAAATGAGATGACGCAAGGAGATATGCCGCGTGGCTGAGATATCGTTTCGTACTGTCAGTAAAATCTATGAAGATGAGCAAGGGTTGTTTGATTTTTCGGTTAATATAGCCCAAGGCGAATCTTTCGGGCTGCTTGGCCCAACGGGATCCGGAAAATCTACAGCCTTGAGCCTGCTGATGGGGTTCATCCGTCCTGATGAAGGGGAGGTCACCATCGGCGGGCTTGACTGCTTTTCAAAGCGGCATGTGATCGCGGGGCGCGTCGGCTACCTTCCAAAGGACGCGGCGCTTCCCAGACGCACGACAGGAGAAGAGTTCATTAACCTGATGGCGAGAGCCCGGGGAGGCGTTGGCAAAAGCCGGACCCGGGATCTAATGGAAAGGCTCAACTTAAATCCATTGGGTGATTTTTCCTTTATGCCTCTGCAGGAACGGCGAAAAACGCTGCTGCTCTTAGCGCTGATGCACGGGCCCGAGATCCTGCTGCTGGATGATCCCTGCGCCGGACTTGATCCAAACGCTCAAATCGCGGTCATTGACCTGATCAGCGAGGAACGGGGGAAGGGCAAGACCATCGTCATGACCTCCCATATCTTTGAGCAGGTGCAGCGCTGCTGTGACCGGGCCGGGATCATCAGAAAAGGCCGGCTGGTCACTATCCAATCGGCGCAGGCTCTGGCAGTTACGCGGCAGAAGGTATACCACATCACCTTTGAAAGCCTCCAGCAAGCCTCAGCTTTCGCGCAGGAATGGGAAGCAGGAGCGGAGCTTCTGCGCAACCGTGTCATTGTAGCCGTACCCGCAAGCCCTCAGGCGCTGATCAATACACTGTCAAAGTACAAGGTGCTTGACTTGGTCGGAGGGCGTGAGGAACTTGAGGACAGTTTTCTGCGCTCCTTCGGGGGGGATTTGCTATGAGCCGTGAGCTGTTCTTATTTCAATTCAAAAAGCTCATCCGGGGCAGCGTCGCTTGGGGGATGTTTATGGCTCTCCTCTCTCTAGGCGCGATTCTTTCATTCAATGAAAACAGCGTGACCGCGATCAGCGAAGCGCGGGCGCAGATGCCGGAGCTGTTTTCCGCGTTAAAGATAGGCGGCAGCGCGACGCTGCTTGACCACCTCGCTTCTCTGCTGTATGGCTTTCTTCTGCCTGTGACGGGGGCTGTCATGTCTGTCAGGCTGGCCGAACGCCTTTTCCCGGATATGATCGAAACAGGGGAAATGAGCTTCTACCTGTCATTGCCTATGCGGCGCGGCGCTTTTGCGCTGGGACAGGGAGCGGTGCTTCTATCCTGCCTGATCCTGGCCCAGCTGACAGGAGGATTGGGAACCATCATAGCGGCAGCCATCCTTAAACCCGGAGAACTGAATCTTCTCTGGTTCCTGATCCTCAACCTTGGCCAGCTGTGCCTCTGGACCTTATCAGCCGGGATAGCGCTGATGTTTGCCTGCATGAGCGATGATCGGCGCGGCGCGCGCTCTCGTGCCGCCCTGCTGATCGGGTTGTTTTATGCAGTTGCCATGGTTGGCGGCATATACGGCTTGCCGCGACTGATTTCCTGGTTCAGTCCCTACTCCCTGCTTGATGTTCAAAGCCTTTCCAAGGGCAGATTTGCGCTTGAAATTTTGGGCATGCCTGCCATCGGAATGCTGTGTTTTCTGATCGGTATCCGGCAGTTCAACGGGCGTGACCTGCCCCTGTAGCATGAACCAATTTTTATAGGAGGATAGATGATGAAAAAGCTGTTTATCAGCGCCGATATTGAGGGAACCTGCGGTATCGCCAACTGGAATGAAACCGAGAAGAACCATGCTGACTGGGCTTATTTTGCTGACCAGATGACCAGGGAAGTAGCGGCGGCATGCGAGGGGGCGAAGGCAGGCGGTTTTGATCAGATCCTGATCAAGGACGCGCATGACTCTGCCCGCAACCTGAACCCGCGAGCCCTCCCGCTGGGCATTGAGCTGATCCGCGGCTGGGCGGGCGACCCCTTGTGCATGATGGCAGGTCTGGATGGTACATTTGACGGCGTGGTATTCACCGGTTATCACGACGCCGCCGGCAAGGGGAGCAATCCCTTGTCGCACACCATGACAACCTCAGCCTTCAGCGTCTCCATCAACGGAGAACCAGCAAGCGAATTGATGATCAACAGCCTGACAGCGAGTTATGTAAAAGTCCCTGTCTATGCCGTTACAGGTGATCAGGGGCTTTGCGATTGGATGAAGCAGAAGTCCCCCAACACAGCGGTTGTGCCTGTCAACAGTGGCATGGGCGCAGCCGTGCGATCCATCCACCCCGACGACGCCTTAGAAAGGATTCGAGAGGCAGTCACGCAGGCGGTCAAGCAGCCCAGGGATGCCTGCTTGTTCCCGATGCCTGAGCATTTTGACGTACGGATATGCTACCGTGAACATTCGCTTGCCAAGCGCAACAGCCATTTTCCGGGTGTGCGCCTCTTGGACGATCGAACGATCCAGTTTGAGCATGATGATTTTTATGAAGTGCTTCGCATGATGCATTTCTGCCTTTAATCAATCAAGGGGGATAGCAGTATGTCATCTTTTCCAATCGGCGTTATTTTGGAATCTCTTCGGCAGCCTATTCCGGAGGCGCTTGATACCGTCAAGGCCCTGGGCGCTCAAGGCGTACAGGTTTACGCTACCAACGGCGAATTGTCGCCCAAGCGGCTGACTTCTACCATGCGCCGTGATTTTCCCAGGATGGTTAGGGACAGGGGTCTTTCTATTTCAGCGCTCTGCGGGGATCTGGGGCGAGGTTTTGGCAATGCCGAGCTTAACCCGCAGCTGATAGAGGATTCCATGCGTATTATTGATCTGGCGCTGGAGTGGGGCACTAATATCGTAACGACCCATATCGGCGTGGTGCCGCAGGATAACCGACATCCCCGATACCGGATCATGCAGGAAGCCTGTGGAAAGCTGGCTGAGTACGCGGACTCTATCAACGCGCATTTTGCGGTCGAGACCGGTCCGGAAACCGCCTGCACGCTTTGCGGCTTTCTTGATTCTCTTCATTCCCAGGGTGTCGCGGTGAACCTTGACCCAGCCAACCTGGTGATGGTCACCGGCGACGATCCGGTTCAAGCCGTGCATACGCTGAAAAAATATATAGTCCATACCCATGCCAAAGACGGCCGCAAGCTGCTTGATAAGGATCCTGAAAAGATATACGGCATCGCTTTTGACACAGAGCTGGCTGATTCTGCCTTTATTGAACTGCCGCTGGGCAAAGGGGATGTGCCTTTTAAGGAATACCTCAGTGCTCTGAGAGAAATCGGCTATACCGGTTACCTGACCATTGAGCGAGAGGTAGGAGAGCAGCCGGTGAAAGACATTGAAGCCGCGGTTCGCTTCCTGCGCGGGTATTTTTAAGGGGGACATATGAGATTAGGTGTCAGCAGCTACAGTTTCAGCAAATACATCGCTCAAACCGGCGCCAGCTATCTGGATATATGCAATGAGGCGAAGCGGATCGGTTATGATGGCATAGAATTCATTGATTTAAGCCTGGACATTCAGCCGGCCGCCAGTCTCCAGGAGCTTGCCAGGACTATTCGGAGTCACTGCGAATCTATCGGCCTTGAGATCGCGGCCTATACAGTCGGCGCTGATTTTTTGAACAGGGGACCGGGAGAGATAGACCGGGTCAAGGGTCAGGCGGATATCGCGGCTTTGCTTGGCACGAAGGTCATGCGCCATGATGCCGCCTGGTCCCTGCCTGAGGGAATGAACTGGCGGGAGGCAATTGATTTGATCAAGGAGCCCATCAGGGAGGTCGCCTCCTACGCGCAGAACAAGGGAATTAAAACCTGCACAGAAAATCACGGTTATGTGCTGCAGGATTCACACAGGGTTGAAGAACTGATCCTTGCTGTCGATCACCCCAACTATGGCTGGCTGATCGATATGGGCAACTTCCTATGCGCGGATGAGCCCGCCCTTCACGCCTTGCCCATAGCTGCACCTTATGCCGCTCATGTACACGCAAAGGATTTTTTGTATCGTCCTGTTTGGATGGGCAATCCCGGCCAGGGCTGGTTTAAAAGCCGAAACGGCTCGTATCTGAGAGGTACGATAGCAGGGCATGGCGATGTGCCGATCGCCTGGTGCGTTGACCTTCTGAAGAAGAATGGCTATCAGGGCTGGGTATCCTATGAGTTTGAAGGAATGGAGGAATGCCTTCCCGCCATTGAAGCAGCCTACAGCTTTTTAAGGCCCCTTGCGGACGATTGAACGCGATGAACTGATAAGCCATTCTCGTTTTTCCGCGAGAATGGCTTTTTGTTGTCGTTTAAAGCCTACTCATCAATTGCAGGCCAAATCAGTATGGTCAAAGCGCCGTCCTGAGAACTGCCATCGATACGCACAGGAAAGGAATAGAGGTTGCGGAATATCAGATTAAGGTTTGGATTTCCAACCGCCGCGTCCGCATGCAGAGGGAGATATCTCGCGCCGCCAGGCCCATGAGGGCGTCTTTTTTCAACGCTTAAGCCAGGCAGCTGCATCAGCGTATTATATAAGGTGCTGGATACCTGGCAGGTTCCTCCGCCATAGCCCAGAGAGGTCCCGCCGTCAACAAGCGTGGGGGCTGGCAGATAGCCGGAGCGCTTGTTGTATGGACCGGCATCGCGGTTGAAGTCAAAGGTCTCTCCGGGCCGAATGATATACTGGCGCATCCGGTCATTTGCGACAGATATATTCACTATGCGGTTCAGGTTATCCTCATTGGTCGCGAGGTTATAAAACGATGTATAGGCGGCGATAGGGGCGGATCCGTCCGCGTCACGCTCGCTGGATGCCAGCGGCATCAGTTCACTCAGATCCCTGGTATCCACATAAGCATAATGACGCCAGTAGATCAGTTTTGCCCAGCCATCCTCAACGCCGATGAAGGCCAGGCGCGCTCCCGGATTCAGCGTAACAAATGACTTGGCGTTTGCGTCAGGGACTTCACGGACCTCGGTTTTGTCGGCAACCCACGCGATATATTCGCTCAGAATGGCGGGATAAGGCGGTGTCGCGGCAGGGTCAACCGGTTCCACCCTTTCAAAATCAATATATCGGCGCTGGATATAACCCTCACCCTTGTCAGAACGGATCAGCAGCCAGTCAGGTCCAAGATCCAAAATCTCTACGGTGCTTCTCTGGGGGAGAATGGCAATATGCTTTGATTCCTTTTCAGGGGTTATTTTCAAGGGAGCAGCTTTTTCAAGCCGGGCTGTGTAGAGCGCTTGGTCATTCTCCGCGCGCGAGCCTGGAGTCATCAGTGTAAGTACAGCAAGAAGCAATACAAGAATTCTTTTCATTAAATCAATGTTTCCTTATAGATCGCGATATACAGAGCGCCATCCTGCACATGGGATGTGATGCGGATGGGAAAGCCATAGTCGTTTCTTATAATAAAGTTGAGGCCGCCTGAAGTGGCATCCACGCCGTGAGGCAGATAGGAGGCGCCGTCCAAACCGTGAGGGGCTCTGGCCAAAACGGTCAATCCCGTCAGTTGAAGCACCACGTTGTATAAGGTACTTGATATCTGGCAGCTGCCGCCGCCGCTGGAAGGAACACGCTCACCATCAACCAGACCCCAGGCTTTCAGATATCCATTTCTGGCGGAGAAGGGGCCGACGGAGGCGTTAAAATCCAGCGTCTCGCCAGGTGCCATCACCCGGTCCATGCGCCTGCATCCTACTTTCAGGTTTTCGATGCGGTTGAGGTTCATCTCATTCTGCGCGATATTATAAAATGAATTAAACACAGCAATGGGCATATCTTCTGTACCGGCCTGCTCAGAGGGTGCTACCATCGCGATAGCGGGGAGGTCTTCTGTGTTGACATAGGCATACTGACGGTGGTAGATCAGCTGAGCCCATCCGTCAATGATATCGATAAAGCCAAGCATGGCCCCTTCCTGCAGGGTAATGAGCGTCAAGCTTGAGGCATCCGGCGCGGCTTTAACATCAGTGGTCCGGCCTAACCGGGCATAGTAGCGGCTGACCGTAGTGCCGTAACGGGGCGTATTGGAGGGATTCAGCGTTACAACATTCTCAATTCGCTTTCGCAGCACATACCCGGTGCCCCTGCCATAGCGAATCTCCACATAGTTAGGCAGAACATCAAGAATATCGATAGCAGCGCCTGCCTTTAAAACGCCCAGACGGGGCGTAGCGTTATCAGGCCGCTGGATATCCGGGGTAGGGTATACCCCGCTTCCGCTGTCCATGCCATAGGCCGTCGTGATGGTTGCCGTATAGAGAACCGGCCTTTCATCCGCCGCCGCGAGGGAGGGCATAAAGACAGTAAGCGCTATGGCAATGGCACACACAACCGCCAGAATTCGTTTGGTCATCGAAAGATCTCCTTATTCCTCACCGTCAGCGCTCTTCTTTTTCAGCTTTTCGTAGCTCCCGTCATCCTGCTGAACATAGACCTGGTCCAGCTGCTGCTTGAACCCTTCGCGGAAATCGGACAGATATTCCCGGCGAAGATCTTCAAGCAAAATCAGTTCAGCATCGCTGATCGTGCTTTCCCGTTTCTTTTTAGCCAGCGAAAGCATATAAGCAACGCGATACTTCTCCATGATTATACCCTCTCTCTTTTTAACATTGATAGTCCAAGACAACAAGGAATAAGCAAGACTGCTGAATAGATTGCGTATGTCTGCAACTTGTTGGTTTGGGAACGATCGATCATAAACTCAATCGCAATAATGGCCCCCAAAACCGGCAAGAGCATGATGATTGAAAGTAACGCTACGCGTCTGGATGTATTCTGCCAGACTGCTAGATAGATAATCACGCCACAGAACAATGCCACCGAAAGCACCTGATGTAAGCCGATAAAGCTGAATCGGATATGCGCGTCAAAGCGCAGACTTTCGAATAGTGTTTGCGTCACTCCATACAGCAGTACGCCGAAAAGCCAAGTGTATCCTGACTTCCGCTTTCTTCTATCATATTTGAATGAGGCCGCGCACAATATGACAGCTACCGCACTTTCGAGAATATAGGTGCGCAGATAAGCATCAAAGTCATCCCGTATAGCCAGAAATGTGTTGTCAAACACCCCTGTCACCAAAGGTCGGCTGATACCCAGCGTCGTATATTGCTCGCCCAGGCGCGCGACAGCGATAAACAGAAACAGGGAAGGCGTGATCATGTCAAGCCATTCGGCCTTCTTCAGTCCGCCAAGCCGCGCGCTGATCACAGCCCCCAACACAGCCCCAAAGAGCGCGCCATACATGGACAGGCCGCCCAGACGCAGGTTGACGGCATTATGAAAACTGAGGAAGGGGGCGAAATTGACCTCAGCCGCAACGTATACAAGCCTGGCGAAAAAAAGACCCAGCATCGGAGACAACAGGCAGGTCAGGGCGGCGGCGTTTTTTTGCTGCAGTGAGGTTTTTCTTATTTTCAGCAGCAGAAGGCTGCCGGCTAGAAGACAGGCAACGCTCAGGAACAAACCGTAGATATATACGGTTTGACCGAGAATCACAAAGGTTGCGGATTGTGTATACATTCCGGGTTTACTCCGATTCTCCAACCAGGGTGGCAAAATAGATCATATCGCTTTGCGCGCGTTCGTTGGATGATGTTTTGAACTGATAATAGCCTCCGTTAAATACCATGGTGGCAGAATTGCCGCCGTCGAGATTAAAGGCTTGTTGGCACCCTAAGCTGAGCATGAACTCAGCCAGTTCCCCCTGGGTGACGCCTTCGGAGTCCCCGGTGCGCCCTTCTGCCAGAACCAGCACATACTCAAGAGGCCCTGTTTGGCCGATGGCCATACGCGGTTCTTTTCCATGAGGATTATAGCCATAGTTTGCGTCAAGCTCAAGCATCGCGCCGTCCTTCACAAGGGCAGGGCCAAAGGTAAAGGCGTTGATGATCTGATGGCCCGCGTCAGTAAATTTCTTCACTTCACTTTTGGCGGATTTCACAAAGAGATGGAAATCGGCGTTTTCATCGATGATCAGCAGATCCTTGGTACGGTTGAATTTTGCGCGGACGCGTTCGCCCATGCGATACTCAAAAGATGTTTTCACGGGATCATTTGCCATATAATTCGCATTGATGGCAATCACCGCGTTAAATTTCCTGGCCATGGAAGATATCAGCGCAACGCGGCTTGATCCGGGAGAACCGGCGAGTCCTGTGCGCAGTTGGGAAGGGTGGCTGATGCGCACGCGCGCGACACGCCACATAACTTGATCAATATCCATGGTCTCCAGCTTCAGGCTGATGCTCTCATCCTCATATCCATCCGGCGTATAGCCATCGAAAGAAGGCGTCCTGCCCTCTGAGAAATCAATTGGCAGAGGTTCATAAGCAGCCTCAGCGCTGGCGCGTGGAATCAGCAGGTCAATCAGACGCAGCGCTCCTTCATCCCAGCTGTCGTCATACTCATCGTCCATCTGCTCAAACAGGGACATGCGCTCGCTGTCAAGCATCGCGCCTGAGGGGACGAGGAAGGGAAGGCTGAGTACGAAAGCAATAGATAACACCAGGCATAGAATTCGGGCGGATTTAGACATATTTAGTCATCCTTTCATTCAGTGGTGATGATCAGCAAACACCCAGGAGCGCTGCAGACGGTAGTTGGCAAAAAACAGCGCTGTATCAACAAACGACTTGATCAATGTCCTGTCCCACTTCATCCAGTTGTGCAGTACGCTGATCAGCGCGGAAGATACAGCCCAAACCAGCACCGCCAATATCAGATAGCGCGCAAATGACCCCTTGGATTTCTCCGCATGAAAAACGAAGGACTTATTAGCTTTGTAATTGAATATGGAAGAACTGACACGGGCGATTCCGTTGGATATCAGTACATTCAGCGTAACCAGCCCCCACAGCATGCTCATGTTTGGATCCAGACCGGTCAGTGGCAGTATCCATTTGTCAAACAGCGTGAATATTCCTATATCGAGTACAGTAGACAGGCCACTTGAAGAAGCGTATTTGAAAAAGTTTTTAAACAACTGGAGATAGATCCGCGCGGAATCATGAAAGGGGCGGAAGTGCGTTCGGCGGTTTTCTTCAATATAAATCGTCTGTATTGTAACCGTCTGAAACCTGACATGTCGGCTGGACGCGATGATCAGCATATTCATCTCATATTCAAAGCGGTCACCGGGTACTTCCAGCATTAAAGGAATCAGATCCATAGAGAACCCGCGAAGCCCCGTCTGCGTGTCAGGCAGCCATTTACCATAGAGCAAAGCGAAAAACAGGCTGGTCAGCCTATTGCCCGTCCGGCTTTTCAAGGGTACATTCTTCGCCTTAAAATCCCTGGACCCAATGATCAAATCATCCGGATTGGATAGCAGGCATTCCGATACCTTCAGCACATCCCCGGCTGTATGCTGTCCATCCGAGTCGGCAGTAATGATGCCGGCAGCATGCGGATAACGCTGCTGAATATAGCGCATGCCGTATTTAAGAGCGTGACCTTTTCCGCTATTCACTGGATAGCCGATCACATCGCACTGCGGATGCTTATTAAGGGAATCAAATACGCCGGCATATTCCGCACCGGACCCATCGTCGACAACAACAATGCGGCGAAAACCATGGCTTACCAAATCATCCGCATACTCCGTCAAAAGATGATCCGGGTGCAGAGACGGAATGAGCACCACCGTGTCAAACAGATCCATACTTGTTTCCTTTGCAGATCATAATGGGACATCCAGATATTCGCTGACCAAAACTCCGTTGCTGCCGCCCATAAAAGCATCAAGCGCCTGTTCAAAACCTTTCCTCGTCGCGTAACCAAACGCAAAACATCTGACATAGCTTTCAATAAATGCATCTGTCTTGCCGGTCATCTCATCCAAAGCAAACAATAACTCCACGGCGCGCCCATATACCGATGCTGTATAGGACTTATACCCCGGAAACCTGAGGATGGAGCCTGAAGGCGAAATGAGCTGCGCCTCAGGAGCTTGTCTTTGAAGGCGAAGCTCTTGGGCTGCGCTTTTTCCAAACAGCCTGTTAACAAAGCGCAGCGTCGCGTACTCACTCAACGCCTCATCCTGCCAGGGTTCATTCACCTGATCGGATCCGACCAGCGCGTAGAACCATTGATGAGCCAGCTCGTGGGCAAGGCTGACAGCCAGGGAGGCATCGTCGTTTCGCGCGGCATAAGCGTCCGTTATCATCACAAGGCCTTGATATTCCATGCCTCCCATCGGAAAAGGCAGTTCGATGATCGTCAGTGTTTCCCAGGGATAAGGCCCCAGCCAGTCTTCGTAAAAGCGTAGCGCTTCCCGAGCGGTTTTAAGCAGCTTTTCAGCCTGCCCGTCATCCCTTGCCCAAGCCATCAGCAGTGTATCATCCGCTTTGAAAGTGCGCAATGAAAAGCTGTCTTCTTTCATGATGACCAAGGTAAAATCACGCAGCGCAAAGTTCTCCCGGTCCAAAGGCGCGCTTGCGGCCGTGCTGTAGCCGGAGGGCAGCTTGAGCCGGATAAAATAGTTGGCAGCCTCGGACACAAAGGGATCGCCGACAGGATAATAGGGGTCTTTTCGCCAGGTACCATTTTCCCGAAGTGCCAGAATGGGTAAAGCATTGCCGAAGCGCCATACATCCTCCCATACGCCAAATCGTCCCGGGCTTTGAGGCAGCAATATCACGCATTTCATTGTCAGCATTCCGGCTGCGCCGGGATCAAGCGAAGGAATATCTACTCTTAACACAGTGCGCGCTTTGTCTTCATATCCGAACGATACCTCCTGTCCATTCCATAGGACAGGGGAAAGCTCAATCCCGCCGGATGAAAAGCCCGCGGGATAGAATTTATCCCGCAATTCCATTGTATTGACCGGGCTTGTATCTTCACGCTCAAAAGCGCCCGCGTAAGTACGGATGATCAGCTCATCAAAGGGAATATTTTCACGGTTTGTGACCGTCAGGCACATGCTAACGGACAGCTGATCCGCAATGGGGTCAAAATCAAGATCGAACTCATAGCGGTTAAGTCCGATTCCCGCGGCTTCAAGGGGAAAGAGCGTATTTCCGCTCCTATACGTGAACAAATAAGCCGCTGTCAGGACAAGCATAAGAAAGCAAGCAGGAACAATGGCCCATTTGCTGCGCAGAAACCCGGTCAATGAGACTTTCAGTCGGCACGCCCCTTTCCTGCTTAAAAAGTACAGCTTATGATAGCCTGAAACAGGCTAAATGTAAATTAAGTCACAGTTTTGTTACATTTTATCTTGCCAATATCCGCTGCATTGGATATGCTATTGCAAATACATGGACTTTCGGGGAGGTATTATGACGGAATACAGGCAAGCCCGCGCAGAGGAAGAACGCGAGATACTCGATTTTTCTAATATGGTATTCGCCATGACAGCCGGGCCGATTGATTTCAGGCGGGTATATCCTCCAATCTATGGCCATTCCGGTTTTTCCCGGTTTCATATCATCGCCAAAGATGAGGAGAACAGGCTGGTCTCCAGCATCGCGGTTAAACCAATGATGCTCAAACTGGCGAAGGATGAAAGCCTTTCTGCCGGATATTTGGGTACGGTGGCTACTCACCCGTTGGAGCGCGGCAAAGGGCATATGAAGGAACTGATGCGCCTGTCCCTTGAGCGGGCCAGAGCAGAAGGCATGGAGCTCGTAGCGCTTGGCGGACAGCGTCAGCGCTATAACCACTATGGCTTTGAGATCGGTGCGCCCGTGATCACCTTCTATCTAAACGAGAATAACCTCAAAGATCGTCCAAGCCGGGAAGAATTTGAATTTATAGCTCTGTCAAAAGCAGACAGTCAAATCGTAGACAGGGCATATGATGCCTACCAGGCCCTTGAAATGTGCGCAGACCGCAGCCGCGAGGACTTTGCGGACATTCTGCGCACAGCGGGCGGAGAAGGCTACGCGCTTATTTCGCAGGGAGAGTTCAGGGGTTATGTGTATGCTAATGATCATGATATCTATGAACATTCTTTCACAGGCCGCCCTGCAATGGAGAATATAGCGCGCTGCTGGCTGCGATTCCGTGCCTGCAAAGAGTTTGAGTTCACGGCAACTATACATCAAAAAAGTACCATCGCGCAACTGGGCGCGTTCGCGGAATCCTGGTCTCTGCATGATGATATGATGATCCATGTGCTGAACTGGTCATCCGTGCTGCAAAAGCTGATGAGCTTCAAGGCGAGGCACGAAACGCTCCGGGCTGGAGAGGCGATTGTTGAAATCAAAGGGCAGGCATGGTTGAGGCTGCAGGTCAAGGATAATCAGGTAAGTGTTAGGGATATTGATGCTGAGAATATGAAGCCAAGCATCAGCTTTACTCCATGCGAAGCTATCCTGAGGTTTTTTTCACCCATGGCACAGCTGCAGGCGGGGGAGGATCGCTTTTACGGCTGGTTCCCGCTGATGTTCTCTATTCCAAGGCCCGACTGGTTTTGAGCGGCATCCAGAAACATATAGCTCAGCAGCCGTTTGACGATTCCGGCGATCTGTCTGGGAGTCTCCAGCTTTCCAAAGGCTATCCAGTGCTTCAAAACGCCAGCGAAGCCGTGGCTTAAGAATATATACGAATAAGCCTGCATATGCTCTTTTGAGCCGTACGAGGCTTCCCAGGTCTCGGATACCATGGGACGGTTGCGTTCAAATACACCAGACAAAAAAGAGGCGCTGTCTGTTCTTAGCAGGGCATCGCATTCTTTGATATGATCAGTTAAATACTCAAATATTGACCCAATGATTTTATCAAGCTCATCCTCATCCTGGATGGGCACTTTTGTTTGAATGATCGCTGTTATATTGTCGATTACATCGGACTCAATTGCCTGATAAAGAGCAAATATATCATCGAAATGCAGGTAAAAAGTCCCCCTGCTGATGTCAGCCAGATCGGTGATTTCTTTAATGCTGATCGTTTGCAGATCCCTTGTCTGAAGCAAATCGACCAGTACATTCTTTAAGGCGCGTTTTGTCTTTTGCGGGCGGCGGTCAGGCAGGGATTTTGGCATAAGCTCCTCCTTGAGACGGATATGCCGCTAAGTATACTAAACACCTGCCTCAAAATCAACAGTTGTTCATAAATAGTTTCAATCTTCTTGCAAGTTTTGCCGCATACCTTGCGTTGTATAATAGAATCACAAAGGGAGAAGGGGAAGGCGGTAAAATGTCAATTTTTCGAAAAAACGCCGATGCCTTTGAGGAGGCTGCCGCTCCGTACGAGCGGCAAATATACTTCACTTGCCTGCGTATGATGGGAAACCCGCAGGACGCGGAGGATTGCGCGCAGGAGGCTATGCTGAAGGCATATAAGAACTTTTCCGCGTTTCGAGGTCAATCGAAATTCAATACCTGGCTGTATACAATCGCCGTTCGCTGCTGTATGGATGCGCTGCGTGCCAGGAAAAATGAAGTTTCACTGAGTGAACTTCAGGAATCGGGCTGGGAAAAAGAAGACGAGGGTCCTTCTCCGTATCTGCAGCTGGAGACATCAGAGCGAAAGCGGGCGCTTGAGCGGGGAATATCACGCCTGCCTGATGATCAGCGGTTTGCCTTGGTACTGTGTGACCTCCAGGGCATGAGCTATGATGAGGCGGCAAGCGCGATGGAGTGTCCCGTTGGCACAGTGAAAAGCAGGCTTAACCGGGCAAGGGCAGCGCTAAAAAATATTTTATCTAACGATCCGGAACTTTTCAGCAGTCTTCAGCGTCCAAATGATGAAAGGGGGAAAACGAAATGACCTGTGACAAGTTTTCCGGCCTTCTCGATCGGCATCTGAAGGGGAGCCTGGACGCCCGGAAGGCCGCCGAATGTGAGCGGCATCTGGAAACTTGCAATGAGTGCAGGCTGCTTCTACAGATACGAAAGGACTGCGGTCAGCTGGATGAAGGTTTCGAGGTACCCGATACCTTTTCAGCCTCCTGGCGGCGGGCTATCCGTGAACAGGAGGATATCAGCTTGACAGAGAACCCGAAAGGAAAAAGCCACAGCGTGTTGCCCTTTGCGGCCAGACGCTGGATAGCGATCGCGGCGTCGGTGTTGTTCGTCTTTGGAGGCACCTGGCTGGTCGGCCAATCAAGACCCGGGGACCAATATACCACATCTCAGGATAACGATGCCGGGATGTACAAGTCTTTCACAAGAGGCGCGGAGGAATCAGCGCCTGCGGCTCCCTCAGTGATGGCGATGGCTGAAAGCACCTACGATCAAGCAGCGGGCTCTGCGCCTGAAGCGATGAGCGCAGCAGAGAGTGATGAGATCATTGCTCCGCAGAAGATCGTCAGAAATGTCAGCCTCAGCCTGAGCACACGTTCCTTTGAGGAAGACCTGACCAAGCTGAACACCGCCCTGGCGGATCAAAAAGGATATGTCGAATATTCTGACATATCAGTCGACAGGGGGAGCCGCCGCTACGCCAGCATGACGTTCAGGATCCCCAAGGAAAGCCTTGACGCTTACCTCCAGCAGGTGACTGGGGTGGGCCAGACTGTATCCATCACCGAATCGCGTGAAGATGTCAGCGAACGCTACGGCGATACAGCCACCCGTCTGCAAACGCAGACTACAAAAATGGAACGTCTGATTGATTTGCTGTCAAAGGCAAGCCTTGTTGAAGATATACTGGCTATAGAGCGAGAAATTGCCGATACCCAGTATCAGATTGACAGGCTGACCGGCTCCCTGCAGGGCATGGACAGCAAAGTGGATTACAGCACCATTAAGCTTTACATAGCAGAAGAAGTCCTGAGCCCCTCTGCTACCCAATTAAGCCTGATAGAGCGTATCCGTTTGGCCGTATCAGATGCCTGGATGATAACGCTGAATTTTCTGGAGAATTTTGTTATCCTGCTAAGCGTTGCATTACCCTATCTGGCTATAATCGCCATACTGATTCTAATCGCCAAAACTATCATCAGGAGGAAAAAGAAATGAAAAAGATTCTGTCCGTAACTCTGGCACTCGCCCTTATTCTATCCCTTAGCCTGTCAGCACTGGCTGATACTGATGCCCATCAAATGGTTGTCGCCGGTAACGCTACTGTCAGCCTGCCTGCCGATACCGCCAGCCTGGAACTTGGAACCTCTGTTAAGGATGCCACGGTGGAAGCCGCTCAGCAGCAAAGCGATGAAATCATCCGCAAGGTACTTGCCGCGCTGAAGGAACTGGGCATTGAGGAAAAAGACATCGTGACCAGCAACTACAGCGTATTTACTGAGGTACCCTACGAGGAGTACGGCAGCATCCGCAAGTCGGATCCGGTGTACAATGTCAGTAACATGCTCAACATCAAGGTGCGCAATCTGGAGAATATCGGCAAAGTGATCGACGCGGCCACCAAAGCCGGTGCCAATCAGATCTATGGGCTGACATTCAGTTCATCCAAGGAAAAGGATGCCTATAAGACAGCGCTTGAGCGCGCGGTGGAGGATGCCCGCAGCAAAGCGGAGGTACTGGCCAAAGCATCCGGTAAAACCCTAGGCGATATTGCTCGCATCGAAAATCAGTATGATTACGGCGGCTATTCTGACGCCAGAAACCAGGTCGCGTATGAAGCCAGCGTATCCAACGCGGCAGCCATCGTCAGCGGAGCGATCGTTGTATCAGCCGCTGTAACACTCACCTACGAAATAGACTGAAGATTCAGAAGATATGTTCACGCGGGCTGCGGACTCTTAACACCGCAACCCGCGTTTTTGCGTCTCCGAAAGGCACCCGGGTTTATCGATAAAAGAAAGCAGCCTGAAGATCGGGATTATTTGCTGTCAATCATTAACTATGACTTGTTTTTATTGTATACTATGACCCTATGGATGAATCAGCAGCACTTTACAACAAACTGAGGGCCTCGTATGAATCGGAGCGTTCACCGGACAACCTGTTAGTCGGGTTATCCGGCGGCGCGGATTCTGTTTGTCTTGCGCATTTGTTGGTGTGCCTGAGATCAGAAAAAGGGTTTCGACTAAGCTGTGTGCATGTAAACCATCACTTGAGGCAGGAAGCTGAAGAGGATCAGCGTTTTGTTGAAGGGCTGTGCAGCCAGTGGGGTCTGCCCCTAATCATCAAAAGGGTAGAGGTATCACGCCGGGGAAACCTGGAAGCTAACGCGCGGGCAGCACGCTACAAGGCCTTTGAGGAAGCGATGGGCGAATGCGGCGCAGGCATGCTGGCGCTTGCCCATCATATGGATGATCAGGCAGAAACACTGCTGATGCGTCTGATGCGCGGAGCGGGGCCGACCGGCCTTTCGGCCATGCGTACACGCAGGCAAGCCGTCTGGCGCCCGCTTCTGTCTGTCAGAAGGAGTGATATTGAGGACTACTTAAATGTTCGGGGCATTCCCTGGCGGGAGGATGAAAGCAACCATGACATCAGGTTTATGCGCAACGCTGTCCGCAGCCGCCTTATCCCTTTGATGGAAGAGTTGTCGTCTGACTGCGTGCCCAATATTGCCTCAGCCAGTGAGCTAATGGGGGATGAGGAAGAGTATTGGCAGCTTTATTCGAATAAATGGCTTGATGAAAACGCCTCTTTGCACCCATCCTGTCTCTTTCTAAACATTCAGGATTTTAATACACTTCATATAGCCGCCCGAAGACGCCTGCTTCGAGCTTTTTGCGTGAAAGCAGGTCTTTCTCCGGATAGGCTGCATACGGAACGGCTTATCCGGTTGCTGCCCCGAGAAAGCGATAATCTGCCGGGAGATTTTAAGGCGTTTAGAACCGGGCAGCGTCTGCATTTGATTGACCCCCGCATAATCCCTTTGGCTCTTGGAAGCCTGTGTGAAACGAAGAGACCAAAATCCGCAAGCAGGCGGGTGGAGGTATTCGACACTGAAAAGGTTCAGGGAGCGCAGCTTCGTTACCGTCATGCGGGCGACAGGATCAAGCCGCTTGGCATGGAAGGGACGCAGAGCCTGAGCGACTATCTGATTAACCGCAGAATGGATCGTCCCTTACGGGATCAATGGCCGGTACTGGCAAGAGGGCAGGACATCTTATGGGTTGTAGGGTTTGGTATGGCTCAACCCGCTGCCTTGACACCAGATACGAAATGTGAGACAGTTTTGGCTTATTCCGGACGCCTGCCGGATGAAACAGAAAACCAATCGAAGGAGTGTGGGGCATATGATGGATGAGAGAGTGCTGTACAGAGATTTATCCAAGGTACTGATTGGGCAGAATGAGATCCGCGAAGCGGTAAAGAAACTGGCCGCGCAGATCAACAATGAGTATCAGGGCAAGGATTTGATGTGCATTTGTATTTTAAGAGGCGCGGTGATGTTTTTTACCGATCTGATCAGGGAACTTGATCTGCCTCTGACGATCGATTTTATGGCTATTTCCAGTTACGGCAACAGTACCAGAACCTCCGGAGAGGTTCGCCTGCAAAAGGATCTGGATCAGTCCGTGCTCGATAAAGATGTTCTTGTGGTGGAGGATATTGTTGACAGCGGTCTGACGCTCACCTACATCATGGATGTCCTCTCAAAACGCGGCGCGAAGTCCGTCAAGCTGGCCACCCTGCTTGACAAGCCTGAGCGCAGAAAGAATGAGCTGAAGGTTGACTATGTCTGCTTCACCATCCCTAACGAGTTTGTCGTCGGCTATGGTCTTGATTATGCGGAGAAATATCGAAATCTGCCGGATATCGGCGTACTCGACCCGAAAATCTACTCAGAGGAATAAAAAGGACCTTGGTGTGGCACGATGTTCAAGAATAGTTTACAACTCAAAGCCTTGATAAACTATACATTGCTTGCTTAGGCTTAAAACAGCGTGATATAATTATAAGTGATTGTTACTAAAGGAGGACCCCCTGTTGCGAAAATCTCGCGGAGCGCTCGGATATATATTTATGATTGCTGCCTTCCTGCTGGTGGCCTACATGATATCGGAGAGCATCTCTATCCCGACCCCAAGGGTGAAATACCCTGACCTGCTGCAGAATATTGCTGACGGCAAGGTAGCCCGCGTCGCGATACGCGGAAATACGCTGTATGGCCTTGATGTCCCAAGCCTGGTGTCTGAATCGGATTTTCCCGCCAGGTATGATTTTGAAAGCACCATCGGCGCTGATTTTATTGAGACGCTGACACGTATGTACGCATCAAAGAATGATGTCGATCCAGCCGTCGTCAGCCTGAATGATATTGAGTTCAGCGGCCGCAAGCTCAGGCTTGAGTATCTGTCGCCTGTCGTTACCCCCTGGTATATTGAAATGATGCCCTTCCTGATTCCGCTTGGCCTGGTCATGGTATTCTGGTATATGATGATGCGCCAGCAGACAGGCGGAAACTCAAAAGTGATGAGTTTTGGAAAAAGCCATGCAAATATGGTTGATCCCAACAAGAACAAAATCACTTTTGCTGATGTGGCAGGTGCCGATGAGGAGAAGGATGAACTGAAGGAAATCGTGGACTTCTTAAAGGAGCCCAAAAAATACCTTGAGCTTGGGGCCAGGATCCCTAAGGGCGTGCTGCTTGTCGGCCCTCCCGGTACCGGCAAGACCTTGCTTGCCAAGGCTGTTGCGGGTGAAGCAAAAGTGCCTTTCTTCTCCATCAGCGGTTCTGATTTCGTGGAGATGTTTGTCGGTGTCGGCGCAAGCCGTGTGCGTGATCTGTTTGAGCAAGCCAAGCGCAGCGCCCCCAGCATCGTATTCATTGATGAGATCGACGCGGTTGGCCGGCACCGCGGCGCAGGCCTCGGCGGCGGCCATGATGAGCGGGAGCAAACACTCAACCAGCTATTGGTTGAAATGGATGGCTTCTCCACCAATGAGGGGGTCATCGTGATGGCCGCCACCAACCGTCAGGATATACTGGACCCTGCCTTGCTGCGTCCCGGCCGATTTGACCGGCAGGTCAATGTAAACTATCCTGACGTTAACGGGCGCATAGCCATTCTGAATGTACACAGCAAGGGAAAACCTCTGGCTGATGATGTCAACCTTGATAATATCGCCAAACGCACTCCTTTCGCAACGGGTGCCGATCTTGAAAATGTGATGAACGAGGGAGCCCTGATCGCCGCCCGTAACCGCCAGGCTAAGATCCGTCAAGTCGATCTGATTTCCGCGGTTGAAAAAGTGCAGATGGGGCCTGAAAAGAAGAGCCATAAGGTTCTTGAGGAAGACCGCCGCATCGTCGCCTATCATGAGGCGGGCCACGCCATCGTCGGTCATTACCTGCCGCTTTGCGATGAGGTGCATACGGTAACCATCGTGCCGCGAGGCGGCGGAGCCGGCGGGTTCACGCTCTCTTTGCCTGAGCAGGAGTTTGATATGCAAAGCCGCAGCAAGATGCTGCAGACGATCTCCATGATGTTTGGCGGTCACGCAGCCATCAAGCTTATCGAGAATGATATCTATACCGGCGCACAGTCAGACCTGAAGCGCGCAACGGAGCTTGCGCGCTACATGGTAACCAAACTCGGTATGAGCGATAAGCTCGGGACCATCTATCTGGGAAATGATCATGAAGTGTTCGTTGGCATGGAGTTTGGCCAGTCACGCGAGTACAGTGAGCATTTAGCTGATGAGATCGACCGTGAAGTAGCCGCAACACTGAATAAATGCTATGAAGTCACCATGGATACCTTAAAAGAACACACTGATAAGCTTCATGGTTTGGCGAAGCTCCTGATGGAGAAGGAGACCATCATGCGTGACGATTTCCTTGCCTTCATGGACAGCGAGGGTGAGGCCTATGTTGCGAAGCCTGCCCCTTCCCTTGGCTGAATTAATGGATTCGGATCCTCACAAGCCTTTTGGTTTTCTGATTCGCATACAGCTTCACAGGCTTCGGATGGCGTTTCGCCATTCGGGCTTGTGTGTATTACGGAGGTACAAACGCATCGCTAGAAACACACCGGCTTTTATCACCTTGACTACTTGACAGCGAGGATCAGACTTCACCATGCAGCAGCAAACTAATTTCAATCATTCCTACCGGCCTCCACAAAGACGCGGCCTTGCAGTCAGGATATTGCCGTGGCTGCTGATTGCGCTTGCCTTGGTATTGGTCGTCCTGTTTGGCATTCGCGCTCTGCGGGACAGCCGTGTAGCGCAGGAAATAGAACCCTACGAAGACGTGTTTGCTGATAATATCCATGTCGACGGCATCGATATTTCCAGGATGGCTCCTCAGGAGGCCTATGATGCTGTCTTTAGCAAACGCCAGCAAAGCGTCAGCGCCTGGAGCATGGACCTGACCTATAACGGACATAGTTATGTAACGGTCAACTATCAGACACTCGGCCTCCAAACCAACGTTGACTCGATCAACCAGACCTTGAAAGCGGCATGGGATTTGACCCATACCGGAGACAACTACCAGAAAAAGGAAGCCATTGACAGGCTGAAGACCGAGCCATGGCAAGCCTCCACCGTACAAAACAGTGAATTCAACAGCGATCAGCTGGGGCAGTATCTGACTGAAATTGCCAACTATATTGAAGGCACTTCCATACCTGCCGATGCGTATCTGCTCCGCTTTGACCCGGGCCTGTCTGATCCCTTTATTATCCAGAAAGAGCAGATCGGTTATCATCTGGATATTGATAAAGCCAGGAAGCAAATCCTGGAGTATGCGGCGCAAGGCGTATCCGGTAGCTTTGAACTTCAGCCTGAGATCATCCAGCCTGCCGTGACCGAAGTGATGCTGCGCGAGAACATGCAGCTGCGCAGTATCGCGCAGACAGAAATATCAAGCAGGTCAGAGCCTGATCGTACCGAAAACATAAGGATATCATCGGGAAAGATCAGCGGTACTATATTAAAGCCCGGCGCAGAATTTAGCTTTAACAAAACCGCAGAGGAAAGAACGCTGGAAAATGGATATCGTCCGGCCATGGAACTGGTTTACGGCTATTACGAGTCCGGCATAGGCGGCGGTGTATGCCAGACCAGTACGACCATATATCAGGCGGCTTTACTGGCTGATCTGCAGATTACCACCCGCAGATCGCACGCGGAACCTGTCAACTACACAGATCCAGGGATGGACGCGACAGTTTACTGGACAAAAGACAGGGAACTGGATTTCAAATTCAAGAACAATACGAGCCATGACCTCTATATCGTCGCCCGTGTCAAGCCCGGCGCAAGCTCTCGCAAACTGGTCACTGAGGTGATCATTTACGGAGAGCCGCTTGGATCCGGTGTTCAGCATAAGCTGAAGACCGTAGTAGCCGAGGTACTCTACCCTTCCGCCAATCCGAAGTATGTATCGGATAAGGATGGGCTGCATGCTTATTACAAGGATGAAGAAGTTGAAAAAAGCGCCGCTAAGGAAGGCAAGGTTGTAGAGACCTATCTGCAGAAATATGTAAGCGGACAGCTGGTTGAGGAAAAGCTCGTTGGAAAGAGCACCTATGTAGCGAGGCAGCAGGAAATATGGCGGGGTGTCCATAACCGCTAATGCGCTTCGAGTTTCAGCGACGTTTTATGCATTATATTGCGATATTATACAAACCGTGATATGATATCAGATATTCAATGAAGGGGCGGATGTTTGCGGTTTATGTATTTTTTGTTCGCTAACCCTCAAAAACCTGAGACAATCAACGCGGCGCGTGAACTGGCAGAAGTGATTGAGTCCGCCGGCGAAGGCGTTGTCTTGGATGCCTGGCTCCACGATTTACTGAGGATCGGACAAAAGGCATCATTAAATGATCTGAAAGGCTCATCTATTGATTGCATCATTTCTCTTGGGGGCGACGGGACTCTATTACGCACACTTCCGACAGCCGCCCTGGAAAACATACCTGTTCTGGGGATCAATATGGGGCGCGTCGGCTTTTTGCTGGAAGTGGACGACATGGATCTGCATCTGATGGTTAGGCGGTTAATGTCGAAGGATTACCAGCTGGAGCACAGGCATATGCTCAGTTCCCATGTCATCGGCAGGCAAGAAGAATACCTCGTGATGAACGATGTGGTCCTCTGCCGGGGAGGCAATCCCTCAAGCATCAGGGTTGAAAACTATGCCAATGATGAGCTGGTATATGTGACAGACGGGGACGGCGTGATCGTCGCGTCCGCCACAGGCTCAACAGGCTATTGCCTGTCGGCCGGCGGCCCGGTGCTTCATCCCACGCTGAGGAATCTGGTGCTGCTGCCTATCTGTTCACACAAAGCGCAGCAGCTTCCCATTGTATTTGACGAGAAAATCCATGTACGCCTGAAGTCATCCGCCGGTCCGGGAAGAACACAGCAGATATTGTTTGACGGCCAAAAATCCCTTGAACTTCCGGGTACCGTTGAAGTAAGCGTTAGTTTGTCCAAGGAACGAGTGAACTTTGTACGCTTTGCCCCGCAGCATTTTTATACAAGGCTGAGACTGAAGCAGGCCGAATGGAGCGGTAAATAATACGCAGGAGGGTTGAATATGAAGAGTGCCAGGCAAACAGCGATACTAAGCCTGATTGAGCAACAAGATATAAAAACGCAGGAGGAGCTGGCAGATAAGCTGAAAGAACGGGGGATTGATGTCACGCAGGCGACAGTATCGCGTGACATCAAAGAATTGCGCCTCCTCAAGGTGCTTTCACCCTCCGGCGGCTATAAATACGCTACAGCAGATCAGGCTGAGCATGGTATATCCGAGCGCTTTGTCCGCATGTTTGTAGATTCGGTGGTATCCATCAGCTATTCGGGCAACATCATTGTAATCAAAACACTCTCAGGCAGCGCCAATGTAGCCGGTGAGGCGATCGACAGTATGCGCTGGCCCGAAATTCTGGGCACACTGTCAGGTGACAATACCATCATGGTCGTTGTCCGCAGCGAAGCCGATGCGCCAATGATCGTTGACAAATTCCACGAGATTATTAAGTAGAGTTTATCATTATGCTCAAGCAGCTGCTGATCCGAAATGTCGCGCTTGTTTTGGAGCTCACGGTCATTTTTGATCGCGGGCTCAATGTGTTGACCGGTGAAACCGGCACCGGCAAGTCAATCATCGTGGATTCGGTCAATTTTTTGATCGGCGCGCGCGCAGATAAGGATATGATACGGAGCGGTGCTGAAAAGGCCTATGTGGAGGGCGTTTTTGATATCTCAGGCAATCAGGCTGCTCTCGATTTCCTGTCTCAAAATGATATGGAAGCGGATGATGGCTGTGTCATCATTTCAAGAGAGCTGAATTCGGCCGGAAGAAGTGTTTGCCGCATCGGCGGCATGGCGGTGAATCTGAGCCTGCTGAAAGCATTCGCATCCAGCCTGATCGATATCCACGGCCAGCATGAGCATCAATCCCTGTTAAACGAACGCAGCCACTTGAGTTTTTTGGACGCTTTTGGCGACACAGAGCATCAGGTTCTATTATCAAACACAGCACAGCGATATAAGCTATACCATGACGCCAAGGCCAAATACAAGGCCTTGCTCGACAAGAATGCCCAAAGGCAAGAGCGTCTCCAATGGCTGCAGGCAAAGCGCAAAGAAATTTCCTCAGCAAAGCCCAAAGCAGGCGAAGAGGAAGGGCTGCGCAAATCCCTTGAAAATCTGCGAAACGCAGGGAAAATCAGCCGCTCGCTGCAGCAAGCCTACAGCGCGGTCTATGATACCCGGGGAGATTCGGATGCGGCGCTTCGCTTGCTTAAAATAGCCATGGGGGCCCTCTCAGAAATTGCGGGCTATGATGAGGCATTTGAAGCCCTGCGTGCCAGAATCGAATCTGTGTACTACGAAACCGAGGATGTGGGCATGGAACTGCGCAATGCCATCAACAACTTTGAAGCAGATGAGGGCACCCTTCAGCAGGCATCTGAACGGATGGATCTTCTCAAACGGATAAGCAGAAAATACGGAACACCGATCGATGATCTCGCACAGGCGCTCGAAGAGACGGAAACGGAGCTTAAACAGTTTGAGAGCATTGAGGAAGACTTGATCCGTCTTGAGGGCACAGTTGATCAGGCGCTGAAAAACTATCGCCAGCAGGCAGGTCTGTTGACGCAATCCCGCAAACGCCTGGCATTGTTTTTGTCAGGCAGAATAAAGCAGGAACTGACCGAACTGAATATGCCGGGCACGGAACTCATGATCGAGATACACGCTCTAAAAGTAGAGGGTTCCACAACGGGCGATGATCAAATCACCATGCTTCTTGCCCCTAACCGCGGAGAGGAAGCAAAGCCGCTTGCTAAAATCGCCTCAGGCGGAGAAGTTTCACGGCTGATGCTCGCACTAAAGTCCATCTCTGCGGAACACAACGTGATTCCTTCGATGGTATTTGATGAGATCGATACAGGCATTTCGGGGCGAACCGCACAGGTGGTCGCGGAAAAAATGTGGAACATCGCAAAATACCGCCAGGTGCTTTGCGTAACGCATCTGCAGCAAATCGCCGCGATGGCTGGCAGCCAGTACCTGGTAATAAAAACAGAGCGTGAGGGAAGAACTGTCAGTGAAATCAAACACCTTAACCGGGAGGATCGTATTCTGGAACTGTCGCGCATGATCAGCGGCTACAGCAAGGAAAGCGAAAGCAGCCTGATCCATGCGGAGCATATGCTCAATGAAGCCGAAGAATATCGTAATAATCAAAAGACTTACGGATTATCTTAATTCGATCCGAATTTCCCCTTGCGGAGAACTTCATATGCCTATATAATTTTACAGGTTACTGATAACCGCCATCAACAAGAGAAAGAGAGAGTGAAAATGTCAAAAGTACATGTCTTCGATCACCCTTTGATCCAGCATAAGCTGAGCATCATGCGCGACAAGAACACCGGCACCAAGGAGTTCCGCGAGCTGTTGGATGAAATTTCAATGCTGATGGTGTATGAAGTAACACGTGACCTGCCTACTCAGGAGATAGAAGTTGAAACCCCTCTGACCATGATGAAATCCCGTACCTTAGCTGGCATTCCTATCGGCGTTATCCCGATCCTGCGTGCCGGACTCGGAATGGTGAACGGCATTATGAACCTCGTACCTAACGCCAAAATCGGTCATATCGGCCTCTACCGCGACCCGGAGACCCTGCAGCCTGTAGAGTATTACTGCAAGCTCCCCTCCGACGCCGAGCAGAGGCTTTTGCTTGTGCTGGATCCGATGCTCGCGACCGGCGGCAGCGCGTCAGCCGCTATCAACTTTTTGAAGCAGCGGGGCTGCAATCATATCAAGCTGGTCAATCTGATTGCCGCGCCTGAAGGGGTCAAGCGTATTGAAAAGGATCATCCGGATGTGGACATCTATGTAGCGGCGATGGATGAGCGCCTGAATGACCATGGTTACATTATCCCAGGTCTCGGTGATGCCGGAGATCGGTTGTTTGGAACCAAATAACTATCAATAGTTCGGCTATTATGCTGTGATATCGGCAGGGGGGGCGGAAGGATGACAAGGTTGATGAAAAGCCTGCGTTATCCTGCCGCCTTTTTTATATTGTTTATCTTACTGGCAGTTTTCCATTCTTCCGGTGAAGCCGAGGTTGTAATCCATACACATGATTATGGATCATGGACAACAACATCAGCGTCAACCTGCGCAAATACCGGAACAGAACAAAGAAGCTGTGCCTGCGGTCAAATTGAAAGCAGGGATATAGCAAAGCTGCTCCATCAATACGGGGCTGCTGTCACCACCGCGAACGCAACCTGTCTGCAGGATGGCGAAATAACATACACCTGCAAGGTCTGCGCAACAGTAAAAAAAGAAATAGTTCCCAAGACCAGGCATAAATACGGCTCCTGGGTCATCACACAGGCTCCCAGCTGCACAAAAGGCGGCACAATTGCTCAGACATGCAGCGGATGCGGCAAATCAATCGAAGAGAGCATACAGCCGGATCCTCATCAATTTGGTGATTGGGTAACAGCGCCTCGCGCTTCCTGCGATATGGCAGGAACAAAAAGCCGAACCTGCAAGACATGCTCCTTTGCTCAACAGGAAACCGTGCCTGCCGGAAAGCACTTACTCAATTCATTTATTGTTCGTAAAGAAGCCACCTGCTTGCAGGAAGGGGAAGAGACGGCAGATTGCAGGAACTGCGGATATGAAGAGAGAAAAAGCATTCCGCGTCTATGGCATCTGTATGGAGCCTGGATTATTGATAAAGCTGAGAATTGTGCATCGGAAGGCGTAAAAACGCAAACATGCAGCCTCTGCGGGGATCAGAAATCAGAGCCTATTGCTTCGCGCCCGCATAACTATGGCGGCTGGATTGTTCGCGAGCCTGCATTTTGTGACAAAGCGGGAGTTGAATACCAGGTATGCCGGGTATGCAGTTATGAAAATATCCGTGAGATCAAGAAACTGGGACATTCCTATGGAGACTGGCGTGAGATGAGCGCCGCCTCATGCACGCAGTCCGGGGAAGCCCTCAGAACATGCTCGGTCTGCCAAAACCATGAATCAAAAAATCTGCCCGCAGTAGGCCATTCATTTGAAGATTGGTCAGTAACAGATGAAGCCGCATGCGAGAAACAAGGACTGAAAAAACGCTCATGTACATTGTGCCGGTTTACAGAACAGCAAGAGATCAAGGCACTCTATCATGTATATACGGAGTATATTGCCGTACAGCCTGAGTCTTGCAGCAAAGAAGGTTTATTGCAAAAACACTGTATGCTTTGCGGACATGAAATTTTTAAAAGCATTCCAAAAACACTGCATACTTTCAGCACATGGGGCACCGCTGAGTACATTAATTGTGACGACAATGGCATTCAAAGAAGACAGTGCACTGTATGCGGACAGGATGAATCGCGTGAAGCAAAGCCGCGCAGACATGCTTATGATAAGTGGATTACCCTGCAAAAAGCTGCTTGCGGTCAGAAGGGACTTCAGGTTCGCAATTGCAGGCACTGCACTCATCAGGAAAGCCGGGAACAGCCGGCTAAAGCGCATTGGCCGGGAAGATGGAGAATCACTGAACGGGCTGAGCTTTTCAAGCCAGGTATACAAGTGAGGCTCTGCCGCCGATGCAATGAAGTGATACAGGAGAGAACCTATAACGCGAATAAAAAACGATTCGCTGTCAAGTTTTGCTCTTTAGGCATCCCTTTGTCTGATCTGATTGAAGGTGGGGCAGCGAAGTATCTGCTTACGCCTGTCGACCTGAAGGCTGAAGGTAGGACAGACTATCCTATGATCGCCAATCATGAGCATGTTGTCGGAACGCTCAGCATTTTGATCGCAGGGGATGACATGACACTAAGCTATAAGCTGAATGATGAGCAAAGCGAAATCCTCAGTCAATCCATTCGATTCTTTGAAGACTTAGCCGATTTGAATGCGGAAACGGTTGCCAGGCGCAGTACATCAATTAAATTTGATGTGCCATTCAGCATAAGCAAAAAGTTCAGCAGCACTGGATATGTCCTTCTATCGATAAATTGTGACGGCATCTATGATGAAAACAGCAGCAATAATCCGGCGTTTGAATTTGAGAGTAAGGCATATGAACATCAAGTGAGTCAAATGAAAAAAATACTCCCTGAAATACGGAGATAACCCCTTCATATCAGAGAGTCTTATTTAAAACATATTTCAAGTTAAGTGTTATTGTGCTTCTTGCCTGTGAACTTGCTCTCTGTCCCCCTCATCAAACGCTGTATGTTGGTTCTGTGACGATAGACAGCAAAGATAAATAGAAGCAATGCCCAGGCGCCCACGGGCCAGAGACCTCTTGTGAATGGCAGGATAACAGCAGCAGAAAAAAGCAGGCTCAGACTGCCTAGCGAAACATAACGACTTAAATAAATCACCGAAATTGCGATGGCCGCTGAAATCGCCCCTTCAAGCGGTACGTTGAGAAGCAGCACTGCGGTAGAACAGGCGATGCCCTTGCCGCCCTTGAATCCATAGAACACAGGCCAATTATGGCCGATAACTGAGAACAGCCCCGCGATCAGCCCGCCGTCACGCCCGCCGATCATCATGCCAAGCAAAACAGCGATGACAGCTTTGATAAAATCCCCGATAAAAGTCATAAGGCCCATCTTAAAGCCCATGACACGAATGACATTTGTGGTGCCTGTGCTTTTGCTGCCATACTTTCTGATATCTATCTTGGCCATGTCACCTAAAATGATACCGGTTGAAAAGCAGCCCATAAAATAACCGATCACAGCACAGAGCATGATATGAAGCATGCTCATGGCGCTTCCTCCTTTGTCCGCTCGCGCAGCAGCATCCGAATGGGTGTGCCGGCAAAGCCGAACGCCTTGCGAATCTGGTTATCCAAATACCGTTCATAGGAGAAATGCATCAGCTTTTCATCATTGACAAAGAGAATAAAAGTAGGAGGAAGGATCCCTTGCTGCGTGGCATAGTATATGCGCAGCTGCCTGCCGCTGCTTCTGGGAGGCTGAAGCGACATCTGCGCCTCGCCGATGACCTCGTTGAGCGCACCGGTGGTAATTCGCCTGCTGGCCTGTTCATATACATGATCAACAGTATCCCACACGGTATTGAGGCGCTGACCACTGAGCGCTGATACAAACAGCACGGGGGCATAGTCTACGAACTTCAGGTCTTCCAGCACCTGTTTACGGTACTTTTCCAATGTACCGGTCTCTTTTTCAAGCGCGTCCCACTTATTGACAACAATAATGACCGCCTTGCCTTCATCTTTGACGATACCGGCAATCTTCGTATCCTGTTCGGTCACGCCATCCAGCGCGTCGATCACCAGCAGCGCGACATCGCAGCGGTGAATGGCAGCAAAGCTTCTCAGCACACTGTAGCGTTCCAGGCTAGCGTCCTCTATCGCGCGCTTTCGGCGAATACCGGCAGTGTCAATCAAGTTGTAAATCTTGCCGTCATCACGCTCATAGAGCGTATCGATCGCATCCCTTGTCGTGCCGGGGATATTGGATACCATGACGCGTTCTTGCTGCAACAGCCTGTTGGTGATGCTGCTTTTGCCAACGTTAGGCCGGCCAATAATAGCCAGCTGAACCGGCGTCTGTTCCTCGCCGCCTTCATGTATTTGAGGCGGCAGCCGTTTGACGATGGCATCCAGCAGATCGCCAAGACCCAGCATATTGGTGGATGAAATTGCGATAGGATCGCCCAGACC
>JAEWRJ010000142.1 GCA_023460055.1 Bacillota bacterium | reverse complement strand
GCCCGAAACCGGCACAATGGTGTTTGCCGCCTCCTCAAGCCATACAAGCAGGAAGGATACGCTAAGGATGATCAGGATCTTCACGGTGTCCCGGATGTGCACGCGCTTGAAAAAGGCCGTCAGCGCGATGCCGGTCAGGATGCCTAGCGCAAGGCCCAGCACGATGGAGACAGGGACATTAAGCAGACTAGCCGCCTCAAACCGCCCGCTGCCGTACATGCCCATGAAGGAAGTGAACAGCACGATCACATAGATGTCGTCGGCTGAAGCGGCGGCCATGATCATCTGCGGTATGCTCATCTTCCTGCCCCAGCCGCCCTCCATCAGCTTGAGCATCTTTGGCACCACCACCGCGGGCGATACGGCCCCCAGCACCGCGCCCATGATCGCGCCTTCCAGATGTGTGATGTGAAAGATGATGGGCGCGAGCAGGGTGCAGGTGATGATCTCCAGGGTTGCCGGCAAAAAGCACATCAGCAGCGCCGGGCGGCCTACCCTTTTCAGATCCTCTATATCAAGGCTTAGGCCCGCGCGGGTCAGGATGACGATCAGGGCCAGCTTGCGCAGATCGGCAGATATGTCGAGCAGTTCCGGTACGATCAGGTTGAATACATAGGGGCCCATGATGATGCCGGTCAGCAGCATGCCCACCAGGCCAGGCAGGCGCAGCTTTTGCATGAGGCCGTTTAGGGTCAGGGCGCACAGCACCATCACGGCGAGGCTGAATAGCATGGTGTTTCTCCTCAAAAAAAGCCGATGCTTCCGCGATCATCATCGCAGAAGTCATCAGCTGGTTTTTTAATACAGCGGTTTCGGCCGGAGCCGGGGGAGCACTTCATTCCCCATGGGTGGTATCATATCATCCGGCGGGTGAAAAAGCAAAGCCATTTTTGCTGTGAGGGTTCATGGGCGTGTCAGGTTTTCCTTCCGCTTTCCTTTAAGGAGTGATGCTGCGAGTGCCATGGCCGCGCAGGCGAAAGCCGCAGCTGTCAGAATCATTTTCAGGTCCGCGATCATATCCCAGCTGACGCCGCTTATACCCTTGACGGCCAGGTGCGAGAGGATGTAGCTGAGGGGGAGAAAGGAGAGGTACATCAGTACCTGGCGGGCCCCGGATTTCTTGAGCCGTATCATCAGCAGATAGAGTATGCCGATCAGCAGCAGCAATCCCGCCATCAGGATCACATAGTAATTGAGGGCAAGACGGGGGAGAAAGGCGATGCCATAGCTTCCCTCACGTTCACCGGGTTCGGGATCGCCGTACAGCAGGACGGCGGGACCATCCGGGTTGACGTAGTATATTTTAACCGGGAGATCGCCGTGGTCGTTCAGCAGGATCTCCTTGGATTGGCGGAACATGCCCTCGGGGGTCTCGCTGAAGGGCAGGTCCTTGCCTGTGTCGATCACCGGCCGCTTTTCATATTGCTGGAAAGAAATGCTGTAGATATAGGGGGACACTTTGACGCTGCCAGGCTCTGCCAGGTCCATGTAGCCCTCGATGGCAAACGGTTCGAGGGAGTTGTCATACTTAAGGATCAGGCCGTCGTTTTCATCCGCTGTGACGGAGAATTGGAAACCCGGATCGTAGGGGATGGGTTTAAGCTGGTTCACGCGTCCCTGATAGGCGGTGGTGAGGAACAGGGCAAGGCACAAAGCCAGCGCGACCAGGCGGATCTGCTTCTTCTTGATTTTCTTAGATATCGATCTCAGGGGCAGAGCCTCCAGGGTAGACACGCTTTGGGTCTGCTTCATCCCGTCCAGCGTGTCCCGGCAGTTTTCGCACTCTGATAAATGCGCTTCAACAGCTTCCTTTGATTCATCCCCACAGAGGTTTTCGGCGTACAGTGGCAGCAGATCTTTGACGATGCCGCAGGTCAAACTCATAATTCATCCTCCATGATATCGCGCAGCTTTTGTCTGGCGCGGTGATAGGTGACGCAGGCCCAGTTCTGGCTTTTTGAGAACAGCTCGCCGATGGCGGCGAAGCCCAGGCCGCCCAGCACCCGCAGGGAAAAGACCTCCCGGTAGGGTTCAGGAAGGCGGTGCAGGGCCCTGTGCGCGCGCATGGCCTGATCCTGCTGCGCGAAGGCCTCTGCCGGGTCCGGCGTGTTTGCATCTTCTGGCAGAGACTCACTGGGTACTTCCTTGCCATCGCGCCGCAGGTGATCGAGGTAGAGGCGCTTTAAGATCTGGCACAGCCATACCCGCAGCTCACACTCGCCCCGGAAGCCGCCGATGGCGCGCATAGCCTTTAAGAAGCATTCGCTGGTCAGATCGTCGGCCAGGGCAGCGTCGCCGCACAGGCTGAGGGCATAGCGGTACACATCCGTGAAATAGGCCCGGTAGACCGATTCAAAGCCCTGCACCTGCTCACCTCCCTCATGCCTATATGACGCGGCTAAGGATAAAATCTTACACAGGCAGTGTACATTATTTCTGGGAGGGGAGCAAAGCAATGGCAAAAAGCCGGCTGATGCCGGCGCAAAGCGGCGGATGAACCGCCGCGAAGCAGTTGGAGAACGGGGACCGCCAGGCCGATTTTCCCCTTATCTTCCGGGTAGGTCCTTCGCGGCTGCGCAGCAGCCTCTTCGCCATTGCTTTGCTACTGCTTTGCCGCCTCATTCCTATTGCTTCCCTATGGTCCATGCATGTATGATGTATTCATTATCACAACTTGGAGGGACGCAATGGCCTTAGATGGACTGACGCTCGGCTTTATCGCCCGCGAACTGAACGATACGCTATCCGGCGGGCGGGTGGACAAGGCGCAGCAGCCGGAAAAGGACATGGTGGTGCTGATGATCCGGGCGGGCGGGCACAACCATCGCCTGCTATCAATGCCAACCCCACCGGCACACGGCTGCACCTGACTGATAAAAGTTACGAAAGCCCCCTGCAGGCTCCTGTGTTTACCATGCTGATGCGCAAGCACCTCCTGTCCGGCCGGGTGATGGGCGTTGAGCAGATGTTCGGCGACCGGCTGATCCGCATTGATATCCTCTCCAATGATGAGATGGGTTTCCCGCGTGAGAAGAAGCTGTATTTTGAGGCGATGGGGCGGCACACCAACCTCAGCCTGGTACAGGATGGCATCATCATCGACTGTCTGCGCCA
>JAEWRJ010000141.1 GCA_023460055.1 Bacillota bacterium | reverse complement strand
AAATTACCCACACCATGGGGCGACTGATTTTTTATGGCATCGGTCAGATCCTTGCCGGCCTCAAAGCCGTTGTGACCCCCGTTCTTCCAGGCGGCGCTGTCCGTCATGTCATAGATGATGCCGTCCACGGCAACATAGGCGCGAGCGCCATCCTTGCCGTTGAACTTGGCCAGTTCTTCCAGCGTCAGCTCCAGGCCACCTTCAGGGGCTGCCGCTGCGGGGGAGGCTTCAGGCGCTGCGGCCGGCGCTTGAGACGGCTGCTCGGTCTGCGGCACGGGCGTGGCGGTCGCGGCCGGTGTCTGCGGCGTGCACGCGGCCAAAGCCAGCGCGGCAACCGCCAGCAAGGTTATAAGCAAGAGCTTCTTTTTCATATCGATCTCCTTCAAACTATTTTACAGGAGGCAATTAACCTGCCCTGGCCTGTAAATTAAGTGTACCCGCGAAGCGGCAGATAAAAACGCCTCATCCGAAGGATAAGATCGTGTTCAGCCGAATAAGGCGCGGTAATCATTGCGCGCTTTTCGGATGACTTCCACCGCGACGGCGCGGTCCTGCACCTCGCCGGCCGCTGTCTGTTTTCCTTCCAGCGCCTTGTAGACCTGGAAAAAATGGCTCATTTCTTCAAAGACATGCTTGGGCAGTTCATTGATATCACTGTACTCATTATAAGTCGGGTCACTGAAGGGGATGCAGATGATCTTGTCGTCCAGCCTTCCCTGATCCAGCATCCTGATGACACCGATGGGATAGCAGCGCACCAGGGTCATCGGCGCGATCGGCTCCGAGCACAGCACCAGCACATCCAGCGGATCACGGTCATCTCCGTAGGTTCGGGGGATAAAGCCGTAGTTGGCGGGATAATGGGTGGACGTATGCAGGATGCGGTCAAGCATCAGGACGCCCGTTTCCTTATCCAGTTCATACTTGTTTTTTGATCCCTTGGGGATCTCGATCACGGCCATGAAATCCTCTTCCTGGATGCGCTCGGGTTTGATGTCATGCCAGATGTTGCTGCTCATTCGTCTCTATTCTCCTCATCATCTCTTTACAGGGCGGATTATAGCAACTCAATATCTTCCTGTCTATTAATACTTACTCAACCCGTTAACGCATCGTTGCGTCGGTTATTTTGGCCCGGTGCTGTGTCGCAACAAGCTCGACGTAGCGCTGCTACGCCTTCACTTGTGCTTCTTGCACCGAGTGGAAATCCCTCGCCGCTTTGGATGCGTTAACGTTTCTCATAAGTATGAAAACACGCCGACTGACATATCGGCGTGTTATATGCAAACCTGCGTTTTACTTCGCTGCCTTGGCCAGCTCAGCCAGCTTGGCGAAACCTGCGGCGTCGTTGACGGCAAGGTCTGCCAGCATCTTGCGGTTGACTTCAATGCTCTGCTTCTTGAGCCCGTTGATCATCACCGAGTAGCTCAGCCCATTGATGCGGGCAGCAGCGTTGATGCGGGTGATCCACAGGCGGCGGAAGTCGCGCTTGCGCAGCTTGCGGCCAATGTAGGCATAGCGCAGGGAGCGCCTCACCTGTTCACTGGCGGCGCGGTACTGCTTGGACTTGCTGCCCCAGTAGCCCTTTGCCAGCTTTAAAAATTTACGGCGTTTTTTATGGGCATTCACTGCCCTCTTGATGCGTGCCATGAGTTTACCCTCCTACTATACGTGACTAATTACTTTGAAATCATTGAACGGATGGTCGCCGCTTCCTTGTTGTTGTTCAAGACGCCGCCCGCGCGCAGGTGGCGCTGCCGCTTGGTCACCTTCTTGGTCAAAATGTGGTTGCGGTTGAGCTTTCTATGCTTGACCAGGCCGCTCTTCGTAAGAGAAAAACGCTTGGACGCGCCGCGGTGGGATTTTTGCTTAGGCATGGAATGGGATCTCCTTCCGGTTATTCATTGGGAGCGGCAGCACCCGGCGCTTCTTCCCGTTTGGGGGCAGCGCTTCGCTCCGCTTTGGATACTTTTTCCGCTTTAGGCGCAAGGATCATGATCATGTGCCTGCCCTCAAGCAAAGGCCTGCGCTCGACGGTGGAGATGTCCTTCGTGCGTTCCGCGAAGTCCTCCATTACCTTCAGGCCAATTTCAGAGTGCGTAATCTGCCGCCCGCGAAAGCGGATGGTCACCTTGACCTTGTCCCCCGCGCTTAAGAATTTCACGGCGTTCTTCAGCTTGGTCTGAACGTCGTTCTCCTCAATCGTAGCGGAAAGCTGCACTTCCTTTAAGGTGATCACTTTTTGGTTCTTGCGCATCTCCTTTTCGCGCTTGGACTGTTCAAAGCGGTGCTTGTCAAAGTCCATTAGCTTGCAAACAGGGGGCTGGGCGTTGGGGACAATTTTGACCAGGTCAAGCTTTTGATCTTCGGCCAGCTTCATCGCGTTCTGCAGCGACAATACGCCCAGCTGCGAGCCGTCCGCGCCAATCACGCGTACCTCTCTGTCGCGAATGTCCTCATTGATCTTCAGATCGTTGTTGATGTCCTGTCACCTCCGTATAAAAATAAATCCGGCGGGCATCGCTGCCCGCCGGAATCTCATGCATTGATCATCATGGATAACTGCTTTACCTTGAAAACTTCTTCGCAAGGTGAGAAGCGGGCGCTTCTGCTTAACGCAATGTACATCATAAGACTATTTCCGCGTTTTGTCAAGCAGCCCGCGGACCATTTTCAACTGGAATACAGTATATCATAAAAATGTGTTCAGCGCATGCCCAACAGCACGTTCAGCTTCAAATCAAACCGGCCGGACAAAAGTCCGGCCGGTTTGATTTGATTCATCTGCCTGATTAAGCGGTTATTTCGTCCGTCTTTTCCCCATTCTTCTCACCGATGCTGAGGATGAAGTTCAGGATGATGCCCAGGATTGCGGCGCCGGCAACGGCGGGCACATTGATGCCGAACATGTTGATGTTACCGCCGAAGGCGTAGTTGACACCCAGGCCGAAGGTCATGATGGTGGCAATGACCGCGATGTTTTTGGCGTCGAACATGGAGACCTTCTTGTCGATCAGGATGGCGATGCCCTGCGCCGCGATGGCGCCGAACAGGTAGATCTCAAGGCCGCCGATGACAGCCGTGGGGATGCCGTAGATCACCTTGATCAGGGGGGTGAAGCAGCTGATGGCCATGGCAACGATGCCGGCGGCCGACATCACCGGGACCGAGAACACCCTGGTGATCGCCATGGTGGAGATGTTTTCGCCGTAGTTGGTGCCGGCAGGGCCGCCCACAGCGCCTGAGATCATATCGCACAGGCCGTCACCGATCAGGTTGCGGTCCAGCAGCTTTTCGATACCGAACTTGCCGCGGCCCTTTTTGCGGGCGAGGTCATCCACATAGATGTCCAGCTGATAGATGTGCGCGGTGGATTCCGGGATGGTCGCGATGGCGATGGGCATGATGGCCGCCACAGCCAGCCAGTTTACCTTGGGCAGGGTGAAGGCGGGCAGCGCAAAGAATGAGCCGTCACCAAGCTTCCACGAGCTGGCGTCCAGAGCAGCCTGGCTGATCTGGCGGAAGAAGTTCATGTTGACAGGATCAATGACATACAGAAGGCCGGCGGCAAGGCAGCCTGTGAGCGCGCCCAGCAGCAAGGGCAGCTGGCCCAGGAAGCCCTTGAGCTTGCGGCTGTAGATAACTGTGGACACCAGGGTGATCAGGGAGACGACCCACACAGCCTGGGATTGCGCAGCCTGGGGTGCTGCGTCCATCATCGCGTTGCCGGCGAGCGTCAGGCCGATGATCATGGCAATGGGGCCGGTGATGGTGGCAGGAAGAATCTTCTCCACCATCTTCATACCTCCCAAGCGCACCAGCAGGCCCGCGGCGATGGAGACCAGGCCGGAGGCGATGATGCCAAACTGCGCGATGCTGATGGCTTCAGGAGGCAGGATGCCGTCCACCTTGACAAAGCCCTGCGCCGCGATCAGGCCGCTGATGGCGGCCAGGTAGGCAAAGCTGGAGCCGTAGTACATGGGGATCTTACGGCCGGTGATCAAAATAAAGCAGACTGTTGCCAGTCCGCTTGCGAAGATCGTGGTGGAAACCTGAAAGCCGGTGATCAGAGCCACCGTAACGGTCGCGGGGAACATGACAATGACCTGCTGGATAGCGTAGAGAATGAGTTTGCCAAGCGATGGCTTCTCGTCCGGAAGGTAACCAAGAACTTTGGGCTGTGTCATGCACTTGCTCCTTTCAATTCACGCCGTTAGGCGTTGACCCCGGCTTAAAAAAAAGCCGTCCTGGAAAGCGGACGGCGCAGCGTGGGATGTTCGTGTCCGGGACAGTTTATAC
>JAEWRJ010000140.1 GCA_023460055.1 Bacillota bacterium | reverse complement strand
ATATCTGCTTATTCGTGATAAATACGAAAACTCCTTTTGGTTTTTTGGGATATTTAAAAATGTTTTTAACCCTCTCAGCTAAGACAGGGGTGAATAGTAACAAAAATTGTGTTAGAAAAGCGTATTTTTCTCAAAATAGCGCTTGACAATAGCTTCTCGTCAGGATATGATACCCCTTGCGTTCAAGGTATCTGGGTGTAGCGCAGCTTGGTAGCGTGCTTGAATGGGGTTCAAGAGGCCGGAGGTTCAAATCCTCTCACCCAGACCAAAAGCAAGACCATCGATTTAAAAAATCGATGGTTTTTCTTATGTTTTGACTCACATATTGGAATGATGAAACATAAAACTTATGATAACTTTCGTCCGCATAGTTCGCAGCGTTTTTGGTGGGCGTTGTCAAAGTGTCGTCAAAAATAGTCGTCACCTGACGACAAGGAAAAATTGTTAATTGAAAACATATACGCAAATAAAAAATGCCTCAAAATCAGCTTTGAAGCATTTTCGATGTCGCCGGTAGGAAAGTATTACGGCTGGAGAGTTAAAGCAAGGGAAGAATATAGAAACCCGATTATTTCGTTTGATTCCGCCTCTATCCGTGTATATTATCAATAGATAGTTAGCGAATGCTAACATCCCGGATGAACCGCTTGCAGAAGCGAACGAGACGAACGATTGAAAGGGAGAAACTATTATGTATCAACAGATTAAACTGCCTTACGCTTATGACGCGCTGGAGCCCTATATTGATGCCCTGACGATGGAAACGCATTATACCAAGCACCACGCTGCTTATACAAAGAACCTTAATGAGGCCGCCGAGAAGGCAGGCGTCGCCGGACAGGATATCGTGGCGCTGCTGTCGGGCCTGGACCGGGTGCAGGATGAAGCCCTTCGCAAGACCATCCGCAACAACGGCGGTGGCTTTTACAACCATAACCTCTACTTTGCCACCATGGCACCGGGCGCCGGCGGCGAGCCGAAGGGCGAACTGGCGGAGGCTATCAACAAGCAGCTGGGCGGCTTTGAAGCTTTCAAAACCGAGATCGCCCGCCTGGGCGGCGCGCAATTCGGTTCCGGCTGGGCCTGGCTGAGCGCGCGCAAAGACGGCGGCCTGGTGCTTTCTTCCACCCCCAACCAGGATAATCCCCTGATGGAGGGCAAGGGCCTGACCCCGATCCTGGGCATTGATGTGTGGGAGCATGCTTACTACCTGAAGTACAAGAACCTGCGCCCCGACTATATCAAGGCCTTCTTCAATGTGATCAACTGGAAGGCGGTTGAGGAAAACTACAGCCGCGTGATCCGGGGCTGAGGCAGCCAAGCCTTAACATGTTAACCGGGCGGGATATCATTCCCGCCCGGTTTGATGAAAACATTTAAATTCTTTAGCTGCTAAACGACCTTGACGGAATTGTTTAGCTGCTATATAATTTTGAGCGTGATGATGAAAATGAGTGACAAGGAAGCTTTGATCAAGAAGCTGTACCGGGCCGTTAACCTGATGGCCTGTGAATCCAAACTGGCCCGCGATTACGGCACGCCGCATGAGCTGACGGCGTCCGATATTGATTTTTTGAAATGTGTGGAAAAGAACGCTGCCGCCAAGGCCAGCGAACTGTCCATTTATTTGGGTGTCACAAACGGGGCGACCACCCAGCTGGCTAAAAAGCTCGAAGCGAAGGGCTATGTCGAGCCCTATCGCCTGGCCGGCAATAAGAAGGAAGTCTTCTACAGGCTGACCGGAACCGGCCAGACAGCCTGCCGCGGGTTTGACGCGCATTACGCAAAGATCAACCGGGACATCGAGAGCTATGTTCAGAACCTTGATGAAGAAACCGCCCGGCAGATCGGCGGCCTGTTTGATACGATGGCTGCCAGCCTCTCTGTGGGGGACCATTGCTCCGCCCAGTTCAGCCCCGAAAATAAAGACTGCCCGCCGGAAGCGGGAGAAAAGAAGTGCGAAAAATGTCAGAAAAACTACTAAGCATCAAAAACCTTCACGCGTCCGTTGAGGGACAAAGCATCCTCAACGGCATCGATCTTGATATAAACCCGGGCGAAATCCACGTCCTGATGGGGCCAAACGGCGCCGGCAAATCCACCCTGGCCAATGTGATCCTGGGTGATCCCCGCTATGAGGTGACCGAGGGCAGCATCTTTTTTGAAGGGGCTGACATTACCGAAGAAAAGACGGACGCCCGCGCCCGGCGCGGCATCTTCCTTTCCTTCCAGGCGCCGGAAGAAATCAGCGGTGTCACGGTGGAAAGTTTCCTGCGCGCGGCCAAGAACGCGCAGATGGGCGAGGCGCAAAAGCTGATCCCCTTCCGCAGGGCCCTGCAGGCAAAGATGGCGCAGCTGGGCATCCCCGAGAACTATGCCTCCCGTTATCTCAACGTCGGCTTTTCCGGCGGAGAAAAAAAGAAGAACGAGATCCTCCAGATGGAGATGCTTAACCCCAAGCTGGCGATCCTGGATGAGACGGATTCGGGCCTTGATATCGACGCCGTGCGTACCATCGCCCAGAGCGTTGACCGCTTCAGAAGTCCTAAGAAATCCATCCTGATCATCACGCACATCACCCGCATCCTGCAGGACCTGCCTGTGGATCATGTGCATATCCTGTCCCAGGGGCGCATCGTGCGCACCGAGGGCGCGGATATCATTGACGAGGTGGCCCGCAACGGCTTTGCCACCGTCCTCGCCTGAGGAGGGCTTACATATGGCTAAGGAAAGAACCGTATTAGACGAACTTGACAGAAGCCCGTTTGACTTCCGCGATGCCGTCCAGAGCGATTATCAGACCAGGGAAGGCCTGACGCCTGAGATCGTCAGGGAGATATCCCGGGTAAAGAACGAGCCCGAATGGATGCGCAAGCACCGGCTTCGCTCACTTGAACTCTTTAATACCATCCCGATGCCCGTCTGGGGCCCGCCGCTGGATGAGCTGGATATCAACAACATCGTCACCTACGTCAAGCCCAACACCGCCATGAAGGATGACTGGGAAGATGTGCCTGCCTACATCAAGGACACGTTTGAGCGCCTGGGCATCCCCAAGGCCGAGCGCGAGTCGCTGGCCGGGGTGGGCGCGCAGTACGATTCCGAAGTGGTGTACCACAGGGTCAGGGAAGAACTGCTGCAAAAGGGCGTCATCTATACCGATATGGAAACCGCAGTGCAGGAATATGAAGACCTTGTCCGCCCCCTGTTCATGAAGATCGTCCCGCCCAGCGACCATAAGTTCGCGGCGCTGCACGGCGCAGTCTGGTCGGGCGGCTCCTTTGTGTATGTGCCTGAGGGCGTGCAGCTGGATGTGCCGCTGCAATCCTATTTCCGCCTCAACGCGCCGGGCGCCGGCCAGTTTGAGCACACCCTGATCGTGGTGGAGAAAGGCGCGCGTGCCCACTTCATCGAGGGCTGTTCCGCGCCGCGCTATAATGTGGTCAACCTGCACGCGGGCTGCGTGGAGCTGTATGTGCGCGAGAACGCCACCCTGCGCTATTCCACCATCGAAAACTGGTCCAAGAATATGATGAACCTGAACACCAAACGCTCCAGCATCGAGAAGAACGGCGCGATCGAATGGGTGTCGGGTACTTTCGGCTCTCACAAGACCATGCTGTATCCTTCCAGCTTTTTAAAGGGGGAAGGGGCGCGTTCCAGCTTCACCGGCATCACCTTTGCCGGCAGCGAGCAGCACCTGGATACCGGCACCAAGGTCTACCACATGGCACCCAACACCAGCTCCACCGTCAGCTCAAAATCCATCTCCAAGAGCGGCGGCATCGCCCTCTACCGCAGTGATATCCATATCCTGCCTGAGGCGGTTGGTTCCAAATCCTCCGTTGTGTGCGAATCGCTGATGATGGACAGTGAATCGCGCGCGGACACCATCCCGGTGATGGATATACGCAACGACCAGGTGGACATCGGCCATGAGGCCAGGATCGGCCGCATCAGCGACTCCGCGGTCTTCTACTTGATGACCAGGGGACTGAGTGAGAACGAGGCCAAAGACATGATCGTCCGGGGTTTTGTGGAGCCCATCGCCAAGGAGCTGCCGCTGGAATACGCGGTTGAAATGAACCGCCTGATCAGCCTTGAACTTCAAGGCACGATCGGGTAAGGAGTACAGATGAGTCAAAGTATTGTGATCAACCGCATGCCTGTGCGCGTATGGCGCAGGCCGCGGGTTAATGAGATAGACGTATTGTTAAACCCGGCGCAGTCAAGCGCTTCGCCGGAGTCCTTTGTGATCGAGAATCCTGAAGAGCTGATGCTTTCCCGGCATATCCCGGAAACGGGCTTCAAAAGCCGCGGGGCTGACTATTTTGTGCCCGAAGAATTGTCCGCGTTTATCGCGGGCAGCGCCGCGCAAAGGCACCATATCCGCATCCCCAGGGGCTACGCGCAAGCCGCGCCGCTGGTGATCACCTGCCGCCTGAGCGGGGCCGCCCCCGTCCAATCGGAGGAGCTGTACATCCAGGCGGAGGAAGGGTCCAAGGCCTGCGTCATCATCAAGTATTACGGTGAGGACGGCACGCCGGCCGAGCATACGGGCATTACCCGCGTGACTTGCGCGCCCGGCAGTGAGCTGCACCTCATCAAGCTGCAGTCCCTCAACAAGCAGGCAACGCATACGGACGCGGTCGAAGCCATCGTTGATGCGAAGGCCAGCCTGACCATCACGATGGCGGAACTGGGCGCGGCCGTCAGCAACGCCAGCTGCAGCGTGCAGCTTGCCGGCGAGGGCGCTCAGCTGAAGCTGGATGTGCTCTACCTGGGCGACGGCGACAGAAAGCTGGATATGACCTACCGGGCTGAGCACCGGGGGAAAAAGACACTTTCCGATATCAAGGCGCGCGGCATCCTGCACGGCACCAGCCACAAGGTGCTGCGTGACACGCTTGACTTTGTCAAAGGCGCTTCAGGCTCCAAAGGCCGGGAGGAAGAAAGCGTGTTGCTGCTGGGCAGCAAGGCGCGCAATATATCCGTTCCTCTCCTGCTGTGCGGCGAGCATGATGTGGAAGGCGCGCACGCGGCCAGCTCGGGCAGGCTTGATGAGGACGTGATGTTCTACATCCTCAGCCGCGGAATTTCCGAGGAGGATGCCCGCAAGCTGGTGGCCAAGGCCTCGTTTGACGTGATACTGGAAGACATACCGGACGAACAGATCCGCGAGGAGATCATGGCGGCTGTGGAGGAATCGATCGACAGGGGAGGGGAATGAGATATGAACGCATATATTGCTGATTTTCCCCTGCTGACCCGGGCAGACGAAAAAAACAGGCGGTGGGCCTACCTGGATAACGCCGCCACAACCCAGAAGCCGCGCGCAGTGCTGGATGCCGTGGAGGCCTTTTACCTGAGGGAGAACGCCAACCCCCATCGGGGCGCCTATGACCTCTCGGTCGCTGCGACCCGGGCGCTTGAACATGCCCGTGAGACCGTGCGCGCCTTCATTGGTGCCGCCGGGACTGAGGAGATCATATTCACCAAGGGGGCGACGGAATCCATCAACCTGGTGGCGCGTACCTTCGCCATCAAGGAGCTTGGTTTCGGCGATGAGATCGCCCTGCTGGTGTCCGAGCATCACAGCAACCTGATCCCCTGGCAGTACGCGGCGCGCGTAAGCGGGGCAAAGCTAAGGTATCTGTATACCGATCGGGAAGGACGCCTGCCTGATTCCGAAATCGAGGAGAAGATCACGCCCGCGACCAAGCTGGTGGCGGTGGGCCATATCTCAAACGTGACCGGCGTGATCAACCCGGTGGAGGAAATTATCGCGAGGGCGCACAGTGTGGGAGCCAGGGTGCTGGTCGACGGCACGCAGGCCGTTCCCCATATCCCTGTGGATGTCAGGACGCTGGACGCTGATTTCTATGTCTTTTCGTCTCACAAGATGCTGGGCCCGGGGGGCGTAGGCATCCTGTACGGAAAGCGCGAGCTGCTGGACAGTATGCCGCCCTTCCTGTTTGGCGGCGATATGATCGAGTATGTGGAGGAGCAGAGCGCGACCTTCGCGCCTCTGCCGCAGAAGTTTGAAGCGGGCACGCTGGATGTTGGCGGCGCTGTCGGCCTGGCCGCGGCGATCGATTACCTGAACGCGATCGGCATGGACAGCATAGAAGCAAAGGAGCGGGAACTGACCGGCTATCTGCTGGACAGCCTGAAGGCGGTGCCGCATATTCAGCTGGCAGGCCCCCGGGATATGGATCATAGAGTAGGTGTTGTCAGCTTCAATATCGAAGGGGCGCATCCCCATGATGTGGCCACGATCGTCAACGCGGATCATGTGGCCATCCGCTCCGGCCATCACTGCGCCCAGCCCTTTATGAAGCACCTGGGCGTGCAGTCCACTTGCAGGGCGAGCCTGTATCTGTATAACTCCAAGGACGATATTGACCGCCTGGCTGGAAGCCTGCGGGAGGTCAGGAGGTGGCTGGGCTATGGAGCTTAATGAACTGTATACAGACATCATAACGGAGTATGCCAAGGATAAAGCGCACTGGCATCCGCTGGAGCATGCCGATATCACCCTGCGCGGGGTGAACCCCAGCTGCGGCGATGAGATCAGCCTGTCGCTTGAGATCGAGCGCGGCGTCATCAAAAAGGTCGGCCTATCAGGCAGCGGCTGCGCCATTTCATCGGCCTCCGCCTCCGTGCTGGCTGATATGATGGAGGGGATGGAAGCGGGGGAAGCCAAGCGCCTGGCGCGGCTGTTCATCGCCATGATACGCGGCGACGCGCAAACAGAGGAAGAGCTGGAGGAACTTGAAGACGCGGTTGCCTTTCGCGGACTGTCGAAGATGCCAGCCCGAACCAAATGTGCCGTGCTGGCCTGGCATACCCTGGAGGAAGCGGTCAATCAGTGGCTGACGAAGGAAACCCCTGACGGCATCTGACTATTTTTGCACAATATTTTACCGCTTTATTCAAAATTTAGTTACTATTCACCCCTGTCTTAGCTGAGAGGGTTAAAAACATTTTTAAATATCCCAAAAAACCAAAAGGAGTTTTCGTATTTATCACGAATAAGCAGATATAGTAAACAATGAGGGGGTGGTCACT
>JAEWRJ010000139.1 GCA_023460055.1 Bacillota bacterium | reverse complement strand
GAAGGTCGCGGCGGGCCAGGGGGAAGAACTGGCGGGCGCGCAGATCACTGTCTCCGGAACGGACGTCAACGGCGGAACCTTCAGCGAGACATGGACGTCGGGCGGGACAACGAAGGTGCTGCAGCTGTTCGCAGGCGAGTACACGATGGCAGAAGACCGGGCACCGCTGGGCTACGAAACGGCCGTTGCGATCACGTTCAGGGTTGAACCTGATGGAACAATCCGGATCAAGGAAGGCGGGACCTGGGTTGGCGCGGCGGACGCAAAGATACAGATGGTGGACGAGCCGACATCTTATGGGCCGGTCAGTGTTTCTCTGTCCGCAACCAAGAAGCTGTTGAATGGAGCGTTGAAAGAAGGTCAGTTCACATTCCAGCTGTTGGGCGGGGATAAAACGGTTATTGAAACTGTATCGAATGATGCGTTCGGGCGGTTACAGTTCACGGACCGGCTTTTCAGCAAAACCGGAACCTTCATGTATACCATCCGGGAAGTGAAAGGTGACGATGGAATGATTGAGTATGATAATACGGTATACCGTGTCATCATCAAGACGACCGCGTCCGGTGGAAGGCTCTCTGTGAAAACGGACTATGAAAAGAATGGGGTGCCGTATGGTGGGGATATCCAGTTCCTCAATGTCATGGAGATGCCAAAAACCGGCGATTCCCATCTCTTGCTGCCATTGTATCTCGCCGTCTTGTCTCTTCTTATGTTTGGCGGCGTGATACTTCTCAAAAGAAAACAAGGACATAGATAATAATGAAAAAGGCAGGAGACAAAAGGCTTCCTGCCTTTTTCAACGCCATCCACAGGTCTCTTCATTTTTCAGGTAAGCCCCGGCTGGGAGATGATCCTGCAAAAGAGCGCCTTCCCGGCATCTGAAACGAGGGTTAACCTGTCCGTCTTCTTCTTCAGCAAAAAGCCTGGCGCCGGGCTATTTGGCGGCGAAGGCTTTATACTGATTCCAAACGTTTACGCATCGCTTCATCGGTTTTTTGTCCCAGTGCTTTGCCCCTGCCCGGGATAGAGATAAGCGCCGCCGGCGGCGGGGTGAGCGAACCGGAAGTCCAATGAGAGAAGAAGAAAGCAAGTGCTGTAAAGCGCGCTGCTTTCGCCGCATCAAGGTTTTGCATCAGTATAACCGCATATGAATTGAACGCTCGGGTTTACACCCGGGCGTTTTCTTTTTGATCATCAGACGGTTGAAGTTCTGCGTGAAAAAAACACCTAAGACAGCAGGGGTAGAATTTATAAAAACTCTTATAAAACAACGATAATTTCTTGATGAAAATGACATATGTCACTTGACTTATGATGAATAAAATAATATAATTCACAAAAACAAGGGAGGATATTGACATGGAGACCATTCAAACCCGCCGTGACTTTCTGAAGACTTCCGGTAAACTATTGGCCGGCTTTACGCTTGCCACGGTAGCCAGCCCCCTGATGAGCCTGTCGGCTGAAGCGTCACCAAGCGAGCCTGCTTATCCTTTTGCCTATGTGAAGCTTGACCCGCAGGCTGCGCTGGAGAGAGGATACAAGAGCTTCTATTCATTCGGCGGCTGCGGCATGGGCGCGTTTGACGCCATCATCGGCCAGCTCGCCGATACCGTCGGGTATCCCTTTGATCAGGTGCCTGTCAAAATGCTGGCCAGCGCATCGGCCGGGTTCGGAGCGGCCAGCCTGTGCGGATCACTGGCGGGCGCGATCATGGCGGCTGGCCTGGTTTGTGAACCGGCAGAAGCCAAGGAAGTGGTCAAGGGCCTGTTTGCCTGGTACCGTGAGCATCCCTTCCCGGGATATCAGCCGGAAATCACCAACCCGACCACGGTGTCCAATTCCGTTGATTGCCTCGATTCCTGCAGCGCCTATATGGCGGCGGCCAATGTGACCATGGCCAGCGATGAGCGCAAAGCCCGCTGCGCCAGCGTGACCGGTGAGACGGCGGCAAAGGCTGTGGAGCTGATCAACGCGATCAAGAACCTCTGATTTAACTCTTTGATCGGGCGATGCAGCTTTCTCCTCAAGTGCTGAGCGAGCCCAAGGTTTCGGTGACTCGTTTATCCGAGCCATCACAATCTATCAACGAGGCTGCCGCGGCAATGACATGCCGCGGCAGCCTCGACTTTTTATCTTGATGCTTTAAAGCTCATTTGAAAGCGGCTGTCCATAGCGCGAAAAAAGGAGAATGCAAAATAGTTATTGACATATGACATAAACTCTGTATAATGACTGTATAAACTGACATATGTCAGTAACAATCATAGCAGCTTAACCAACTGCGGCGGAACGGACAGCAAGGAGGTTCATATGCCAAGAATGGACGGAACAGGCCCCGCAGGAGCGGGAAGCATGACAGGGGGGAGAGCGGGCACCTGCGGCGCAATCGATCAGGCTGATGCAATTGCGCGCGGCGGCCCTGGAATGGGAAATCGAAGAGGAATCCGCCTGGGACGAAACATGGGCGCGGGATGCGGCCGGGGTTTGGGCTTTGGAAGAGGCTTTGGATACAATCAGCACGCAGGTGAAGCTTTGAAAGAGGAGAACGTGAAAACCGATCTTCAGGAGAGAAGAGACCTCCTCAAGGCGCAGCTGGAAATGATTGACAAGCGTCTGGCGACCCTGTAATACTGGATTGACTGTCTGGGGCGGGCAAATATGTTTGCCCCGGACAATCATATTCATACAGAAGAGGTGAACCACATGCCACGGCCAATCAAAGGACGCAAGGTCTGCTGCCTTCCTCAAAGCGAGCGCTTTGGACCATTGGGTCGCAAAGGAGCCCTGCCCGAAGAGATCGTCATGACGGTCGACGAGTATGAAACCATCCGTCTCATCGACTATCTGGATTTCACCCAGGAGGAGTGCGCAAAGCAGATGAATGTTGCGCGCACAACGGTGCAGGGCATTTACAGCCTGGCGCGCAAAAAGCTCTCCCACGCGCTGGTTAACGGCCAGCCGCTTGTCATCAGCGGCGGGGAGTACAAACTATGCAGCGGCAGGGATACTTCATGCGGCCGCGGATGCTGCCGGCACTACGGGCATCATATGATACAACAAGAAGAAGAGCAAACAGGCAAGCCGGAGGAAGATACATGAAAATTGCGATCCCTGTAGATATCAGCGAACACAGCCATACCGTATCCGCGTCATTTGGCCGGGCGGCGCATTTTTTCATCTATGATGAAGATACAGGCACGGGGGAGACCATCGTGAACATGGCCGCGCACAGCGCCGGCGGGGCTGGCATCCAGGCCGCCCAGGCTGTCGCTGACAGCGGCGCGGGGGCGCTGCTGACGCCCCGCTGCGGGCAAAACGCGGCCAATGTGCTGCTGGCGGCGGGTATCCGCCTGTACAAAGCTGCTCCGGGGGACAGCGCGATGGACAGCATCAAAGCATTGCGAGAAGGCAAGCTTGAAGAACTTCAGGAGATTCATGAGGGCTTTCATGGACAACAGGCCCTGTAAAGCGAAAACAATCGCTGTGCTCAGCGGCAAGGGGGGCACAGGCAAAACCTTGATTTCCGTCAACCTGGCTTGTGCCGCCGGATCTGCTGTGTACATGGATTGTGACGCGGAAGAACCCAACGGCCATCTGTTTTTCAAGCCGCGGGATGTTAGCAGTCAAATGGTTTATGTTCCGGTGCCTCAGGTTGACCCTGCGCTGTGCGATGGCTGCCGTGAATGCGTTGATTTTTGCGCTTTTCACGCGCTTGCGTGGGCAGGCGGAAAACTGCTGGTGTTTGATGAGCTTTGCCACGGCTGCGGGGGATGCATGATAGTTTGCCCCAATGGCGCGCTGACTGAATCAAACAGAGAAATCGGCGAGATACAGCATGGGATGTCCCAGGGAGTCAGCGTGCGTTCCGGCTTTCTGGATCCGGGGGAAGCCTCGGGTGTACCCATTATCAAAGCGCTGCTTGAGCAGGCAAAGAATACTGAGGAATCCACTCTTATCATCGATTGCCCGCCGGGCAGTTCCTGCCTTGTCAGCGAGAGCATCAGGGACGCGGATTACTGCCTCCTGGTGGCTGAACCAACACACTTTGGCGCGCATAACCTGGAGATGGTGCACGCGCTTGTCAGATTATACGGCAAGCCTTGCGGCGCGGTGCTCAACAAATGCCTGCCGGGGAGAGACCCTTCAGAGGAATACTGCCTCAGTCACGGCATACCTGTTCTGGCTCGGATTCCCTTTGATGAAAAGCTGGGCCTTCTCAACGCCAACGGGAAGATAGCGGTCAGGGAAGACGCTCAGTATCAAACCATATTTGTACGATTGCTTGAAGAAATCGACAGGGAGACAGCGCATACGGCAGTTGGTCATTCTTAGCGGAAAGGGCGGGACGGGCAAAACAACTGTGGCCAGCGCCTTCATCCGGCTGTCGGGGACACGGGCTTGCGCTGACTGCGACGTTGACGCGCCAAACCTGCATCTGGTCAACGGCAGATTTGATTCACATCAATCAATCCCATATATCGGACTGCCCGGTGCCGACATCAATCCGGAACTATGCTTCGCCTGCGGCGCGTGCGCGAATGCCTGCCGCTTTGACGCGATCATGCCCGGAGAGCCATTTCAAGTGAATCCATATGCCTGTGAGGGCTGCGGCGTATGCGCGCTGGTCTGCCCCGCGGACGCGATCACGAAGAAAGAGAGACAAGCCGGGCGCATGACGCTGTACAGGCGTGATGACGCGGTGTTCTCCACCGCCATGCTGAGTACCGGCAGCGGTACATCGGGTCTGCTGGTCAGTCAGGTGAAGAAGCGGATGAAAGAAGCCGCGCGGGGAGATACCGCCTCTTCCATCGTTGACGGTTCTCCCGGTATCGGATGCCCCGTGATCGCCACCTTGAGCGGGGCCGATGTTACGCTCATCGTCACAGAGCCATCCCTCTCAGGCGTCAGTGATCTCTCGCGCATTGTAAAAACCGCTCGCGGCTTTGGCGTGAAAATCGCTGTTTGTGTCAACAAAGCTGATATCAACCCGGAGAAGACGGAGGATATCCGCCGCTACTGTGAAAAAGAGAAGCTGTTTTACGCCGGCACCATTCCCTATGACCCATTGGCGGTTGAAGCGGTCAACCGGGGGCTTACCATCGCGGATATCCCCTGTCCCAGCGGGGCGGCGGTCGTTGAAATATATCAGAGAATCCTTCCGCTGATTGAATCTGAGCAGGCAGTCTGCTGAACGCGCCTGATGATCTTCAGGGCAGAACCGGAGAAATTGACTCATGGATAGCAATCATACCTTTGTGTGGATCCTGATCTTTGCTTTGGGGGCTATGCTGGTCTATGTATCTGCCGCTCATCTGCTGCCTGAAGCGCAGGAGGGCGAGAAGAAGCACTCATTCGTCTCGTTTTTTGTGGGCGTGTCCTTAGCGCTTGCGCTGATGTTCATTGGATAAACAGAATCAAGCTGAGAAAGGGAAAATGTATGATCATCACCGCGCTGATGGAAAACACTGCGTCTGAGGAAGGCTTCCTGTTTGAGCATGGATTGAGCCTTCACATCCAAACCAGCAAGCACAGCGTGCTGTTCGACACAGGGCAGTCAAACGGCTTTATCGCCAACGCGGGCCGCTTGGGGATAGACCTTGCGGCCGTTGATATGGCGGTGCTGTCCCACGGGCATTACGACCACGGCGGCGGGCTCATGGGTTTTCTGGACCTTAATGATCATGCGCCTGTCTATGTGAGCCGCTGCGCGTTTGACAGTTTTTATACCGGCGAGGAACGATACATTGGCCTTGACCCTGCCCTGAAAGGGCACCCGCGCCTTGTGCCGATCGGTGACAGCCTGGAGATCGGCGATGAACTGACCCTGCTTTCCTGCAATGAACGCCCCCGGCTCTATGTGATGGACAGCTATGGCTTGACTGTCCTGCGCGATGATGCTTTGATACCGGATGATTTCCGCCATGAGCAGTATCTGCTGATCCAGGAGGAAGGCAAGCGCGTTCTGATCAGCGGCTGCTCCCACAAGGGCATCTTGAACATCATGAGCTGGCTGAAGCCTGATGTGCTCATCGGCGGCTTCCACTTCATGAAGGTCGATCAGGCAGGGCCTGAGCGCAAGGTGCTGGACGAAGCCGCGCAGGTGCTGCTTGAGCATAACGCGGTTTACTATACCTGCCACTGCACAGGTTTGCCCCAGTACGAGTACCTGAAGCAGTTAATGGGAAACCGGCTGGGTTATCTGGCTGCCGGGCAGCAAATAGTATTATAAGGAGCCGAAGAGATGAGTGACACCTGTGACCACAACTGCGAGGGCTGTTCAGAAAACTGCGCGGACCGTACGAAGGAGAGCCTTCTGGTCCAGCCAAACGAGCTGACGCGTGTCAAAAAAGTAATCGCCGTTGTCAGCGGCAAAGGCGGCGTCGGAAAGAGCCTGATCACCTCCATGCTGGCCACGCTGGCCGGCAGGCAAGGCCTTCAAACGGCTATCCTCGACGCTGACATCACCGGGCTCTCGATTCCCCGCGCGTTCGGGCTGCGTGGACGCGCCAAGGGAGATGATCTGGGCCTGTATCCGCTCAAGACGAAGACCGGCATCAAAGTCATGTCCCTGAACCTGCTGATCGAGGATGAAACGGATCCGGTCGCCTGGCGTGGGCCTATGATTGCCGGCGCTGTCAAGCAGTTCTGGTCAGATGTCATCTGGGGGGATATCGATTGCATGTTTATCGACATGCCGCCGGGGACAGGCGATGTGCCCCTGACTGTCTTCCAATCGCTGCCCGTGGATGGGATCGTCATCGTGGCGTCGCCGCAGGAGCTGGTGGGGATGATCGTGGAAAAAGCGGTCAACATGGCGCGGATGATGAATATACCGGTTCTGGCGCTGGTGGAAAACATGAGCTATATCGCCTGCCCTGACTGCGGCAAGCGGATCTATCTGTTCGGTGAAAGCCACATTGACGGCATCGCCGATAAGCATCAGATCCAAACCGTGATCAGGCTGCCGGTCGATCCCAGACTGGCCCGCGCCTGTGACACGGGCATGATCGAGCTGTTCGAAGGCAGTTGGCTTGATGGCCTGCTGGAGCAAATTATTACATAAAAGGGAGAGAAATTATGAAGATCGCTGTAGCGTGCCTGGGGGATCAGGTAGCGGAACACTTTGGCCATTGCGAAGGATTTGCTATCTACGAAACAATTGACGATGTCATCGTAGCCAAAGGAATAACCCCTAATCCGGGGCACAAGCCGGGCTTTCTGCCCAACTTCCTGGCCGACATGGGCGTGGAGCTCATCATCGCGGGCGGCATGGGCGGCGGAGCTGTCGACATCTTCAAAGGGAGGAACGTCAGGGTCATCACCGGCGCTAAAGGCGATTGCCTGGACGCGGTCAACGCGTATTGCGCGGGTCACCTGCAATCCTCAGGGGATGTCTGTCATGAGCACCAGCACAGCCATGAGGAAGGGCACTGATCTGATGGACGCGGAGCCAGACAAAAGGCTAATCTCAATCGGTTCACCTTCCCATGGGCAGACATATGTTTATCCTGTTGCCAAGTTATATCGACCGCATTAAAAAAGAGGCCGGAGGCGTTTGCGCCTCCGGCCTTTGAATACAGTTTTTTACTTGATCTTGCTCTTATCCAGACTATCCAGATACGCTTCCAGCGCCGGGGTAACGGCAGCGATGGTGCCCGCTTCAAAGGGGCTCTTCAGGCCGCTCTGGGGGGCCAGCTTCTTAAAGGGGATGCGGCCGGATTCCATGCATAGCGTCAGGTAGCTCTTCCAGGCGGCCTCATGATCCTTCATATCCCAGACGAGGTACTGCAGGGCGCATACCTGGCTCAAGGTGTAATCCAGGTAGTAGAAGGGATAAAGGTAGACGTGCAGCTGCTTTTGCCAGCGGCCGCCCTTTTCCAGGAACTCCAGCCCGTCATAATCCAGGTGGGGCAGGTATTTCTTTTCGATCTCGCGGTATTGGGCGCGGCGCTGCTGGGGCGTGGCATCCGGATGCTCATAGACCCACTCCTGCAGCTCGTCGATGGAGGCGCCGTAGGGCAGGAAGCTGAGGGCCTCAACCACATGGGAATAGAAATACTTTTCGGTGTCTTCCTTGAAGAAACGCTCCATCCAGGGGTGGGTGAAGAATTCCATGCTCATGGAATGGATCTCGGCCACTTCGCTGGTGATCTCCGCGATGTCCTTGAGCTCCACATCACGCTGCAGCCAGCCTTGGAAGGCGTGGCCGGCTTCGTGGGTCAGCACGTCCACATCGCCCGAGGTGCCGTTGAAGTTGGAGAAGATAAAGGGCACCTTGTAGTCATCAATGAAGGTCATATAGCCGCCGTTGGCCTTGCCGGGCTTGGTGGTCAGGTCCATCAGCTCCTGCCCGGTCATGATGCTGAAGAAGGCATCGGTTTCGGGCGACAGCTCCTTATACATCACCTTGGCCTGCTCGACCATGTAGGCTTCCTCGCCCTTGGGGGTGGGGTTGCCCGACAGGAACATCAGGGAGTAATCGTAGTTTTTCATATCGCTGATGCCGATGCGCTGGGCCTGCTCACGGTAGAGCTTCCCTGTCAGCGGCACGACGCTTTCCACGATCTGGTCGCGGTAGCGCCTGGCGTCTTCCTGGTTCCAGTCGGTGCGGCCCATGTGGGCGTAGGCGACGGGGATAAAGTTCTCATAACC